>JBLHLB010000318.1:0-5020 GCA_047618505.1 Planctomycetota bacterium
CCCGGCACTCGTCAAACGAGCTGTTGCATGTGGACGCCTTCGCGAGCGGAGCGACCCACGGCGGGCGAACCCTGCGCTTCTTCACAAACATTAATCCCACCCAATCACGCAAGTGGAAGTCCGCGGGGCTGTTTCCCGAGCTGCTCGAGCAGTACGGCCTAGCGGCCGGGGTTTTGCCCTTGGGGAGACGCGGACTACGGGAAGGCCCGCTCGGCATTTCCCTCTCGTATCTGCTCAAGGGCATAGCGAAACTCGGTCTGCCCCAGGCCCTGACCGTTGATACTTCGCCCTACGATCGTGCGATGAAACGCATGCACGACACGCTCAAGGATGATGAAGAGTTCCAGGCCGATAAGGCGCGCTGTTCTTATCTGGAATTTCCGCCCTTCTCGAGTTGGGTGTGCCTGACCGACATGGTGAGCCACGCCTGCGTAAGCGGTCAACACGCCCTGGTCAACACATGGACCGTTCCGAAAAGTGTGATGCGGGCGCCTGAGCTTGCACCCTATGCGTTGATCAGCGGCGCCTAAATGCCCCACGAGTTTGCCGCCGCAGGGCGTCCTCTGACTATTCCCGTGCTTCCTTCATCGCCTGTTGTTACGCGGCCCAATTCTTGATCTGGACCGCTTCGAGATGTGACAGGGCGCGAGATTTAACAGGGACCGAAGGGCACGCTCCAGTTGGTATTCCTCAGCACTCCTTGCAAAGCACCGCTGGTCGCCCCGCTGCAATCTAGAGAAGCCGTGCAGGTTGATATGGCCAGGTCTCGCTAAACATGCACCAACGCTCCTCGCTATGGAAGACGACTCCAGGTTTTTGTCTTTGCCTCAATTGAAACCTGCTGGGGTCCCAGGGGTTTGATCTCGTGATAGTCACTCTTACGCGTAGGGGTCTGTGATCGATCGACCACAGGCAATGAACGAAGTGCCGCCGTCAAACCATCTTGGTAAGGATCTCCTTCTCGCCCTCCAGGGTGCGGTGAACGGGGCAACGGTCCGCGATTTCTATCAGTCTTGCGCGCTGCGTGTCGTCGAGTTCGCCGTCAATCTTGATGCTGCGTTCGATGCGATCAATCTTGCCCGTATCGCTTTCGCAGGTGGCGCAATCTTCGGCGTGCACCTTGGAGTGCTTTAGCTCCACGCTGACTCCCTGGAGGGGCCAGCCCTTGTGGTTGGCGTACATGCGCAGGGTCATGGAGGTGCAGGCGCCCAGGGCGGAGAGCAGCAGGTCGTAGGGGCTGGGGCCCAGGTCCGCACCGCCGACCGCAAGGGGTTCGTCAGCGGTCAGCGTGTGCTTGCCGGCCTGAATTTCCTGCGTGAAGCTCCCGCCTTGTTCGACCACGCGCACTAGGCCCTCTGCAACTTCCGTGCTACCTGATGAATCAGATTCCGGTAGGTAACGGGAAGACCATGCGGCGATCAGGTCCGCTACGTACTCCGCGTCGTTGCGATTGCTCAAGAGGTGATCGGCTGAATCGAGAGTTACGAAGCTCTTGGGATGCAAGGCCGCCTGGTAGATGCGACGGGCGTGATCAATGTTGACGATCTCGTCCTGGGGCGAGTGCAAGATCAGGAGGGCTCGCTTCAATCCTCTGATGCGTTCCACCTGCTTGGATTCCTTGAGGTCCTCGATGAATTCGCGTCCGATGTTGAATTCCCTGCCGGCGATCAATACGCGAGCTTTGCCGTCGCGCTCGATGGTTTGCAGATCATCCTGGAGCAGATTGGCAACATGACTGGGGTCACTGGGGGCGGCCACGGTCACAACCGCGCGCACCTCGGGAATGTCAGCGGCTACGGCCAGCACCGCGGCACCCCCCAGGCTGTGCCCGATCAGGAGGCTCGGCGCCGTGTATTCCTTGCGCAGGAAGTCCGCCGCTGCGCGCAGGTCCGCCAGGTTGGAGGAGAAGCTCTCGTTGGCAAAGTCGCCCTCAGAGCTTCCAAGTCCCGTGAAATCAAAGCGGAGAACCGCGAAGCCCCTGCGGCACAGAGCACGACTGATGCGCGTGGCTGCGGCGATGTCCTTGCCACAGGTAAAGCAGTGGGCGAAGAGGGCCCAGGCCCGGGGCTCCCCTACGGGCAGTTCGATGCGCGCAGCGAGCCGTGCCCCGCGACCGTTGTCAAATTCTAAGCGGCGATGATCCAAGGCTTTCTCTCCTTAATGTTCCAGGGTGCGTCGATGGGCTTGCTTCACCCTTTGTTGCTACGACGGCTGACCTTACGGTCTCAACCAATAACGTGACCGCAGTCGGGCCAAAAGTCATGCCACATAGCCGGTAACGACCTCGGCGGGGATTCCCGCATATCAGTCTGGAGAATTTGTGCAGCGCGATGTTAGCTCCACCCTCGTGCCTGTGAAGCAAGCACACCGCGCTGGATAGGCCGTCCATCGCCTTGATCCTTCGTCCACTTAGATCTGCTGTAGCCGCCGTGGCATGCTCTAGTTGAAACTACTCTGCAGCCCTAGGATTAATGATCGATCTACCGCAGGCAATGAACGCAATACTAAGAGTTGGACGGGGACTCTTTCGCGCACCAAATGGTTCGGATCTGGGGCAGCCTCAGCAGCCCGTTGAAAAACAGCAACTCCTCGCTCGGCCCCCACAAATCACCTGGCTGCGTTGTCGGAACCACCCGTGTAGGTACAGCTACGCGGAGAACCCGACGCCTTGCCAGGCAATTTGTGGAGACCAACCGAGAAGCTGCTGTTTTTCAACGGACTGCTAGGCAAGGTCAGCTGGTGCGCACCTTTGGTTCTTTCTTGCGAGAACTCCGTTTTGCATGGAGGTCTTTGCCTACTGAAAACTCTTTCCAGGCCGTCATTCCAACATCTGAACCGACACTCGATGCGAGCCTGTTTCCGCGCAAGGAGCTGGGTGCCTGCTTCATCGTCTGTTGCTGCGCGACCCATTCCATGTTCTCCATTTTCTCGTGCTGCGACGCCATCCGATATCGCACAAGCACCTAAGGAAAGCAGCGCCGAGGCTTGATTCGGGAACTGAAGTGAGGGGTGCATTCCCTGGGGAAGTTAGGTGACGACCGCCATCGACTCGCGCTGCCCTTGTTCAAGCATACGGTTCAATACCTTCCAGGCGATACCGACCTCAGTGATCTGCACGTCCAGGTTCCATGCATGCACCCAGAAAGCGTGCCTCTCCGTGAGTTAGCCGCGCTGGACTAGGGCGCGATCGGAGTCGGTCCGGCCCATTAGCGCGGCAGCGGGCCATGCACTTCAAAAGGACTTGGAGCTTCCCTTGAAGTCTTCGGGCCACGGGGCCTGAAGCATGCTGGTGGATTACCGGAGCTTCAAGAGAAATTGGGTCACGCATCAAGACCTTGAATCGCCGAGGGCTGGGGAGCCCTCGGGCGTTTCGAGCGTCGGTCAGAAGGTCGCCTAGAACGGAAGGCATGCCTGAAGATGCGCTCGAGGCGTATGCGTGGATTTCAGGTAGACTGCGAGACCCAGGCTTGATTCGTTAGGCTTTGGTCAACTCCATGATGTTTCTGCTCGCATTGCTTGGGTTTATTCTTGGCGTCATGATCGGAGGTGTCCCCACCGGTCTTGTCGTTGCTGTCGCTGTCGCCGGCTGGGTTATGATTCGTGAGGCGCGTAAGCAGATTGCAGCGCAAGGGGAGCAGGTCAAGGCACTCGCGAATGAGCTGGCCGCCCTACGCATGAGCATGGATCAGCAAGTGCCGCGGGGGACTGTCGAATCCACGGGCGAGGCTCGGGGGGATCAAGCGCCCTCTGGGTCCTTGGTGCCGCCCATGCCTCCACGCGAAGCATCACGTCCGCCTGCGCAGGAATTTGCCCGTGCGAGCTCCGCCGCTGGCGCCCCCCTTGCGGAGGGAATCGCCCAGCCTGCCCCTAGTACTCGTCCCCCTTCCGCCCCGGTGGTGAAGGACATGGGAGGTTTTGAGCAGGGCTTGGAGGCGGCGCTCAAGCACGTGCGCGAGTTCCTAGCCGGGGGGAACACGGTCGTGCGCGTGGGAATATTGGTGCTGCTTGTTGGCGTCGTCTTGCTCTTGAAGTACGCCGCGGAACGCGCGCTCTTTCCCATCGAACTCCGCATGGCCAGCGCAGCCTTAATCGGCATCGCACTCGTCGGCTTTGGTTTTCGTCAACGTGAGGCACGGCCTGGTTTCTCCATGACCCTGCAGGGTGGTGGGATAGCAACGATCTATCTGGTCGTCTTCTTCTCGATGCGTATGTACGCATTGATGCCGGCTGCTCTGGCCTTCGCCCTGCTGGCGGGGTTGGCCATCTGTAGCGGCGTGATGGCGGTGGCGCAGAACAGCATGGGGTTGATCGTTATCGGAATCGTCGGGGGTTTCCTAGCGCCGGTGCTCGCCTCCACCGGGGCGGGAAACCACGTTGTTCTCTTCAGCTATTACACCCTGCTGAACCTTCTGATTCTTGGGGTGGCCTGGTTCAAGTCCTGGCGTCCGTTGAATCTGTTGGGGTTCTTTTTCACCTTCGGCATTGGAACCATTTGGGGAGCTCTCGACTACGCGCCGGAGCACTTCGCATCAACGGAACCCTTCCTGATCGGTTTCTTCCTGATGTACGTGTCGATCGTGGCGATCTTCGCCTGGCGCCGCCCGGCGCAGCTGAAGGGTTGGGTCGATGGTAGCTTGACCTTTGGTACGCCCCTGGTCGTCCTCGGCCTGCAGTACCAATTGGTGAAGGACATCCCCTTCGGCATGGCCTACACCGCATTGGGGATGGCAACTGTTTATGTGGTGACCGCGAGCTTCCTCTACCGCCGTGCTCCCACAGCCATGCGTAATCTGGTCGAGGCCTTCCTGGCCCTGGGCATCGGATTCGCGACCTTGGCCATCCCCTATGGCTTCAGCAACGAATCACTGACCGGGGCGACATGGGCCGTCGAGGGCTTCGGTTTGTTTTGGCTTGGGATCCGCCAGCAGCGATTGCTCTCCCGCTTAGCCGGCCTAGCGTTGCAGTTCATGGCGGGCGTGGCGTTGATCATTAGCCTGCTCTCCAATGGCTACCCCTCCGG
>JBLHLB010000319.1:0-5012 GCA_047618505.1 Planctomycetota bacterium
ACGTCGCGCCTTACCTGCCCTGGTTGCTCTACTTCCTGGAGGGCACGCGCGGTCCGCGGGCCCTTCGTTCCGCCTCTGCCGCTGGCTTCATGTTGCTCGGCGCAATTCTCGGCGGGCATGTGGAGACAGCGTTCTTCGTCGGCGCGGCCGGTGGGGCCTGGGCCCTGGCGCTCTTGGTCTCTGGGATGCGCAGGGGCGCAGCCGGAAAAAGGGCAGACGAACCCACGCGCGGATCGATGACGCCCGGTTTGCTCTCCCTAGTGGGATTGGCCCTGGGGGGCTTGGCGGGTGCGATCGTCTTGATCCCGACGATGGAGTATCTCAACCTTTCGGCTGCAAAGGCGGTACGTGAGCTGAGCGCGGCGAGGGCGACCCATGATCTCAATCTCGTCGCTCTCGGATTGGTCGTGGCCCTGCTGGGCATGTTTGCCCTGGGCGGCCGCCTGCTCCAGGGCGACTCTGATCGTGTCATGCTGAAGGCAGGGGAAAGTCCGCGCCGCAGCATTCTGATCCCCACGGCCATCGGACTTTCCCTGGCGCTCCTCGGCGTTGTGCTGTTGCTCCTGCGACAGGGGTTCGGCCACATGGCGAGCCTCGCCATCGTGCCCGATCGCCTAGGCTCACCCGGTGCGACCCACCACTACGCGGGGACTGGCAACTACATCGAGAGTGCGAGTGCCTGGGTCCCCTTCGCTGTCTTGGTGCTGGCGATTGCAGCCGGGCTTTCAGCCACTGGGAATCTGCGACGGCGCGGCCTGATTCTCTTCGGCGGCCTGCTCTCGTTTCTCTTGGCTGTCGAGTTACCGGGCCTGCTTGACCTCTATCGGTTTCTGCCCCTGGTCGGTCTTGGGGCGACGGTCCGACTGGCCGTCGTTTCGTCCCTGTTTCTTGGTCTCCTTGCGGGGGATGCATTGGAGCGGGCGAGTACGGGCGCGCGCGTTGTCGCTGTGCTGGCCCTCTTGCCCCTGGTTGCCATCGGCCTGGTGGACAGTCCGGTGCCGAGCTTGCCCGACAACTTGGCGACGTCCCCCGAAGGGGACGAGCTGGTCCACTTCGCGCGTCTTCCAGAAGCGCTCATCGACGGCGAAGACTCGTCCTTTGAATGCTGGGTTCACCCGAGCGTTCCAATCGCTGCGGCACGCTTGATGGTGACACCGCTGTTTGCGGATGGGACGCCGATGGAAACGGGAGCGATCTCCCTTCCCCTACAGGCCTTTGATGAGCCTACAGCTCCAGCCCTGGCGGCGGCGGAGTCCGCGGCCCAGCCGATCCCCGAAGACGCGCGTTGGTTGCGCACGCCGTACCTCTTGACGTCGCAGTTGGCGACGGGTGCCTGGCGCGCCGTGCTCGAAGTGCCGGCGCACGTGGACGTCTCCGGAGTTTCGAAGCCCGGTTGGTCCCGGCGGGCGGCGGTCTTCAGAGTCCAGTACGGTGTCTTGCGCGAGCCATGGACACTGCTCGCGATCCTGGTTTCCTGCTTGGTCATTCTCTTTGGTCCGAAGCTCCTGGGACAGAATGCCGGTGCGGCTCTCGTTGTCCTTGTGGCCCTGGGACAGGCGTCCTACTTCGGTCGCAACCTCAACCCGCTCCTACCGCGTTCGATGATTTTCGAGGAGAGCGCAACCGAACGGGTGCTCGCTCGGGAACTCGGAGTGCACCGATTCCAGGCGGACCCCGGCGTGCTACCGCCTGACTCTGGCCTCGTGCGTGGGCTGCGACATGTGGAGGGCTACGACGCCATGGACCCCAAGGCCTTCAACGACTATCGGTCGCTTTTCCTAACGCCCGGTGTCAGTCCGTTGCTCGCCTGGAACGCGCGCGCGGTGAACCACGATGATCCGGCCTATCGCATGCTGGGCGTCAAGCTCGTGGCCATGCGTGAGCCCTGGAGTCATCCCCGTTTCGACCTTGTGGCCAGCCCCGACGGGGAGGGGGATGCCTTCGCAGAGACCTGGATCTACCGTGACCGCGATCCACTGCCACGCGCCTTTGCGGTCAACAGGGTCGGTTCCCTGGATGATGTCGGTGCGATTTATCGGCCCGATCACATGGCCTGGGATCCCCTCACCATGGCCTCCGTGGCGAGCGATTGGCGCCCCGAGAATCCCTTCACAACAGCGGAAGTTAGCGAGCCTGAATACACGAACGCCACGGTTCGACTGACGGTGACCCTTGATGGCGACGGGTTGCTGGTCCTGACGGATCAGCACTTCCCCGGTTGGATCGTTGAAGTCGACGGGGAGCGGCGCGACCTGGAGTTGGCCGACATGAACTTCCTTGGCGTTGGGCTCGAGGAAGGAACTCACGAAGTCCTCTTCCGCTACGCCCCGCGCTCGATCCAGTTCGCCGGACTCCTATCGCTCGCCTCGATCTTCATGCTCCTGGCTCTCGGTGTGACCGGCATGCGCAAGCGTGACTTGACCCTTTGGTAGGCGAGCAAGGGGACTCACCTCAGTCATTCGTGGCGTTGATCACGCCATTCTCTTTGAGCTGATCCAAGGCCCACTGGGGAAGGTCGCGCAGGTCCAGGGGCGTCGGAGTTAGCCCATTCAGTTGGGCGCTTGCAACGTCGTCCTGCCCCGCGATCAAGGCGGCAGCAGCGAACTCAAGGCGCAGGCAAGCGCCGCCGCCTTCGACGTAGCGGCGGGAACGATTCAGTGCCTGGCGGTAGAGGCGCACCGCGTCGGACCAGCGCGCTGCCTCTGCATGCTCGCGGGCCCAAAGGAGATTGGCCACCAGGGCCAGGGCGTCGGAACGGCGTTGCAAATCGCCCTGGCGTGCTTCCTGGGATAGGGCGTCATACCAGCCGGCGTCCACAAGCCGCGGCTCTTCCCGTGTCAGGAGCGAGCGTCCGGCCGGGATGCGTCCGAGGAGGCACAGCTCCTCCCCGAGGCGCGCGATCCAGCCGGCCTCAAGACAACCTTGGAATTGCACCTGGGTCAGAAGAGCATCGCCAGTCTCTTCGTCGCCGCCGTGGAAGGCCAGGCGCGCGATGTTGCGCAGCAACACGGGATGTGTCGGCTGCAGGGCTAGGGCTTGCTCCCAGGCGGCGCGCGCGGCGGAGTCATTTATGAGGCGAGTTTGCTCCAGCCCCAGTTCATAGAGGGCTTCGAAGGAGTTGGGCTGCTGCATGAGCAGCGCTTCCCAGAGCGGCGCGCGAAGTTCCGTGTTCCCCAGGACCGCTGGCGAGAAGCGCGCCGTCATGCGCAGGGCCAGGGCGGAACCAGAGACCGACTCCAGGGCTGCATCCAGGCTTTGCTCCAGTTGGAGCAGCAGGGGCTCGAGCTCATCGCGAGGGATTTCCGCTTCGGCGTTCTGGATGTCGCCAAGGGCGGCGGAGGCTGAACCCAAACTGCGGCCATGTTGCCAGAGGGCCCAGGCGTTGGGAGCCTGGAGCGCGGCGATGCATGCGATGACCAGTGACGCCGGGCCGAGGGCTGCGATGAGAGTCGGGTCGCGTTGTGCCTGGGGTCGCGTGGTGATCGCCGCACCGAGGAGCAGGAATCCAAGTACGCTCGAGGCTGGCGAAATTAAGAGTGGCCCGTGGGCAAAGGCGTTCGCGAGTACCGCGATCAAGCCCGCACCGATGGCGGCGTCCTGGGACGTGCCGCGTAGCAGGGCGAGTCCTGCTCGATAGGCTCCAAAGAGCAGAAGTGCTATCCACGCAAGGCCGCCCAGGAGTCCGAGCTCAACCAAGCCCAGGAGCCAATCGTTGTGGGGGTGCTCGACTTCGCGGACTCCGCCCTGGCAGATTCCGTCGCGCGATCGCTCGGTTTCTTCCACCTCGCGAAAGGGGGGGAAGGCTGCTTGGTATTGTCCGACTCCGGTGCCCGCGGCGCTCCAGAGTTTCAAGGAGCCGCGTGCGATTGCCATGCGCACGCTGAGCCCTGAGGATTGTCCGTCGAGATCGACGGTGTCCTGGGCCGCGCCCGCTTGGGCTGCACTCGTTTGCGGCGCCGTATCGATCGTCGGGGCCCCGCCGTCCCTGGATCGCGCGCCCATGAGCAGGAGCCCGAGGATGACCGCGATGGCGAAGGGGGCCACGCGCAGGCTCGCGCGCAGGCGCGAGAACAACGTCACGGCGAGGGACGCCACAAGGAGTGAGATCAGCCCGGCGTGAACCGGTGCAAGGAAGGCATGCAGTGCGGCGGTGGCAAGCGCGGCGGCGCAGAACAGGCGAGTCTTGCCAGCTTGCACTCGCGTCAGCAACGCGACCGCCGCGGCGCCGGCGGGCACCAGAACTTGACTCAACGCCCCGGGGTTCCCGAGAACCCCGGCCCAGGCGAGGTCCGAACCAAGGGCACCCAACAGGAGCGCGGGCAACCCAAAGAGCAGGCCAAGGCACAGGAGTCCGGCGGCGAGGGTTGCGCGCTCCCCGCGTTCCAAGCTCGCGCCGCCGAGGAAGGCCAGCAGCCCTGTGGTCAAGAGCACCATCCCCCGCAGCCGTCCAAGGCTGTCCGTCGCACTGTCCATCAACAGGGCCGGACCCAGAATCAACAGCCACAGCCCCAGGGGCAAGAGGAGTTGGTGCGGCAGGCCCGCGCGCCTGCGCCAGAGCACAAGTAGCGCGACCGGCAGCGTCGCCAGGAACGTCAGGCCCGTGCCGTCGATGCGCGGATAGGGCGACCATGCCAGGAAACCAGGGGCCAAGAGCGCGACTGGTAACAGCAACCCGATGGCACCGGGGGACAGGCTGACCCTTGCTGTGGAGCTGGTCGCTTGGGGTGACGGATTGGCCATGGGGAGTGCAGCGCCCGATGATTGCGGACGGGAGACGCGGGCAGGGGACGCCCGAGCTGATTCTGTCTTCCTGGCTTCGTCGATGCTTGCGCCAAAAGGGCGCAGGGTCAGGAGAGACTGATGACCGCGTCCACGAAGGCGCTGGCGTCGAAGGGCTCGAGCAGTTCCATCTGCTCGCCGATGCCGATGTAGCGCACGGGGATGCCCAATTCACGTCCGATCGTGAAGACCGCGCCACCGCGGGCCGTGCCGTCTAGCTTGGTCACGATAAC
>JBLHLB010000320.1:0-5008 GCA_047618505.1 Planctomycetota bacterium
GTGCGTGACCAGGTCGATCGGTCGGTGCTGTTGAAGTCCAGTTCCACTCCCGCACCATCTGGCGTTCCGATGCGTAAGACTTGAAGCAGGAATGGCGTGACTTCATCACGGCCATGGAGCAGAGCTGCCGCAGCGCATGCTACCCGCACCTCCAAGTCTGGGTGCGGAATGGGTCCTGCCCCGAGCACCGTGAGTCGACCGACTGCCCAGTCGGCACCGGGCATGCGTTCGAGGGCGCCGGCCGCAACGACATCGGCGGCGTCCTGGTTGCGTCCAGGATGAATGACGCGCCGTTCAAGACGACGCAGGAGGATTTCCCCGGCGTCGCGATTGGAAGAACGCCCGAGGAGCACGGCCGCTCGCACGGCCCGGGGGCCCGGTCGGTGGAGTGCGCCCTCCAGCTCCGCCAGGAGAAACTCGTCCAGGGGTGTTGCTTGTCCGTTAGGGAGAGCGCCCAGGGCTAACGCTTCGAAGGCGAGGGGAGGCAATGTGTCCCAGCCGGTGAGGTCGGCCCGCGCGAGTTTCGTACTCGCTTCGGCAGTGCTCGCTTCAGACGCGCTCGATTTAACGGGAAGCGGGGAGTTGGAGTTCAGGTCTGGTGTCTGCGTCAATTCGCGCGTCGTGCCACACCCTGAAGCGATCACAAGAACAATGCCGGTGCCGGTGACAAAACGCATCACGGATGTGAGGCCCCGGGGGGTTGCCTGAAGATTGGTGCTTCCCATGGAGGCAGTGTAGCGAGCTGTCTAGAGAGATGGGTACCGGTCGTTTGCATGCATTCGCGCATTGGTCTGACACCGGGACGGAAGCAGGGTGGTCCTCCTGGCAAGCGGCTGGACACCAGAACGCCACACTCGAACCCTTATCCCCATCTCTTCCATGCAATTGAACTCTCTCGCTCATTCTTCTTCGTTCCGCAGCTTGGGATTGCCCCTGGCTCTTGCTCTTTGTGGCCAGGGTCTCCTGTGCCAGAGCCTCTCAGGACAGGGTTTCTCAGGACAGGGTTTCTCAGGACAGGGTTTCTCCGGACAGGATTTCTCAGGACAGGATTTCTCAGGACAGGGCCTTTCAGGACAGGGCGTCTCAGGACTGGGCCTACACGGGTCCACTGGCCTGGTGCCGGCATTGACTGCCGCAGGCTTCGCGGTCGGCGGTTCCCTTGATGCTCCGCCGCGTGTCCTGGTGTCGACTACCTCAGACCTGGACCCAGTGAATAACCTGCCGAGTATCTCCGATGCCGGCTTGCCGATGGTCGGTGGGATGCAGGTGGCCAGTGCACACTTCGTCGACTTGCACTGGCAGGGGGTGCTGGGCTACGTTCCGACGGACGTCGATGCTGTTGCACGGATCCCCGGTGCAGTACCTGGGTCGGCGGAGTCCTTGGCCTTCTCACTCCTTTCCAACGAGGGCGGGGTGAAAGATGGGGATGTGATCGTTTTGGACGGCCTTGGTGGAATGCGGCCCTTCGTTACCGAAGACACCATTCTCGCAGCCATTGGGAGAACGGATGCCGACATTGACTTGGACGGGATCGCCTTTGACGAGGGCGGTCTCTTGCTCTTCAGCCTGCAATCCGACTTGGATAACACAGTCCTGGGGTCTCTCGCTGACGGAGACATCTTGCGACTGGAACTGAACGGCGGCTTGACCCGTGTCCTGAGCGAGGCGGAGGTTCAAACGCGCTTCACCTTGGCGACTGGCTCTACCGGGAGCATCGGAGACGTGAACGGCATCGAATGGGTTGGTGGAGAGCCTTGGGTTACTACACAGGGTCCGTCTTCCTGGGACGGAGCGGTAGTGGCCGTGGGCGTTTCGCCTATCGTCCTTTTGGATGAGACGCTCGTGGGACTTGGCGGAGCGGAACTAGACGCTCTGTCTTATGCGCGTCCTGGTGATGAGATCCCCTCCTTCTCCACCAACGTCATTGGCGGGTCGGCTGGAGACAGCCTTCTCGTTGACTTTTTTGGCAGTCCCAACGCGGGTCAACTCGTTCTCTTCTCAGGTGCCGCGAGCACCTATAGCACTCCAACCGCAGGCGGCTTCGGAAGCCTCTACCTTGACCCCAGCGATATGTGGTTCCAGTCGACCTTGAGCAACCTCGGCGCGAACTTCGTGGCACTTGATGCAACGGGCTACAAGCGCCTCACCTACACGCTCCCTATCTCCGCCGTTTGGGCCCTCGGGTTTGCAGGTGAGGAAGGCTGGAGTTTCCAGACCCTAGACATCACATCCTTAGAGCTATCGGCCCCGGGACGTATTCTGCGCTTCTAGTACTCGACCAGCCCAGATCGTCCATCACACAGAGCTATCAGCCGGGGTCCCCGATTCATTGAGCTTGGGGGCTCCGGTCTTACTTGCCCGCGTCGTAGGAGCCGCCAACTGGCTTGCTGCTGAGTGCGGACTCGGCTTTTCCGTTGCGTCTGCCGACCTGGCTCGGGCGGGGGTCCGTCAGCCGATACTCTTGCCTGGAGGCTTCACCCTGGCTGGGGTCGATGTCCTGTCCGAGGATGGTCAGAATGCTTTCATCGGGAAGGAACGAGCGAATGCCGTCTCCATCGGAGACCCACAGGCGGCCGTTTGGCACGAGGGCCTTGGGCTGCTCCCAGAAAACGAATCGCCATTCGCCAGAGCGACGGGCGCTGAAACCCCTGCCGTCGTCCGTGCGTACGAGGTATTCGTCATCCAAGACCTCCACGGACCACTTGGTCCAGGGAGATGTCAGCATCCTGGATGTGTTGGCGCCGCGCGAAATTCGAACGCTGGTTGAGGCCACCTCGATGCCATCGTCGGCCTCGCCGTCCGGTGCGGTAACTAGACCTTCCACTGGGTAGAAAGTCGGCTCCAGATCCGTCCCCCAGCGGGCGACCCGCCCATTTTCAAAGGTGGCAGTGATTCCACCACGAGTCAGCTCGGGGCCACTAGTCGGCGGCGATCCGACTTCATATTGCCGCCCAGCCTTCCCCGTGTGTGCGTCCAGGAACCAGACAGTGCCGTCCTCCGAGAGAACAACCAGATGGCCCGCGCGGCCGGGCAGGAATACGGGGGTTCGTTTGATCCCCCCTAGTGTTTTCAGCTGGAGTTCCCAGACGAGTGTTCCGTCCTTCCCAATTCGTACAACGCGTCCACCGCGGTCACAGAGAATGTGATCTTCGGCTACCGCAACGGGCGATGCGTCGACAACTCGGGCTTCGCCCCAGGCGCGTTCCGGTACGCGATAGAGGTTGACGGCGATATCCCCGGGAGCGCTCAGTCTAACCAGGCGCGGGACACAGCCCTCGCTGGTGAAAGTCAATTCCATCGGCTCACCGAAGGCAGACTTCATAACGAATGGAGTTGTGCGTGCCTCGCCGCTTGCGAGGGTTACACGGGCGTTTGCCGGGCGAGAGTCTACCCGCCAAGGCAGTTGGGTGCCAAGAGTGCCCGGAGCCAGCTTAAGTGCTTCGTGTGCTTCTGAGTGACGCCCTGCAGCCGCGAGGTCCGTGGCCGTTTCGATCGCTTCCTTTTCCTGGACCAAGGCGGAGTATTCGTCGCCTAAAGTCTTCAGCTCTCTAAGAACACGCTCACGGGCGAAAAGCATGTCCCAAGCCTCAATGGCAAGGGAGAGGTTTCCCGCCGTGCGGTGTGATCGCGCCGTTTCAAGCAGGGTGTTTTGATCCTTCTGCCGCATGCGCTCGAGCTCTTTCGAACGTGCGATCTGGCGATCAGCTGCGCGCGTCTCAATCGTGTCCCGGAGTCCCTCCGCCGAGCGCAGGAAATCGATCTCTGGTCGGCTCGTGTGCTCGGGGGTCATCCGGGCGATTGCATTGACTACGACCAGAAGTAGACGCTGTTCTTGGGCAAGCTCCCTCTCCGAGGCATCTACGGGGAGATCGAGTTGGACGCTTTGATCCACGATGCGTTTGGTTATTGCACCAAAGAGGTCAGCGTAGTTCCGCGACTGTGAAGTAGCCGGGTCGTAATCAGGTGCTTCCGGGAGATCCAGGGTCAGTTCAAGCCCTTCGATCGGATCGCCGTTCATAATTGCATCGAAGGCTGCGTCATACCAATCAGCCCACTCGGAATATCCCCTACGCAGTTCTTCCTGGCGCATCTGGTAGATGCGTCCGCGAAGTTCGGAGATTTCCGCGGCGTTACTTCCGGGGAATTCGGCTTCGAGCATCTGCAGCGCGATTGTGGGCTGGCTGAGGTTTGCTTCGATGGACTCAAGAGTCTTGCGTGTTTGGTAGTCGGAGTGAACGCGCACGACTCCCGCTGAAGCGAGGATCAAGGCCGTTGCACCCAGGCAGGCGCTTTGCCAGCGGCGGCGTTTGCGCTTGGCCATCATGGCGCGTGCTTGAATCAACAATCCGTTCGAGGAGTTGTCGTCAGGCATGACGCGCAGCACTGCCCGGAGGGGAACCAAGGCTTTGTCTGGCTCTCCCTGGGCCATGAGTTCGCGGGCAGTTTCGAGCAACCAGCGCGAGCCCTCCTCAACCAAATCACTCTCGAGCATGCGCTTGCCAAGCTCGATTCGCGTCTGCAGACGCGAAGGCATGTGGCTAGAAGCTAGGCGCAGTAGGGCGCCAGCCCTTCCAGGCTGTTCGCGCTGCTGGAAGGTCCGTGCGACCTGAAGTAGCTCCTGGAACGCGCGAGCGTCGGGTTCCCCTTCTACGGAGAATCGGGTGATCGCCGTGTGTAGGGTGATGATTGGGTCACCACGATGGATCTCCTGCAGGGCGATCCAACGATCTCGTCCAGCACGGACGTTGAGGTCCACGTGGTCGAGCTTCCGGAGCATCGTCCGGCCGCAGCTTGCCGAAAGGCGGCGGAGAACCTGACTCAGGCGGTTGCCTTCCCATTCGCCGATCAGAAGGTTCGCTTCCTCGACTGGTGCTGGGCCCGGTCTCGACGAAAGAATCCAACCCTCGATGCGATCTGCGGCGCGGCTGTACTGCTTGTTCTCCAGCTCGCGCTGGGCGGAAGCCAGGAGTTCGCGTGGATGCGCGATGCGCAGGGACCCGGCCGCCAT
>JBLHLB010000321.1:0-5004 GCA_047618505.1 Planctomycetota bacterium
CAGGAAGCGCGCGAAGAGGAAGCGACTCATTGAGTGGTCCTCCAGGTTACGCCGGCCTTGCCAGATGGGGGATACAGACCTTCGGGGGGTCCGCCTGGGTCGACGCGTTCGCGCTCCGGGCCAACGATTGTGGCCGCTCGGGCCGCGCGTTGGACCTCCAATTCTTCGTCATCCATCCAGTAGAAATGTTTGGGGAAGTGTTCGTCCTGCAGGTTGGCTTCGAAGCCGCCAAGGCGTGGACGATAGATGTTCTGGGTGGTGTAGGTATAGATCGGGAGGATCGGAAGCTCCTCCATCAGGATGCGCTCGGCATCCGCCAGGAGCTTGAAGCGTGCCGTGGGATCGGACTCACGCTTGGCGGCCTCGATTAAGGCGTCGAAGGCTGGCAAGCCCCAGCCTGTCTTGTTGTTCTCGCCGCCCGAGAGCATCAGGTCGAGGAACGTATTCGGGTCCGCGTAATCACCGATCCAGGCCGAGCGCGAAACGTCGTAGCCCAGGGTCGATTGCGTGTCGAGATAGACCTTCCATTCTTGGTTCAGGAGCCCGACTTCAATGCCGAGGTGCTTGCGCCAAGAGTCCGCGATGACTTCGGCGATGTCGCGATGCGCCTCGGATGTATTGTAGTGAATCTCCATCCTGGGGAACTCCGTGCCACCGACACCAAAGCCTGCTTCCAAGAGGAGCCCCTTGGCATTCGAGATGTCCGCCAGGAACGAAGTCTCGTAGTCCGACATGTCCGGTAGCACCGGAATATGATCCATTTCCACGTGCTCGTAGGGATCCATACCATGGGGCGTAAAGCCCCAATTCGGCAATTGGCCGGCCTTCATGATCTTCTCGACGATTGCCCGCCGATCGATCGTAAGGGCCAAGGCGCGCCGCACACGCGCGTCGTCGAAGGGCGGCTTGGTCGTGTTGACTCGGTAGAAATAGGTGCCGAGGTAGGGCTGGGGCGTGAAGTCCTCGCGCACAACTAGGCGCGGCACCAGGCTCGTTGCAACGCGATCGATCCAGTCCACCTCGCCGGTCAAGTACATGTTCAGCATCGTCTGATAGCTTTCTACCGCCAGGATGTCGATGCTGTTCATGGCGACGTTCTCCGCGTCCCAATAGGTCGGGCACTTCAGCAACCGTATGCGGTCGTTTACACGTCGCTCGAGAATGCGGAAGGGACCGTTGGTGACGAGGTTGTCGGGCTTGAGCCATTCCACGCGCCAACTGTCGGGCCAGCGCTCCTTTGCGCCTTCAATGTTTTCGCGGTTGACCGGAAAGAGCGGGTAGAACCCCGTCAAATCAAGGAAGTAGGGGGTCGGTGTCGCTAGCTCTATGATCAGCGTGCGGTCGTCTGTTGCGCGGATGCCTACATTGTCGCGGAAGAGGCGTGGACGAGCGCTCTCATCATCCTCCAAGATTCCATTCGCGATGGCCGCCTCTAGGTCGCTCTCCTCCGGCTGCGTCTCAAGCAACCAAGTTCCGGGGGCATCCGCCAAGGCGCCCAGGGTTTGGGGCAAGTCGGGGTTCGTTTTGGTCACGGTCAAGGGCACTGGGGCTCGGGCAATGGTGACTCCATCGGCCGCAAGCAGCGGTGCGCCCGCTTCCAGGATATCACCCTCCGTAACCAGCAGAATCACCCGCGCGTCGCGCAGGTCCGCCTTGGGTGCTTCCCAAAGGCTGACACCCAACTGCCAGGTCCCCGCAGGATCAGGCAGTTCCGTCAGCCAGGTGAGGTCGTCCTTCGCCGTCGGAAAGAGACCCGGCGGCGTCACCGTGTAGGCCTTTGCCCCGCGCACATACCAGAGTTGGTAGGAGTAGTCGGCCGCGGTATTCGGATTAAGGAGCCGCTCCCAGGAGTAGACGAAATCCTGGGCATCGACCGTGCGCCCGGGCTCATCGAAGTGCTCGGGGTCGGTGCCGGGCTGCGTCCAAACCGCGTTGTCGCGGATGTGGAAGGTGTAGGTCAGGCCGTCCTCGGAGATCTCCCAGCTCTCCGCCATGCCCGGCATAGGAGCCAGGGTGCGCGGGTGCTTTACGATCAACCCCTCGAAGAGCGCGCGCACGACACGACCCTCTGGGACGCCGGTCACCGTGGCCGGATCGAGGGTCTGGACCTCCGCCCCGTTGTTGATGGTTAGGTCTGCTCGATCCAGCCGTGCACTTCCGGCTAGGGAGACCATTAGGGCCACGAGGCCAAGGACGAGAACGAGGGCAAAGCCCTGACGTAGAGCGGATCGGGGCGCAGCCATGGGGCAGAGGCTACCCCGGGAGGGGGGCCGGAGCACGGGTGAAGAGGGGGTGACGGGGGCTGTAGGGCCCCGGCGGCGGCTTAGTTCAAGTCGCGTAGGCCCCTAACGGGGTCTTGGTCAATTCCGTAATCCTCGCGTCAATACCTCGGGAGGGGGCTCCAATAATTCCTCAGCCCGGAGTGACACCCAGTTCACTCCCGCGCGTCATATCCTCGGGGGTGCGCACTCCCTCGGGCAGTGATCGCGGCGGCATTGTCCACTGCCCCGCCAGAACGACTAGTTCAGTGGGCTTCCTTCCCGGATAGCCACGGCCACTCGCCTCCCACTTTCGTCGAAGCCTAACTCCCTCCCCCTCGTCCATGCGTCTCCCCAGCAGCGTCTCCGCCCTGGCGCCACTCTCCCTGGCCACCCTCGTGCTCCTGACGGGAGGCCCCTTCGTAATCGCCGCCACAGCACTCCCCGTGTCCTCTAGTGGAGTGTCCTCTAGTGGAGTGTCATCTAGTGGAGTGTCATTCGGTGGCACGCCTGTCCCCGCGTCTCCCTCCCTGGGCGGGGGAGGAGGTGGCTTCCTGGGGGCTGAGGAGGGGGCCGAGGGGGCCGAGGCAACCCGGGTGGCACCCCAGGACACCCCCGCAGCTCCCACTCCTCAGGTGGCCCCCCAGGTGGCCCCCGTCATCCCCGATCTCTTCCACCCCGAGAACCAACCCGGACCTGACGGCCAACGCTCGCCCGCGCCTGCCCCGCGAAGAGGTGGATCTGTTGTCCTCCAGATGAACACTCGGCCGTCGAGTCTCAACCGCCTGGTCAACAACAGTCACGCCATTACCTTGGTCTCAGGCGTGACCCACGAAACACTCGTCGGCCGAGATCGTGACACATGGGAATACCGCTCGCTCCTTGCGAGCGAATGGACCGTCGAGGATCGAGTCCATCTGCAGGACTCCGCTGGCGTGAAGTCGACCTTGGTCGGCACCACCAGCCAAGTTGGCGACGAATTAGTCATCACCCCGCGCCCCATTGGCGGCGCCCCTCGGGGACAAGTCCGTGTCCCCAGGTCCCAGGTTCTCTCCGTCGATCAAGCTGTCGTCCACACCTTCCAATTGAGGGACGACATCGTCTGGCACGACGGGCACCCCTTCGACGTCAACGACGTCTACTTCTCCTGGAGTCTGTACTCAAACCCCACAGTGGATTGCGAGCACGATCGGGATGAGGTCGCCGTTCTAGAGACCGCCGTGATCCTGGACGAACGCACCATTCGTTTCGAAGGCTCTGAGCAGTACTTCGCCTTTTCCCAGAGCCTGGGGAGCATCTGCCTGGTGCCTTCCCATCGCTACAACCTCTCGGATCCCGACAACGACGACTTCACGGAAGACTCAGACCCCCTGGGGGAGCGTCAGGGAAGGTACGTCAACGAGCACCCGCTTAACGCGCAACCCATCGGACTGGGTCCCTATCGCATCACATCCGTTGGACCCGACCACGTCGAAGTGCAACGTTTTGATGAATACTTCGAGCCGGATCCCCTGAAGGGTCACGCGGGTTGGCTCGACACAATCCGTTGGCGAGTTAGCACGGACCGTGGCTCTGCCTTGACCGCGCTCCTGGAGGGGGAGCTCGACTATTACGAGGGGCTTTCCTCTTCCGACTACTACGGGAGTTTGGTGAGCCAAGAGGCCTTCGTGAAACGCCTCTACGCCGCCTACGCCTATCGCCCGCAGTTTCAATATGTGCCCTGGAACATGCGTAAACCACATCTGGCGGATGTGCGTGTGCGCCGTGCCTTGGCCCATGCCTGTGACTGGCAGGCGTTCTTGGATGGTCAGGCCCACGGGTTGGGAGTACGCGTGACCGGCAGCGCCTACCACGAATCGCCCTCCTACGATCAAACGATCGAGCCCTTGGCCTTCGACCCAGAATTGGCGGAGGAACTCCTCGATGAGGCGGGCTGGTACGACCGAGACGGCGACGGCTTGCGTGATAAGGATGGCCAAACCCTGAGCATCGAGTTCCTTGCGAATGCGGGCGGTGGAGTCTCCAATCTCTATGCACGTGTGCTCCAAGAGGGACTCGCGCGCGTCGGCGTGGACCTTAATGTTGTCAAACTCGATGACGCGACGTTGCACCAGCGCCTGCAGTCCAAGGATTTTGAAGCCACCTCACGGGCCTGGTACCTCGGCATCGAGAACGACCCCATTCAGCTTTGGGGGCGCTGGAAGGGAGATCCCGAAGCGGACCGTTCGCCGAACTATCCGGGCTGGGGCGATGCCGAATCCGACGCATTGATCGAGCGTATCCGGCGTTGTGTCGACGACCAGGAGCGCTGGGGTCTGATGCGCGAGCTGCAGCGGCGCATCCACGCGGAGCAGCCCTACCTCTTTCTCTTCGACTTTCCAGCCAAGTTCGCCGTCGCCCAGCGCATCCGTGGCTTCAAGTCCTATGGGCAGATGCCGGGCTACTCCCCGTTGGATTGGTACATCGTTGAGGATTGAGTTTGCGCGCTCGCTCCGGGACCTGCGCAGCGCTAGTCTGGCTCTCGCATGGAGACAACTATGAGTGCGATGCTTGGACTCGGAACAGCTGCGGCGGGACGCCTCATGGTGCGAGCTCCTTGGCTTGCCCTTTTTCTTGGGCTTGGATCGGCGCAGGTCTCTGGCTTGCCGCTGGCTCAAGGAGAGAAAAGAGAAGCGGGCGCCGTGGCGACCAGCGCCGACATCCCCGGCGGTCCTGGACAGGTGCGGGCGGATGTCTTTCATCCATC
>JBLHLB010000322.1:0-4996 GCA_047618505.1 Planctomycetota bacterium
TCCACAAATTGCCTGGCAAGGCGTCGGGTTCTCCGCGTAGCTGTACCTACACGGGTGGTTCCGACAACGCAGCCAGGCGATTTGTGGGGGCCGAGCGAGGAGTTGCTGTTTTTTAACGGGCTGCTAGGGCCCAGTCGCACGCTGAAATACGGTAATGAAGTGTCTATGGCTTCCCATGCACATCGCAAATACGGGGCTGTATTGCTTCGATCCGTAATCCCGTCGGAACAACTCAGATGCTCGCAATCTCCACCGTGCCCACCCGAATTCTCTGTTTGCTTCTGTTTCTCACGGCTTCCCTCCATGGACAGCAAGGGGACCGTGCCGTCCTCCTCGACGGTGTCACTCACCTAGGGAAGCCAGGTGGCTCCTTGCCGGGTCCTATCGCCGTCTTCGGCGAAGGCGCCTTTGCCGTGGCGACCCAGGACGTTAGCGGTTGCAGCCAGGCCGTCGTCGCAGGTGCACGCTTTGGAAATGGCAGGGTTGTGGTTTTCGGCCACGGCGCGCTCTATTCCCCCACCCGCGCGGAAGAGCAGGAAATGCGCTTCCAGGACAACATGCTGCGCTGGTTGGGCGGACGCGGGCTCGACCAAACCCGCTTGCTGATTCTTGGCGGAGACGCTGGTCTCGCGGACAAGTACGGCGAACGAATTGGGAGCGTGCAATGGGTCAGTGGAGACGCCTTGCCCGTAGACCTCACAGCCTTCGACGTCGTGCTTTGGCGTTCCGGTGGTTTAGACTCCGCTTCAATCGCGCGCCTCTTGAAGTTCGTCGAAACCGGCGCTGGAGTCTTCCTCGGCCTGTGCCCCTGGGGAGTCAATCAAGGTCTTGAGCGACGCGGCCTGCGCTTGCGTGACGACCTGCCGGAGAACAAGTTCCTGCATCCCCTTGGACTTGTCTTCACTCTTGGAACTGCTGGAGCGGGGAGTTATCGCTTGGATGAGGAAAGCTCGAATGCGGCCCACGTCATGGCGGCCTTGCAGCTTGTCAGTGAACAAGCCGAAGCCGGTGAAGTCGCTGACCCAGGCGCGACGACCCTGATCGCCACCGCAATCCGAAGCCTGCCCCCGGGGCAGATACCCTTCGGGGGCGACCTGATGGCGTCGGTCAAGGCCGGCGACCTTGCGAGCGTTGCGCCCCGCGCTGGCCAGGCAGCTTCTCCGGGTGATCCCTTTACCCATCTTGGGTTCCTGCTGCAAAGCACTGTGTGGGCCGATGCTCCGGCGGACGATGTGCCGGTCGCACCCGGTTCGGAGTTCTTCCCCGGCGCGGTTGCCGAGGATGCGATAAGGATGGAGCGCACGCTCGCTTTCCCCCTCGACCGAATCAAGCACGGCGGCTGGCTCTCCACTGGGCTCTATGCCGTTGCTGGCGAACCCATACACATTGAGTTCGAAGCAGGCGCGGACGCGGCCGGTTGGCGACTTCGTATCGGCGCCCACCGGGATACGGTTTGGCATAAGGGAACCTGGAAGCGCTGGCCCGAGGTCACCATGGAGCGCGATGTTGTCGATGGTGCCCTACGCATGACGAGTCCATTTGGCGGCCTGGTCTACTTCATTCCGCCCAAGAAGGCTCGCGGCGGCGCGTTGCACGTGACCGTGCGCGGCGTTGTCGAAGCTCCTTACTTTGTCCTGGGTGATGCGGACAGCAAGGCGGGCTGGCTGGAGCGCCGTTTGGCCCCTGGGCCCTGGGCCGAATTGGAATGCGAAGGGGTCATCCTCACGATTCCCTCAGGAGCTGTACGCGAACTTGAGGATCCAGATCAGTTGATGGCCTTCTGGCAGTCCGCCATGGACTGCTACCCCGAACTACGCGGCGAGCCGCAGCCGAAGAGACCGGAACGCATGGTAGAGGACATTCAGATCTCCGCCGGTTGGATGCACGCAGGCTACCCTGTCATGACCCACGGGGCTGGCAACCGGCAGCACTCCGCAGCGTCTGACTACGAGACGCTTTCCACCGAAGGGAACTGGGGCTATTTCCATGAGTTCGGGCACAACGCCCAGAAGCCCGAGTGGACCTTCGCCGGCACCGGCGAGGTCACAAACAATCTCTTCAGCCTCTATGTCACGGAGCGTATGACCGGTATAGCTGCCTGGGACAACACTTGGCTCGCCGGGCAAAAGAAGAAAGTGCAGCCATACCTCGAACGTGGCGCGCCCTTCGATGAATGGAAGGGGCAGCCGGGTCTGGCGCTGATGATGTATGCGAAGGTTCAGCGCGAGTTCGGATGGAGCGTGATTCAAGAAGCCCTGGCGGCCTACACAAACGCTCCGCCGCAGGAGCGGCCGCGCAGCGACGACGAGAAGCGCGACCGCTGGCTGATGCGATTGTCGTCGGCGACCGAGCGCGACTTGGGTCCCTATTTTCAGCGCTGGGGCATGCCGGTTTCGGAGGCTGCTTTGACCTACGCCAGCCAGTTCGAGATCTGGCTCCCGGGGGACTGACGAAACCGGAAGCGGGCAGTACGGCCTTCTATGGGGTTAAATTTCGACTAATTCCCAGAAACAGGATAAAAGGAATGTGTTATCCGACTGTGTTGGATGCTATGGAATCACTGGTTAGAGGACCCACCAAAGCCACCCACCCAAGTCACGGATATAGACATGCGCATCCTTGTTGGAATCGACGAGTACCCCGAGTCCGCAGCCGCCCTTCGCTCGGCCGCCGAGCTTTCGAATACTCTCAGCGCCGAACTGTCCATCGTCCACGCGGCGCCCATGATTCGCCTAGCCGCCTTCAGCGTTCCGGATCTCCCGGCGCTCCGGCGTGACGCGCTCACGACGATCTCTTCTGTCCTTCGGGATCGCATTGGCGAATGGCTCAAGGGCAGCAGTTGGGAGGGTCGCGATCTGAGCGCCAACTTGCGAGTCGTCGAGGGCGAACCGGCCCAGGTGCTGGCTGACGAAATTGACGAGTGTGGAGCCGACATGCTCATGATTGGCCCCCACCGCAAGCATGGTCTATTGGACTTCGGCAACACCATGCGCAAGACCTTCGCCCTGGCGGGTAAGTCCATCTGGGTTCAGGTCGGCGAATGGAAGGAGCCAAAGGTAATCCTTGCTCCCATTGACCTGTCCGCCGTCGGAGAGGCTGTGATGGAGCATGCACGAGACCTAGCCAAATCCTTCGATGCGCGCGTCGAGGTGATCTATTGCTTCCCCGAACCGCTCTTTGGCTATCAATCCACCTGGCCTGACCCGGGTATGATGCCGACCTATGTGATCGACAAGATCAAGGCGGAGAGCCTGGAGAAGTTTGAGAAGGCCGTCGATCGTTTTGATTGGCGCGGGGTCGCCCACGACATGTCCTTCGTCGAATCACAGCCGGTCGCGGGAATCTCAGAAGCAGCGAAAGGCTGCGACCTGATTGTGATGGGTCAACATGGTGAAGGTTGGCTCTCCTCGACGGTCATGGGAAGCACGGCCTATGCGGTTTTGAAGCACGCGCCTTGTTCGGTCCTGGCTCTGCGGCATATCAAGACAGACTGATCTTGCGGAGGGGGCATCAATGAGCGTGCGCCGGGCGTCTAGTTCGATCGGGAGCTAGACGCCTTTTTCATGCTGCTGCCGATCCCCAAATAGCTACGTCCGCAGCGCGCGCTGCACGGAGCCCAATTGATCAATGAGGTCGGAGGCGATGACGGCGTCAGCGCCCAACTCCTTTGCGGCGCGTTCCCCACACAGGCCGTGATTCTCAACGGCTAAGGCCGCAAGGGCGAAGAGATTCACCTGCCGTGCGCTGGCCTTGGCGCGAGCCAGATAGGCGACCAATATACCGCCTAGGACGTCGCCCGTGCCCGCTGTTGCCATGGCCGCACAACCCGTTGTATTGACAAGAGTCTGGCTACCGTCGGAGATGACCGTGCCCTGGCCCTTCAGGCATGTGATGGAGGCTGTCAGGCGTGCAAGTTCCTCCGCGGCTTTGATCCGGCCTGCTTCGTCCGCCGGAATCGAATAGCCAAGCAGGCGCCCCGCTTCTCCGGGGTGCGGTGTGATGATCAAAGGGTTTGATGCTCTAGCCAGAAGCCCTGGCTCGGCAGCGACGGCGTTCAGGGCATCCGCATCCAAGACCAAGGGCGTGTCGTCATCGAGAGCGAGCAAGTCCCCGATGAGCTTACGCGTGCGTGCCGTGTCCCCCATGCCGCAACCCGCAAGTCGCGCATGGGGCTGACGACCATCAGGTTGGCCCTTGCGCTGGCCCACCTGCAGCCAAATCGCCTCGGGAACAGCCGGCGGTAGGAGTTGCATAAGCCCAGCGTCCGCACAAAGGATGGTGACCAAGCCGGCCCCGGCCCGCGCCGCCGCCCGTGCCACAAGTACCGCCGCCCCGGGCATTTCCGTGCTCCCCACAAGGGCCTCCACACGACCCGCGTCACCCTTGTGCGCGTTGGGGGGAAGTGCCGGCCAAGGACAGGTGCTGGCCTCTCTGTTGTCTTCGTGCTGACTCATCGTGTTCCTTACAAGTTGCTATGGACGCCTAGCCCTGCCCGCCCAAGTGCCTAAAGCTCTAACCGCATGATGCGCTCTTCTTCATCGAGCTCGCCGGTGTATTCGAAGCCAAAGGAACGATAGAAGGGCCCGGGGCTGCCGGGCAAGCTATCGACGTGACTGAGCTTGAGTTCGCGGATGCCGTCCTGTCCTCGGGCGTGCTGAATGATGGCCTGCATCGCCTGTTTCCCGAAGCCCTTGCGCTGATGTTCCTTGGCAATCAGGAGTCGCCAAACCCAAAGATTCCCCTTCTCTTGCTCCTCCACACTGAACATCACAAACCCCACAGGGAGTTCGCCAGCGAAGAGCCCAAAGGGCCGCGCTTCGCTGTGGAAACTGGCCTGGGCGAGGGACATGGCGTTGCTGGCCACCATCTTGGCCTGAACCTCGTCGATCTTCATGCGCAGGATGGGAAGGTAGGTTTCACGCGTGAGGACACGCAACTCGACCGCGGGCAGCTGATCGGGATAGCCCGCAGGCAAGGCTTCATCTGTGCCGGTCAT
>JBLHLB010000323.1:0-4975 GCA_047618505.1 Planctomycetota bacterium
GAGGGTCTTAGCTTTGATATCCCGCCCCAGGCCAAGCTTGGCGTGATTGGTGGCAACGGCCGCGGGAAGACCACACTCTTGCGATTGATCCTCGGTGAGGAGGAGCCAGACGCTGGTAGCGTAGAGGTAGGCTCCACGGTCGTGACCTCCGTCATCGAACAGTCACGCGACTCGCTCGATGACCACAAGACGGTCTTTGAGAACATTACCGAGGGTAATCTAATCTTGCCCTTCGGCCGCACCACCATGGATGCCCGGGCTTACGTCTCGCGCTTCAACTTCAAGGGCGAAGACCAAGCCCGCACCCTGGGCGAGTGCTCCGGTGGAATGCGCAACCGCGTGCTGCTCGCCAGAATGTTGCGCAAGCCCGTCAACCTCATCATCATGGACGAGCCGACCAACGATCTCGACCTAGAGACATTGCGCGTGCTCGAGGAAGGCATCACGCACTACCCAGGCTGCATGATCATCGTGACGCACGACCGCTACTTCCTCGACAAGGTCGCCACCCACATCCTCGCATTCGAAGAAGACGGTAAAGTCGTGTTCCACCACGGAGACTTCCAATCCTACAATCGCCACAGAGCAGAGGTGGCGAAGGTGGCGAAGGTGAGCGCGGGCACCCACCGGAAGTTCGCACGGCGCTAGAGTAGCGCAGCGCGCCGGCACTTCGTCCATCGGCTGGTGCATTTGAGGAAAGGACCCAGCCGGAGAGCAGCCTATCCAAACGAGGCATGCGAGTTCTTCGGGCGCCGCGACAAGAGCAACACCGTGCAGTGCGGCTTCTTCAGGGCGAAGTGGGGGAGACCAATGCCGTCGCTACGGGGAGTGCTGCCTGGCCATTGGGACTCACGTCCGAACGAGCTGTCTCCTATTGCTTAAGCGATTCCGGGGCCCGCCGTATCAACAACGAATGAAGGAAGCATCGGACGTTGCCCGTTGAACCCTTTGGACTCCAAACCGGTCAACGCCCACGGTACTTGCCGCGTTCGAAGGCCGCCACGTCATCCTCGGACCCCCCTAGGCGAGGGTCGGACCTGACGCGGAGCTGTTTGTCGAGCTCCGCCTGGAGCTGCTCCAACACCTCTGCAGAATCGGGGTCAGTCGCCAGATTCGTGAGCTGGAAAGGGTCGCTCGAAATCGCGTAGAGCTCGAGGGCGGGACGTTTGCCGAAGCAAAGGTCGAATGCGCGCGGGTGCTCCATGCGGTTTTCCATGATCCAGGTCTTCGTCGGACCATTGTCGCAGTCACGGAAGGGGCGACCTCCGGGGGCTTCCCAACCGGCGGGCCAGTCGTCGGGATTTAGGTTCCTGATGAGGAGGTGATCTTGCGTGCGCAGTGCGCGCATGGGGTATCCACCCTGATGGCCTTGCTGAGCAACCGTGTGGCGCTCTCGGCCCATGACCACCTGCGCAGCCCGATCCTCTTCGGCCTTCCCTGCGATCCATGGGGCCAGGCCACGGCCCGTCATGGCCTCGGGCACCTCAAGACGCGCCGCCTCGAGAAACGTAGGTGCGAGGTCCACGAGCGAAATCGGCGAACCGATCCGGGTACCCGCCTTGATCTGGCTGGCCCAGCACATGGCGAGCGGGACACGGCTCCCTAGGTCATACAGGTTCGTCTTGCCCCGTGGGAACGGCCAGCCGTGGTCGCCGGTCATGACGACCAGTGTGTTGTCGAGCTGCCCGCGCTCTTCGAGCAACGCCAGGGCACGGCCCACATCGCTGTCAAAGCGCTGCACTTCAAAGTAGTAGTCGGCGATGTCCTCACGAATCACCTGCGAGTCTGGGTAGGACGCGGGTACCTCTATCGCGCTCGGGTCGATGCCACTCGCCGCGCCTGAGCCGGGCTTGTACCCACGATGCGGATCATGCGCACCAAGCCAGAAACAGAAGGGCGCATCGGGGTCCTTCTGCTCGAGGAATGCGTCGAACGACGCGTAGGACGGACCGGCTGGGTTACGTTCGCGACCGAGCGCCTTCCAATCCCCCGGACCCCAAGCCTTGCGCCAATGCCCCACGTCGTAGCCCGCATCTTCAAGCAGTAGCGGGTACACGGGGTGCTCCGGAGCAAGCGTGCTCCAGAGATTCGCACCTTCCCCTAGCCGGAAAAAGTCCTGGCCCGTCAGGATCGCATTCCGGGACGGTGTGCACGAGGGCGATGACACGAACGCGGCTTCAAACAACACTCCTTCCCGCGCAATGCGGTCAAAGGTCGGTGTCTCGATAACCTTGTCCCCGTACGCCCCTGCGTGAGGCCAACCCCAGTCGTCGGCGATCGCAAACAGGATGTTTGGGCGACGAGATAGCTCCTGGCTTACGGGCTCAATCCGAGTGGGATCCTGTGCGGGCAGGACGGCGAAGAGCGCGACGAGGACGCAGGGCGAGAGGATGGCTTTCATGGGGTTCAGCCAAGATACGGGAAGCTGGATATGCGGATGGACCCGGATCGCACAAACTTGACAGGCAACGCAGATTCGTGCGATCAAGACGAATTGATTCAAGCACGCAAAGCACAGACCAACACTGCGTCAATCTCACGGCACTTCGTGCATCGTCTGTGATCGGTCGAACAATAGCCCTTACGCGTTGAAGTGGCTACAACCTGATCAGTCCCCAGTGATCACAGCTGCTGTAATTCGAAGAAAGGACCCAATCCGAGAGCTGTCTGCAGCACGAGGGATATGGGTTCCACCTGGAACCGCGATGGCGCAATATCGTGCTGCTCAGCTTGCTGCTTTCGTTATCGATTGTTATTGCGCGGCGCCTTTCTCAATCCCCACCTTCCGTGACATCCATCGGGCCTTAATCGCACGAGGACAAAGCAGCGCGGCGGCCTTAGCCACGAAGGTATCTGGAATCGTCAGCTTCCTGGACACCAGAACCGCCTGCACAGACGATGCCCTGGTCACGGCTTCGCGGGATACTGCGTGCCCCTTTGCCCACCTCCCTACGAGGAGCAGTGCGATGTTGGAGTGACTCTTGCTTTCACCTACAATACCAGCGCGGGGGCGCTGGCCCTCGCGAACGCAATCGCGAACCACTCTCACCAACGAGCTACGAGCTCGACAGGAGATCCCTATCACAACCGAGATGTTTCTGAAGTTGTTGGCCGTTGGCCTTTACGCCGCCATTTTGTTGTTCATCGGCTTCAAGGCGGCCAAGCGGACGCGAAGCATGCGCGACTACTTTGTCGCGGGAAAGAGCCTCGGCTTCTTCAACGTAGCTTTCTCGGCTCGGGCAACTGGGGAGAGCGCTTGGCTGCTCCTGGGTTTGACGGCGATGGGGTACACGGTCGGGGCCAAGGCCTTCTGGGTTGTGGTGGGAGAGTTGATTGGGGTCGCGGGGGCTTGGATGTTCATGGCCGGCCGCTTCAAGCGGTTGAGTGATCGCTACGATGCAATCACGGTTCCGGACTACCTGGAGGCGCGCTTACGTGACTCCGGGCACAGCCTACGGCTGATAGCGGCCGTGGCCTTGCTCGTGTTCGTGCCGATCTACGCTGGCGCTCAAGTGCATGCTACGGGGGCGGCCTTCCACGGCTTCCTCGGTTGGAACCACTACGTGGGCGCAGCGGTGGGCTTCGCCGTGGTCATGCTCTACATAACCCAAGGCGGATTCACCGCTGTCGTCTGGTCTGACGTTTTCCAAGGGACCTTGATGGTGCTCGGTTTGGTAGCCCTGCCCCTGGTCGCATTGAACTACGCGGGTGGATTCAGCCAGGTAACCGAGAGCTTGCGAGCAATCGATCCCCACCTGCTCAGTTTGCATGGTCCCGGCGTGGACGGACCGGGCAGCGGATCTTGGAGCGTAGGCGCGATTGTCTCAATCTTCGGGTTCGCGGCGATCGGTATCGGCTTCATGGGTTCGCCCCAGGTCTTTGTGCGCTACATCTCCATGAAGGATGAAAAGCAGATCATCCCCGGCACCATAACCGCCGTGACCTGGACGCTTTTGGCCGATTCAGGGGCGGTGTTGGTCGGATTGTTCGGGCGGGCTATCTACACCCCGGACATGTTGAACAACAACACGGACAACATTCTTCCAGAGATGGCACAGGGTCTCTTGCCGGCATTCTTTGCGGGGATTTTTATCGCCATGGTTCTGAGTGCCATCATGTCGACCATCGACTCGCTCTTGCTGGTGGCTTCGAGCGCCGGCGTTCGTGACTATTGGCAAAAGACACGCGATCCCAACATGAGTGACGAGCGCCTGATGTCACTTTCGCGCAAGGTAACGATAGGTCTCTCCTTGGTTTCCTTCCTCGTGGGCATTGGCATCCTGTGGGTCGACAAGGAGAAGGGCGTCTTCTGGACGATCATCTTCGGTTGGTCGGGCATTGCCGCAACTTTCTGCCCAGTCATGATCTTGAGTCTCTTCTGGTCGAAGCTGACGGCTTTAGGAGCCAAGCTCGCCATGATTGCCGGATTCCTGGCCGTGCCCTTATTCAAGTTTGCCGCTCCTCCGCTGCTGCATTCCATGGAACTCGACATCTGGGCCCAATACTTGGCTGACCTGGATGTGCTGCTGCCTTCCTTCGCGATCGGATTTCTCGTTGCCATTTCAGTCAGCCTATTCGACAAGAAAGGCCAAGAGCGGATGGTCGGCATGGCGGCGGAGCTGCGCGAGTGAGGCAATCGGGCGAGCAGCCCGGGAGAGCCACCAACAGCCTGGCCTATCGGGGCATCATCACGGCCCCGACGGCTCGTGTGCCCCCTGGCCCTGGTGCAAGCTCGAGCCTCGTCGAGTCACTGCCCGAGGGAAATCACGAAAGGGGCCGCGTAGCATCAACCGGTGAAGGCAGTACCGCGCGGCCCCATACACCCAGGGTCAGATGTTTCCAAGCGTCAGGTCGAGCGCGTTGGCGAGCTCGACCCCGGCGCCCGGGCCCGGAATCAACGAGGCTCCCTGCGTCCACACGTTCAGCCCCAGCAGCAAACAGTCGTCCGGGATCGAAATCGCGAACGGCGTGCCAG
>JBLHLB010000324.1:0-4973 GCA_047618505.1 Planctomycetota bacterium
AAGATGGATGACCAGGCGCTCCACCTGCTCATCTGCGAGTCGCGCATGGACGGTTTCTTCGATGAGGCGGATGCCTGGCACCTGGGAGAGGGCGGGGAGGGGCTGGCGCGCCAGGCCAAGTCGCGCTCCCTCGGCAAACACGCTTGGCTGGGTGAAGCTGCCTATCGCATGGTTGAGTTGGATCCGAATGGGCACTGGATTCGAATTCAAGCCTTCGACCCGGGCATCACCCGGAAAGAGGAGGAGCTCCAAGAGGACGTCTATCGGGCCGACCGCATGGCGAAACGAGCCCCAGCCCCCCTGGCCTTCAGCCACAACTTCGAAGAGGCCCTAGCCGAGGCGAAGTCCAAGGGCGTGCCCCTCCTGCTCGACTTCGAAACCACCTGGTGCGGTCCCTGCAAGCTGATGGACCAGCTGGTCTATGGCGCCCTCGATGTCGTCAACGCCGCCACCAAGCACAGGATCGTCGCGGTCAAGGTAGACGGCGACGAGCGCCGCGACCTCGTCGAGCAGTACAAGGTCGAGGGCTACCCCACCATCCTCCTGATCGCCCCGGATGGGACGCTCACCCGCCGCGTCATCGGCTACCAAAGCGTTGCCGAGATGACGAATTTTATCGACTCGTAACGGCGGTACGAAATCAGGTTCCTAGCAGCGCCTCTACAACCTGATTGTCTGAGGTTCGGGAGTCCAGGTGACAGTAAAGAGCTCGCCCCCGCCAACGGAGATCTGGGCGCTGTCGACCGTCGCCGGGGCAATGAAAGCGAGGCGGCCGCCGTAGACCCAGGCTCCGCGGCTGCGGCCAAGTCTTGTTGCCACGACGCAACTCACGCGGTCGACGCGCTCGCCTTCCGCGTCCAGTATCTTCAGTTCAAACAGCCGTAGCTTGCCGCGCAGATCGATGGGCGAGACGACCGTTTCCTCACCGGAACGGACGAAGACGCCCTGCTCTTCAAAGAGCACAAAGTCCGGTCCGCTGAAGCCGTGACCATCGGCAACAAGTTCAAGCAGGTAGGTCCCCGGCAACACCCTCGAAATATGGAAGGCACCGGAAAAAACCGTGGAAGATCCTGTGCGCCAATTGCGCTCTTCCCCCACGCTCCGCATACGCACCTCAAGTCCAGAAAATGGTATCTCCGCATCGGCTAGGACCGTGCCCAACACAGTGCCCTTAGTCGACTCGTCATCATCCTCCAGGAAGACAAGGCGAACATCATCAGCGCCCATCTGAATGTCCAAGGCCTCGGTCGCCCCACCGCGATTCTTACGCCCAGACACGCGCAGACGCTGGAAAGGAAGATGCGAGTAGATTTCGAAACGCCCGTCGTCCCTGGTTCGGGGCCGCGAGTTGTAGTTGTACCATTTGAGTGTGCCTCCCTCCTCGACCGCGTATTGCAGAGACACATAAACGTGGCGCGCAGGTTCGCCCTCCGCGTCCACGATTTGCCCGGCAACGGCCAGGGGCGACGGCTCGAGTCCAAACTCCCCAAGTTCGTACCTCGTCTGACCCTCCACAAAGAGCGGGGCGAGAACCGTAGTGAATGTAGGGGCCCGGCCCAGCTCCTCGGATGAAGAGGCGTTCTCGGTGAAGCGCAAGCGGCGCACGCCGCTGGCCCCCTCGCGCGTCCAATTCGCCATGGACCAGGCAATGGAGAAATCCCCGGATGCGTCTGTCTCGTGGAACGAACCACGCCAGCGAAAAGCATCGCGGGGACGCTTTGGGGGTCCGGTGTATTCGATCTCAAGACCAAACGTGAAGTCAGCGCAGGGCGTCCCATCAGGCATTAGAAGTCGGCCGCTTAGAACGGGATGCTCTTCCTCGAAGCGAAGGACGACCGAAACGCGCTCACCCTGTTTCCGAGGTCCGGGAAGCTCCTGCCGCACACCCTTGAAGAACGAACCACGCACGCTCCCTCCGACATCTAGCCGCATGCCGCAGGAAAGATGCTCGTAGCTCGCTAGGCCTCCTTCAACCTTCAGCCACTCGAAACTGTCGCGCTGCTCCTCACCGGGAAAGGTCCAGGACAACTGCACAGCAACACCATCGATGATGAGCTCGCCATCCGGTCCGCGCACCTCGACATCCACCGCTCCGGTTGGATTCATCTCCAGAACCACCACGTCTTCGATTGCGCTCTCCTCCACCACCTCTGAGGCGGGATCGATGAAGGCGCCTCGACAGGTCACCACGCGCTCGAAGGGCTGATGCATGCCCTCGAAGTAGTCCATGACCCTCTTCTCTTTCTCGCGATCCAGGATCGCAATTCCGTCGGGCGCAGTGGTGATCGCCTGATCGAGATCGTTCCCGGAATCCTGGGCGTCGCGGGGTTGGATACGATAGCCGACCTCGACCCCGATGGCAGGTTTACCATCGACATCAAGAACCTGGACTCGGAGAGCCAGTTCGGCCTCCGGCTCTTCTTCGGCTACGGCTTCAAGCTCCTGCTCTGTCGTAGGTTCTGATTGCGCGTCTTCGACCGCTGGTGCTACGACTCGCGCCTGGTTCGCCTCCGGATCAACCAGCTCATCAGCAGGCGTGTCCTCCGGAACTTCGACTTCGGATGGCTCTGCCTGGGCGATGTCGCCCACCAGATCGTCTTCAGCATTCAGGAAGATCAGCGCCAGAAGCGCGGCAACGAGCAGTAGGGCGGGAAGGACTACGCGCTTCATGCGCTTTAGCGCTCCGTTGACCCGGGGATCAAGACCGGCGTTCCCGGTGCAGCCAGGGCCCAATCGTAGAAAGAGTCCAGCTGTTCCTTCAGTCCAACCCGGGAAGGCTGATGGATGTACATCATGTGCCCCGCCTGGAAGAACCCCATGCGCACGTTGTCCTTGAGCGCCGGGTCGAGCTGCATGTGGTCAAACGTGTAGGTCGTCGCGAAGTAGGGTGTCGCCAAGTCGTAGTAGCCATTGGCCACATAGACCTTCAGGGCCGGGTTCTTCGTCATCGCGCTGCGCAGGCGCTCGGCTACATTCAAGTAGCTGTTCTCCACGCCCCAATCCCAGGGTTGCACACGGCCCGTCAGGATCTCGTAGGGCAGGTCAGAGTGATAGCCTAGTTCCTCGCGCACGTAGCGATTCAGCGTTGCCGTGTAGGGACCATTGATCGCAGCGAGGGACGGATCGAACTCGGCTCTCACTCCGGTGGCAAGCCGATCTTTTCCACTAAAGCGCGAGTCCAAACGTCCCACGGTGACGTGCTTGTCGCGGCAAAGTTCTTTGCAGAAGGAGTGAATCACCGGGCGCAGGTCAGCTGCCTCCACATATTCCTCACTGAGCCCCGTCAAGCGCGCAAGCTCCGTCACAATTGCCGCACGCTCGCCCCCCTCCAGTCGATCGCCCTTGAGCAGAGCGCTAGCGTAGGGGCCAAGGGCAAACTGCTCTGCCTGCTTCAGGGTCCCGTAGAAGTCCGCCTGCAGTTCTTCCGACAGCCGACCGTGATACCAAGCCGTGGCCGCGTAGGTCGGCAGGAAAAGTACGTAGGGCAAGTCGTTGCCCACATCAAAGCGCGCCGTCTGGAAATTCAAGATCGAGGAGATCAGGAGGATCCCGTTCAAGTACATCCCATGCTTGTCCTGTAGCTCCTGGGCCAGGGCGGCGGAACGCGTCGTTCCGTAGCTCTCCCCCGCCAGGAACTTGGGCGAGTCCCAACGCTCAAATCGCGTAACCCAAAGACGAATGAACTCCGCCACCCATTGCGCATCCTGCTCCACGCCGTGGACCTCGCCGCCTTCGATGCCCTCGGCCGGTCGCGAGTAACCCGTCGTCGGCGGATCGATGAAGACAAGGTCCGTGCGATCGAGGATCGAAGCCTCGTTGTCCACGAGGCGATAGGGCGGCGCGGTCGCGAAGCCCTCCTCCGACATCTCGACGCGCTTGGGTCCAAAGGCACCCAGGTGCAACCAAACCGATGACGACCCTGGCCCACCATTGAATACAAAAGTCACCGGCCGCTCCCCATCCGACTGCTCGCCCACACGCTCATAGGCCACGAAGAAGATACTGGCCACATCCTCTTCACCCTCGCGGGTCAACATCATCGTCCCCGTGCGGGCCTCGTAGGGCACTACCTCGCCCGCGAGATTGAGCGTGTGCCGGGTAACGACCTGGTCATCGACGGCGGCATCTGTGGCCTGTGGAGCCACGGACTCTTCCTGAAAAAACGACCCCACGGGTAGGGAAATCAAGCTGAAGACTGCGGTGAGTAGGGCGTGGTGCATGTACGTGTCCAACTTTGAGAAAGCGGGCAGAAGGAGGGCGGAACGGGCTTGGTCAGCCTATCACCTGGCGCGGCTCCGGGCTCGGCTTCAAATGCTCTCCAATTCGACCCACCGCCCAGGCCTCCCGGGGGCACGATTGCGCCCCTAAGGCGGTCCCCGGATTTGTCAAGCAAGGCCGCGCATGCGACACTGTGTGATTGGCACCAAAGCCCCTGGTGCGGATCCTCCCGTCGCGATCGAGATGTAAGAAATGAAGGCCCAAAGTTCACCGCCGACCCCGGACACCCGGGACCAGGAATGCCAGTCGGACCCGATTCCGAGCGGACCCTACGCGATCAAGAATCACATCCGCATCGTGACCTCCGCCTCGCTCTTCGATGGGCACGACGCGGCCATCAACATCATGCGCCGCATCCTGCAGTCGTCGGGCGCAGAGGTGATCCATCTGGGTCACAACCGATCCGTGGCGGAGATCGTTGACTGCGCGATCCAAGAAGACGCCCAGGCCATCGCGATCACGTCCTACCAGGGTGGCCATGTCGAGTTCTTCAAGTACATGGTCGAGCTCTTGGCCGAGCGCGGGGCAGGGCACGTGCGCGTCTTCGGTGGCGGTGGTGGAACGATACATCCAAAGGAAGTTGAAGAGTTGCACGCTGCTGGAGTGGAGCGCATCTACACGCCTGACGACGGGCGTGCCATGGGGCTGCAGGGGATGATCGACGACCTCCTCCGGCGCTGTGACTACTCGACAAC
>JBLHLB010000325.1:0-4964 GCA_047618505.1 Planctomycetota bacterium
CGAGTCACAATCCTGGTGAATACAACGGCATGAAGCTCTGCCGTGAGGGAGCGCGACCCATCAGTAGCGCCAATGGCATCTTGGACATCGAGAAGATGTGTGCGGAGCCGCAGCCAGAGCCCGCAGAGGTGCCCGGCAAGGAAGAGTCGGTGGATGTGCTAGGGGACTACGTGGCCCACGTTCTCTCCTTCGCCAGCCTCGAGCGACCGATCAAGATCGCTATTGATGCAAGCAACGGCATGGCGGGGCATACCTTGCCGAAGATCCTGGAGGGGCTGCCGAACGTAGAGGTGCACACGCTCTTCATGGAGCCCGATGGTACCTTCCCGAACCACGAGGCAAATCCCCTGAAAGAGGAGGTTCTCGGCCCAGTGCAGGACTTGGTGAGGCAAACAGGAGCCGACCTAGGCGTTTGCTTTGACGGGGACGCTGACCGCTGCTGCTTTGTGGATGAAACCGGACGCACCGTGACCGCGGACCTGGTTACAGCTCTCCTTGCACCGGTGTTCTTGGCAAAGGCCAAGGCGCCCATCCTCTACGACCTGCGGTCCTCATGGGTTGTGAAGGAAGAAATCGCTCTGGCCGGTGGAGAACCGATTCGCGAGCGCGTTGGGCACTCCTTCATCAAAGCGACGATGCGAGAGCGCGGCGCCAGTTTTGGAGGCGAGCTTTCCGGACACTTCTACTTCGCCGACAACTTCATGACCGATTCGGGTGTGATCGCCATGGTTTCGGTGCTATCGCTCTTGGCTAGTGGTTCGGATACGCGCACCTTCAGCGAGCGCGTTGCCAACCTGCGACGCTACCACTCCACCGGGGAGATCAACTTCCGGGTCGCAGACAAGGACGCGGCCATCGCGGATCTAAAGCAGCGCTACGCCGACGGCCGCCAGGACGAACTCGACGGCATCACCGTTGAATTCGGCAACCTAGGCGACGCCGAGTGGTGGTGGTTCAATGTGCGTGTTTCGAACACCGAGCCGCTGCTGCGCCTGAACCTTGAAGCTTCATCCAAAGAGTTGCGCGACGCCAAGTGCGCCGAACTCGTATCGCTACTTGGTACTCCCGAAGAATAAAATGAGCCATTCCCCGTCAAGAACTATGGATCGACTAGTTTCTCTCTTGGGCGTCCCCATGGACCTCGGCGGGGGATTGCGTGGCGTGGATATGGGGCCCAGCGCGATACGCCTTGCGGGCCTTCGTCGGGCGGTGGAACGCCTTGGGATTTCCTTCGAGGATCTGGGGAATGTTCCTGTGCAGCGACCGGAAACCCGCCATCCGGGGGATCCTAAAGCTCGCTTCCTGAGGGAGATTACCCACTGCTGTAAGCGACTGCGCGATCGAGTCAAGCTGATGTTGGAGCAGGACCGCTTTCCCCTCATCGTCGGCGGTGATCACTCCATCGCTGTGGGGACGGTGGCCGGCGTGAGCTCGCACTATGAAGCGCAGGCCAAGAAGATCGGGCTGATTTGGTTCGATGCTCACGCGGACATGAACACCCCGGATTCTTCGCCTTCGGGCAACGTGCACGGGATGCCCCTGGCCTCGGTGTTGGGCCACGGAGCTCCAGCCCTGACGGAACTCGGTGCGGGCAAGCCAATGGTTGCCGTGGAGAACGCGGTCCTGATCGGCATTCGCGACGTCGATGTGAAGGAGCGTGAGCTGGTGCACCAAACCGGAATCAGGGCTTACTCCATGCGCGAGATCGACATCCTTGGCATGGATCGCGTCATGCGTGAAGCCATGGAAATCGCCACGAAGGGCACAGCGGGGTTCCACTTGTCTTTTGACATGGACGGTTGTGACCCCATTGATGCGCCGGGCGTCGGAACTCCCGTCGAAGCGGGAGTAACCCAGCGGGAAGCGCACCTCATGATGGAGCACGCGGCGGAGTCAGGAAAGCTGCTCTCGTTGGAAATGACCGAGATCAATCCAATCGTCGACGATCGGAATCAGACAGCGACTTACGCGGTTCAGCTCGTGCTCTCGGCCCTGGGACAGCGCATCGTCTAAGCTGGCCAGAACAGCGGAATCAGGAAGCTAGCCGCTGTTCCGAGGATCAAGAGGAGCGGCGCGCCGACCTTCAAGAAGTCGCTGAACTTGTAGTCGCCGGGGCCCATGATCATGGTATTGGCCTGGTGGGCGACGGGAGAGAGGAACGCGAATCCCGAGCCGGTCAAGACGGCCATTAGGAGCATGCGATCGTTTATGCCCATCTCGGTGGCGAGCTCTAATGCGATGGGCGCCATTAGCACAGCTGCCGCCACATGATTGACGACCTGTGTGAGGAACGCTGTGGCGAAGAGCATGATCGCCACGAGCAAGACCGGACTGCTGAAGTCAGCGCAGACTGTGTTTAGACCATGGGCCACAATTCGATCTAGACCGTGTTCATGAAACGCCTGCCCAAGGGCCAGCATGCCACCGATCAGGATCAATACGGACCAGTTCATCGTCCGTCGCACATCGTCGGGCCGCACGCAGCGGAGCAGCACAAGACCCACCGCAGCGCCTAGGGAGGCCACCGACAGGGGTAGGAATCCCGTAGCTGAACTGATCAAGAATAGGGCCAGCATCAGGAGCGTGTAGAAGGCCTTGTGTCCGACCCGGGGATTCTGGTGCTCGGCCAGTATTATCAGTTCCCTAGTTCTGTGTTGGCGCCAAATGTCAGCCACGTGACCCTGCAATAGAAGCGTGTCCCCGATGTCAATGCGCGTGCGATGCACCTTTGTCGGTTGGACGTCGCCGTGCTTCGAAATGGCCAGGCAATTGATGTTTGTCAGGGCGCGGAAGTCGAGGTCTTTTAGCGTTGCGCCAACATAGTGGGAAGTCGCGGGGACCACAGCCTCCACCAACTGCACATCGTCGGCAACCAGCTGCGTCGGGCCGACTTTGACTGCTTGTCGCTCAGTCAGATTCAGCTCACCGCGCATGCGCAGGATCGCCTCTGGTTCCCCACGCAGAATCAGAACGTCATCTTTGCGAATTCGACTCAGCTGGCTGGGGACCATCAGCGTGCCCTTTCCCTGGGCGCGAATCAGCCCAAGAACCGTGACGCTGAATCGCTTTTGGAGATCGATTTGGCTAACCGTCTTGTCCACCAAGCTGGAGTTGGGCTCTACCAGAATCTCCGTTACGAACTTGGGGACTTGGTAATGCTCGGCGAGGGTCGCGTCCCGGCGTCGCTTGGGCAAGAGAGCGCGTCCAGGCCCGAGAAAGTACAGGGCTCCTATGCCGAGCAAGACGAGGCCGAAGGCGCTGAATTCGAAGAGTCCGAAGGGGACTGCCCCGGCCTTCTCGATTGCCTCGTTCACAGCAATGTTCTTCGAAGTGCCGATCAGGGTCAGCATGCCACCGAGAAGGCTGCCGAAGCTCATGGGAATCAGGAGGCGCGAGACTGGGATCCCGCTCTGACGCGAGAGGGTGCCCACCACCGGGATTAGGGTTCCCACGACTCCAGCGTTCGAGAGAACCGAAGAAAGCAATCCCGAGACCAAGGTGAGCCGCATGGCCAGGCTGGACTCACTTTGGGGCCCGCCAGCCACCAGGTGCTTGGCTATCCAGCCTGTGATTCCCGCCCGCTCCATGGCCGCGGAGAAAACATACATGGACCCGATCAGGACGACGGCCTTGCTGGAAAAGCCCGCGAAGGCGGCCTCGGGGGTCAGGCAACCTGTGCCCGCCAAAACTAAGACCACCAGAATCGCCACGGCGTCGTAGCGTAGGCGCTCGGTCAGAAACAGGAGGAGACTGGCCGCCAGGGTCCCCAATACGATGATCTGCTCTGTTGATAGACTGTCCATCCTCCCTTAAGCATGGCAGGAGTCGGGTGACCCCGCAAGGTGCACAGGCTGCTCAAGGATGTATCACGGCGGTTCGGAGACTAAGATCCCTGACCTCCCGGGTGAACCCCAGACCAGCACAGTGAACTTGCCTCCCATAGATCCCCACCGTTTTGCCGAACGAGCCGGCGCATGGTTGCGCCAGGAGGGGCCGGATTCCGACGTTGTGGTCTCCTGTCGCACACGTTTGGCCCGTAATTTGGACGGCTTCCCCTTTGTGTTGAAGCTCGAGACCAAGGCGGCTGTCGAGTTGGGAGAACGTGTGCGCCAGGAACTTGTGAGCCACCGGTTGGAGGGCGAAACGGTCTGGGTGGACATGCCATCGGCCCGTCCCTTGGTGCGCTTGCTACTGCGTGAGCGCCATCTGATCAGCCGCGACCTGGCTCCCGGGGATGGCATGCGTGCTGTACGACCTGGTCGCGCCGTCGCCTTCGGGCCCGATGAGTCCGTCTCGGTCATGGTCAATGAAGAGGACCACCTGCGATTGCAGTCCATTGCGCCTGGCTTCGATTTGCTCGGAGCCTGGGATCGTGTCCGCAGCCTGGACCGCGCCCTCGAGAGCAGCGTCGGCTATGCCTGGAACGAACGACTTGGCTACCTGACCGGTTGTCCCACCAACGTGGGTACGGGTCTGCGCGCATCAGTCATGCTGCACCTGCCGGCCCTCGGGCTTGTGCGTTCTGAATTGGAGAAGGTGTTTAGCGCTGCTCAGCGCACGGGCTTGGCGGTGCGCGGTATGTATGGCGAAGGCAGCCGTGCCGCGGGAGACTTCTATCAAATCTCCAATCAGGTCACCTTAGGCTGCACCGAAGAGGCACTTATCGCGGGCCTACAGGACCTTGTTCCCTGTGTGATTGCCTTTGAGCGCAAGGTGCGCGAAGTCCTTCTTAGTGAACAGCGGAAGACGCTGGAGGAGCGTGTGGGGCGTTCCCTGGACACACTCCAGGCCGCGCGTTCCCTTCCGACTGAGTTGGCCCTGATGCACCTTTCGAACCTGCGACTCGGGAGCGCCATTGGGCTCTGTGCCCGCGTCTCCTCTGCCGCCTTGAACCTGCTTGCGGTTCAGATTCAAAAGGGCCACATCCAGGCATTGGTAGGGGACGTAGAGGGCGACGTTATGGC
>JBLHLB010000326.1:0-4933 GCA_047618505.1 Planctomycetota bacterium
GACGGCTGCCCGTGGCCGGGGGGGGGCAAATGGCGTCGAGACGGATGCCTAATTCGTGGGGCGGGCAGATGGTGTTGAGATGGGGGGCTAGCCGGGGTGGGGGATGGTGACTTGGGGTTGGGGGGAGCCAAACTGGTGGAGAGGTCCTATGATCCCTGCGACAAACGAACAAGGAGAGGTGTCTGAGTGGCTGAAGGAGCTCGCTTGGAAAGCGTGTGTACTCGCAAGGGTACCGAGGGTTCGAATCCCTCCCTCTCCGCCATTTCCTCCCGTTGCAGATTCTGCGACGGGAGGTTGCCTTTGTTCCCTGACCTAGAGCGATGGCCTCTGGATCAGCGGAAATGAGATGAGACCGGGGCGCTAGCGTGCCCGGGCCCTCGCGACGATGACCGACCGAATCGGGTCAGGCCGGAAACGGAGCAGCCCTAAGGATGCGTCATCGGGTGCGGACGGTCCGGGCGCTCTAGCGCCTCTCGCATAGGGTGGCGTATGATGACAGACGCGGGTTGGCGTCTGACGGCGCTGAGCTGAGTTCCTCCCTAAGACATCCGGGGCCGCGCGGCCTTGGGTGGACAGCAATTCAGGTTTGGCGCCTGGTGGCGTTGAGACAATGACCTACGTCGTACTGGCGCGAAAATACCGTCCCCAGACCTTCTCCCAGTTGGTGGGTCAAGAGGTCGTTACGCGAGTTCTGACCGGTGCGTTAAACGATTCGCGCCTGGGTCACGCTTACCTGTTCTGTGGTCCCCGCGGGACGGGGAAAACGACCACGGCTCGCATCCTGGCCAAGTGTCTCAACTGTGAGTCCGGCCCGACACCCGAGCCCTGCGGCACCTGCGATCGCTGTCAAGGGGCGGACATGGGGAACGAGCCGGACATCATCGAGCTCGACGCCGCCTCCCACACAGGTGTGGATCACATCCGCGCACTGCGGGATGAGGTCGCCTATGCCCCGATGCGGGCGCGCTTCAAGGTCTATATCGTGGACGAAGTCCATATGCTTTCGAAGCAGGCCTTCAACGCCCTGCTGAAGACCCTGGAGGAACCGCCGCAGCACGTCGTGTTCCTCTTTGCGACGACCGAGCCGCACAAGGTCATCGACACGATTATCTCTCGTTGTCAGGTGCTGCGCTTGGACCCGATTTCCGAGGAGCAGATTGCCGGCCACCTGGACGAAGTCTTCCGGCAAGAGGGCATCAGCGCCGCGCCCGGTGTTACGCAGGAACTCGCCCGCGGTGCACGCGGTGGCATGCGCGATGCGCTTTCCTTGGCGGACAAACTTCTGGCCCTGGCCGGGGACAAGCCGACCCTTGAAGACTTGCAGCGCCTGGGTGGCGGTGGCGGCACGCGGGCCGTAGACGAACTCCTGGATTCCGTCGAGTCCCAGGGTCAGGCACAGCTCCTGGAGACAATTGCCGGACACCCCGGTGGCGAGGGGGAGTTGGTAGACGCTTTGCTGGCTCGTCTGCGCGCGGGAGTTGTCTTGGCCCACTGCGGCGAGGAAACGCCCCTGGTCCCTGGCTCGCCGGAGGACCGCGCCGCGGCCCTGAAGCGCGTCCAACGTATCGGGGTTGCGCGTGTTGAACTGTGGATGCAGGAGCTGCTGCGTTGCCGTGAGCGCATGCGCAGTTTCCCGGGCCAAGAACGAGTCATTCTTGAGGTCGCACTGCTTGAGCTGGCCCGTGCCGAGAGCACCTGGACCTTGACCGAACTCGCCCAGCGGATCGAAGCTCTGGCGGCGGCGTTGAGCGGCGGCAGACCCCTTCCGGCTTCGGCAGCTACTCTGGCCCAGGCGCCGGCAGCTGCACCATCAGCTGCACCATCAGCTGCGCCGGCTCCAGCTCCGACAGCCCCGGTGAGCCAAGCCGATATTCCGACTCCGCCCCGGCCGAGCGCGCCCGAAGCGGCGTCTTCGACGTCGACCTCTGCCTTGACCGACGGCGATGTGCGGGAGTGGTGGAAGAGGGCGCTGGTCATCCTTGATCGCGGCCAAGGAGCCTTTGCTGAGTTGCTACGCACGGCCGCGAAGCCACGCGTGACCCAGACGGGTATCGATATTCTGATCGGTGATCTGGATGAGAAGTCCAAGCGCATGACCGATGATCGTCGCTCGCGCTCGGCCCTCTCCCGCGCCCTAACGGAAGTCGCTGGTCGGACCCTTGAGCTACGCTTTGTCACAGATCGATCAACCGGGCAGGCTGCACCTCGTCCCCCCCAGGCCGCCGCCCCAAGTCCGCCCGATGAAGCTCCCCAGGATCCCGCACCAGCGGCTGCACCAGCATCTCCCCAGGATTCACCTCCCGTACAGGACTCCAGCTCCCGTAGAACTTCCCAGGCTCGAAATGCCCTGCCGCCCCGCAAGCCAGCGGCAGGAACTCGCGAAAAGGACGGATTCACCCAGGAAGTTGCCGACGTCTTTGGCGGAGTCGTAGAAGATCTATAGGGAAGGTACGGACCTCGAAGTCGCCGCTGGTCACAGGGACCTGTCGGTGCAGGCAATTCAATCCAATTGAGATGACGGTATGAGCGGACTCGGTGAAATGGGCAACCTGCTGAAGCAGGCTCAAGAGATGCAACGGCAGATGGATCGTGTGCGCGGTGAGCTGCACAGCAAAGTCATAGAGGGCACGGCAGGCGGTGGCGTTGTGCGCATCTCCCTCAGTGCAGACCGACAGGAGGTCAAGGACGTTTCGATCTCCCAGGATATTCTGGCCCAGAACGATCCGACCCTGATGAATGACTTGGTGCGAGCGGCCTTGCAGGATGCCCTGCGCCGTTGCATCGAGACAGAGAAGGAAGACTTGGGCAAGGTCACCGGCGGCATGCAGCTGCCGGGGATGTTCTAGGCGCGAGCCTGCAGCAGATTCGGACTCAAACGTGGCCTATCCCGCTCCCCTTGAACGGCTGATTGACGCCTTCGAGCGCTTTCCCGGTGTTGGCCGACGCACTGCGGAGCGCCTGTCGTTTCATGTCTTGCGGGATCCGGAAGCACGCTACCTAGCCGATGCGATCCGTGAGGCCACTGCGGGCACCACTGTCTGTGGCATCTGCGGGAACGTTAGCGCGGCAGATCCCTGTGGAATCTGCTCCGATGCATCCCGTGACGCGCGCACGGTCTTGGTCGTTGAGGAGCCGCGCGATGTGGAAGCAATGGAACGCGCTGGTGTTTTCGCCGGGCGCTACCACGTTCTGATGGGCTCCTTGCAACCGGCGGAAGGGGTCCACGAGCGACACCTAGCCGTTGACACGCTCTTGGCGCGCTTGCGGGCGGGGGGCATCGATGAGCTGATCCTGGGGACCGACCCCGATGCGGCCGGGGAGGCCACGGGGCTCCTGGTCCTACGTGAAGTGGACACTCTCCCCGAGGCACCGCGAGTAACGCGGCTGGCCCGGGGCTTGCCCGCCGGAAGCGCTCTGGAATACCTGCACAAGGGAGTTCTGGAGGATGCCCTCGAAGGCCGGGTGTCCCTGCGGACTGGTCACCGACCCAATTCCTAGCCGATCCCTGCCGGGCGAATCTGCTTCACGGGGCAAACCAAGGGCGGGACAGACCAAGGCGTAGTCCCATGAAGGGATCGTCTTGCCCCTGAGAGGGCTCAACCGGGAAGGGATTGCGGTCGATAGCTCCGGCCGAGGGCCATGCTGCGACTAGCGGGTGGGCCTCGCTCCCCATGGCAGGTCCTAATTCCCCCTCAAGATCACCCGGTGTTGGCATGCACCTGGGGCATGCTGCGGTCCAGGAGCAGCGACTTGAGGCGCGCATGTTGCAGTCGATCGAGATGTTGGCGCTGCCCACCACGGATCTGGATCTATGGCTGCGGGAAGCCGCCCAGGAGAATGAAGCCCTGCGGGTGGAGGAGCCGCGTGAGAGCTCATCAAACTTTCGCGGCGGCGTCGGCAGCTCTGATGCCGGTGGCAAGGAAGCCTTCCTGGCCAGCGTGCCAGACTCGGAGGCCTGCCTTCAGGAGCTGCTCGAGGGGCAGCTCGCAGTTATGGACCTCGGGAGCGATGAGTTGGTCTGGGCACGTCACGTGGTGGCCGCCCTCGACGAACGCGGCTACCTCTCATCCACCGATGAGGATCTCCTATCCAGTGCCGCGAGCGAGGGCCTGGAGGGCGATGCTGGGGACCTCGGGCGTGCCATCGCCACTGTCCAAAGCCTCGAGCCCCGGGGTGTCGGTGGCCGCAACGCGATTGAAGCACTGCTCCTGCAGTTGGATCCGGGCGAGCCCGACTACGCTCTTCTGGCCAGCATGATCGAGGGCTTCCTTGGGGAGCTCGCACGTAACAAGTTGCCCCAGGTCGCCCGCGGCCTAGGGGTTGAAATGGATCGCCTGGCGGAACTCCTGGGCCAACTGAAGGGTTTGACCCTGGAGCCTGCCGCTGGATTGGGTTCCACATCCGTTTCCCAGGCACCCCTGATACCGGACCTGATCGTTGAGGCCAAGGGCGACGGATTTGAAGTGCGCCTCACCAGCGGCAATCTGGCGCCGGTTTGCCTGGACGAGGAGGTTGTCGCCATGGCTGGAGACCGAGAGCAGCAGGCCGAAGTTCGCCGCTATCTGCGCGACAAAGTCGAGCGTGCTCGCTGGATCGTGGACGCCCTGGCACTGCGTGAGCGGACCCTGCTGCGTGTGGCTTCCATTGCCCTCGATCGCCAACGGGCCTTCCTGGCGAGTGGGCCGGGCAACCTAGTGCCCCTCACCATGGGGGAAGTTGCCGAGCTTCTAGACCTTCACCTTTCCACGGTGAGCCGTGCCGTCTCCGGCAAGTACGTTGATACTTCCTGGGGAATCCTGCCACTGCGCTCCTTCTTTCAGCGAGAGAGCGGCGCCGAAGAGGGGGCCGGCGGCGGTGCGCAGGATGAGGTGCAGCGCATGGTCCAGGGTTTCGTGGATGGAGAAGATGGCAGCGATCCGCTGTCGGACGCGGA
>JBLHLB010000327.1:0-4930 GCA_047618505.1 Planctomycetota bacterium
CCACGGTCAGGCGCAGGATATCGCCCGAGCGAAGCGGCATCTCCGGAAGGTAATCCTCCAGAGCCCCCAGGTCTCCCCCCGGCGCGCGCTTCATCGCCGTGGCGGTGCAACCGCAGTCCGCACGCACCTTCTGGATCGTGAATTCACCCTCGGCCTGCACTTTCAAGTCGAAGGTGGCCTCCAGCAAGCGCCCTTCGTGAACCAGGCCAAAGTCCAGGGTTGGCGCAGGGCAGTTGAGCTTTCCGGTCAGTGGCTGCCCCTGGGCACGCGGCCAATCGGCGCCGCCCTCCTGCGCTCCCCCGCCACAGCCAGTAATTCCAAGGAGGAACATTCCCACGAGCAGCAGTCCCGGGAAAGCCCTTGGACGGAGCGCGAGGGGGCTGGGGGGCAGCAGGCCCGGTAGCTGGTGCGAGGTGGTCATGGGGTTGGGTTCCTGGGCCTGATGTCGCCAGGGGCAGGATTCTATGCGGATTCCAGTTCGAAGGCCTCCACAAGCGCCTTCACCGGTTCTGGAGAAGCAGCGTTGACCGTATCCTGAGCCCATGCTCGACCTCTCCCACTTCAACCGAATCTTCGCGCGCCTCCTGCCCCTGGCGTTGCTCGCCTCCTGCAGCTCGGCCCCCAGCCCCGAGGATTGGTTGGCAGTGGGTCATGACACCCCCGCCCAAACCCTGCGCACCTTCCAAACGGGCCTGCGCGGGGACAGCCCCGACCTGGAGGTGATCTGCTTCTCAAGCCACTTCCGACGGGAGCAGCGAATCAATAGCTTGGCCTACCTGGAGATGCGCGATGAGGTCTTTGGGCGCTTCCCCTACCTGCGCCGCTTCGTCGATCTCGAGGTCGTCAACGAGACCGTGCACGACGCGAAAACCGCGACCATGGTGGTGCGCCTCTCAGCTTTCCTTTCGGAGCGCTGGGTCGAGATTCGATTCGTGCGGGACGACTACTTTTCGGTGCGCAGCCTGGAGAGCGTCCTGGCCGACGACTTCGCCTCCTTCGCAGGCATGATCAAGAGCCAGGATGGCCGTCTGGTCCTAACCCTCGACACCGAAGACATCATCGACCCCAGGGAAGTCACCAAGGTCATTGTGGGCCAAGAGTGGAAAATCGACGGTTTCAGGGCCCTAGAGGGGGACGAGATCCCGGGTCCCTGAGGTTCGCAGGATCTGCTCCGGTGCCCCGACCGCGGTGGTCGAATAGAGGGTAGCCTTGAGATAGCGACACCAGGATCCCGTTGGGGCCCGGGTTTGAGCGCTGCCCGCTGCCTATTCGTTGTCGAATTGCTCGCCAGCAGGGTTGCGGAATTTATTGCTCCCCTCTGTCCCTTGGCAGCTCTCGTTGCCCTGCTAGATGCTTCAAGGACAGGGCTAGTTCTGCCGCTGGATAATCCGCTATGCCCCCGCGCCCCAACCGCTCATCCCGTCAGGAGCTCCGCAAGACCGGTACCAAGAAGTTGCGCTCCCGCCGAGTAGCCCTCGGCGACCGCGCGGTGCATCGCTTCCGCCAGGGAAAGGCGGATGGTGGTCGAGACGACAAGGACCTTTTGGGTGGGAAGGGCGCGAATCTCGCGGAGATGTGTGGACTGGGATTGCCGGTGCCCCCTGGCTTCACCTTGCCCGCCGCGCTATGCGCGGAATTCAACAACAACTCGCAGCGCCTGCCTGAGGATGTGCAGGCTGACGTCGAAGCTTCGATCCTTTGGTTGGAAGAGAAAATGGACCGTCGCCTGGGCGACCCCGACGCACCGCTTCTGGTTTCCGTTCGATCCGGCGCGCGCGTGTCCATGCCGGGCATGATGGACACGGTATTGAACCTTGGGCTCAACGATCAAACGGTTGAAGGCCTGGCGACCCGTAGCGGGAACCGTCGGTTTGCCTTCGATGCCTACAGGCGCTTCATTCAGATGTTCGGTGATGTTGTGTTGGGAGTCCGCGCCGCCAGTGAAGAGGTGCAGGACCCCTTTGAGGCAGCACTTGAGGCGATCAAAGCCAAGCGCGGGGCAAAGCAGGACACGGACCTGAACGCGGACGACATGTGCGAGCTCGTGGGCGACTATCACGCGATCGTCGAAGCGCATACGGGCAAGCCCTTCCCTCAGGATCCCCGTGAGCAGTTACGTGCTTCCATCGCGGCAGTGTTCAGCTCCTGGGACAACGAACGCGCTGTGGCCTATCGCCGCATCAACGGCATCAGCGACGAATGGGGCACGGCCGTTAACGTGGTCGCCATGGTCTTCGGCAACATGGGCGAGACCTCGGGAACCGGCGTAGCCTTCACACGCGACCCCTCAACCGGCGAGAAGCGTTTCTACGGTGAATACCTGATCAACGCCCAGGGCGAGGATGTCGTAGCGGGGATTCGCACGCCTCTGGCGATCGAATCCTTAGCGCAGCGCATGCCCCACTGTTGGCGCGAGCTGCAGCGCATTCAGGTGCTCCTGGAAAAGCACTTCCGAGACATGCAGGATCTCGAATTCACCATCGAGGACGGCAAACTCTGGATGCTCCAGTGCCGCAGCGGCAAACGGACCGGGTTCGCCGCCGTGCGCATTGCCAGCGACCTCGTGCGCGAGCGACGCATCACAAAGGAAGATGCCTTGCTCAGGGTGGACCCCATGGCCCTCGAGCAACTCCTGGAGCCGGTCTTTGATCCCCAAGCCTTGGCCCGCGCGCGCAGCAACGGTCAGCTCCTAACCAAGGGCCTAAACGCGGGTCCCGGAGCCGCCACCGGGCGACTGGTTTTTACGGCAGAGCAAGCCGAGAAGAAAGTCGCCGCCGGGTGGTCGGTCATACTCGTACGCGTCGAAACATCACCGGAAGACATCCGCGGCATGCAGGCCTCCGTCGGCATATTGACGGCTCGTGGGGGCATGACCTCCCACGCAGCCCTCGTCGCTCGACAAATGGGCAAGGTCTGCGTCGCAGGAGCCGGCGAACTCCAAATCGAGGCAGCCGATCGCAGCATGCGAGTGGGCAAGCGCCTCCTCAAGGAAGGCGATTGGATCAGCCTCGATGGAACCACCGGGGAAGTGATCATCGGCGAGGTTCCTACGCGCCCCTCGGAGGTCCTCGCGCAACTCCTGGGCAAGGGCCGCAGGAAGAAACCGAGCCCGGTCTTCCTCGCCTACCAACGCATCATGAAGTGGGCCGACGAAGCGCGCACGATGGGCGTGCGCACCAACGCGGACCAGCCCGATCAGGCGCAGACGGCCGTATCCCTTGGGGCCGAAGGGATCGGGCTCTGCCGTACGGAGCACATGTTTTTCGAGGGCAAGAAGATCGACCTCGTGCGCGAGATGATCTTGGCCGAGGACGCTGTTGGTCGCGAGCAGGCCCTGGCGAAGCTTCTCCCCCTCCAACGCAAAGACTTCGCAGGCATCTTCCGCGCCATGGGGAAGCGCCCGGTCACGATCCGCACCTTAGATCCGCCCCTGCACGAATTCCTGCCGCACACACCGGCGGAGATTCGCGCCCTGGCTAAACAGATGGGTGTGCCAGCCACACGCTTGGCCAAGAAAGTCGAGGCTCTTTCGGAACAGAACCCCATGTTGGGGCATCGCGGTTGCCGCCTCGGGATCATCTACCCCGAGATCACTCGCATGCAGGCGCGCGCCATTTTCGAAGCGGCCTGCGACGTGGCGCGGCGTTCGAAGGTCATGCCCCGGCCCGAGGTCATGATCCCCTTGATCAGTTGTGCCCGGGAACTTGAACTACAACGGGCTGAAGTCGATCGCATCGCCGAGGAGGTCTTCGCCCGCCGCAAATGCCGCGTGCCCTACCTCGTTGGGACAATGATCGAGTTCCCGCGTGCCGCCCTAACCGCCAAGGAGATCGCCCCCCACGCAGACTTCTTCTCCTTCGGAACCAACGACCTGACGCAAACAACTTTCGGCATCAGCCGCGACGACGGCGGCCGCTTTGTGCCAGCCTACATAGAAGCACAGATCTTCCCGGCCGACCCCTTCGCCACCCTGGACGAAGCAGGTGTTGCACGCCTCATGCGCATCGCCGTGGAAGACGGCTGTTGCGCTTCACCAGACCTCAAACTCGGCATCTGCGGCGAACACGGGGGCGACCCTAGATCCATCGCCATCTGCCAGGACCTAGGTCTCGCCTATGTGTCCTGTTCCCCCTATCGCGTGCCGGTCGCACGCTTGGCCGCCGCCCAGGCCGCCCTGCGGGCAACTTGGGCAGCGGCACGGGCAGCCTAAGCGCCCAGCTCGTCTGTCTGCAGCGACATAATCATGCGCACCACAAGCCGTGTCACGCGCACGAGCTTGTCGTAGTCGATCTTGTCAGCCGTGTCCGAGGGCTGGTGGTAGTCGTCGTGCACATCGGAGAACAGGAAGGCCACGGGGATGTCCATGTTCCGGGAGAAGTTGATCTGGTCGGAGCGGCCGTAGTACTGGTCCGCATTGGCCAGGGTCGGGAAGCCCTCCAAGGGAGCGAGCTCCTCGAAGCGCGCAACGATGAAGTTGTACTCCGGGCGCTCCTTGGTCGGCGTGATCATCAGATAGTCCGGCGCATTGCGGCCGATCATGTCGATGTTCAGATTGCAAACGGCAGTGTATTCCTCAGAGAGGGTCGGGTTTAGGGTCCAGGCTTTGGAGCCCAAGAGTCCCTTCTCTTCGCCCGAGACCCAAAGCAGCAGCACCGAGCGACGCAGGGGACCGTGGGCCACAAGCGCCTCGGCGATCTGCAACATGCCCGTGGTGCCGGAACCGTTGTCATCAGCGCCGTTGTAGATGTCTTCGCCTTGGGTGCCGACGTGATCGTAGTGGGCACTGATGATGATGACTTCGTTGCCAATGACGGGATCGTTACCCGGCCAGAAGGCAGCGACGTTCTCGAGGTCGACAATCTCGGACGACTCGGACAGCCCGCGCTTCTCGCCCCAGGTAAAGGCCAGCTCGGTACCGACTTTAGTCTCC
>JBLHLB010000328.1:0-4919 GCA_047618505.1 Planctomycetota bacterium
TGACCAAGGGAGCTTTGACATCGCCCTGCAGGAAGGCCGTGACTACGCCCTCACCATCGAAGCGACGCGCTTGAGCGGGCACTTCTATCGGCAGGTGACCGGCGACAGCTTGCCGGCCAACATTGAACGCGAGATCGGCCTGGCGCAGCTCAACTTGCAGATTCCCCCTGCCCTCGCGGACCGTACGAACAGGTTAGACGTCTTCATTCGTTGGAGCCGTGATGGCTGGATATTCGACCAGCCCCTTAGGCGAAGTGCACCCCAGTTGGGCAGCAATGGAATCCGAGGAACGCACCTCCATTGCACTCGATCTCGAGCCTGGCATCAGCCGGACCTTCGAGCTCTATTGATGCCATTAGCCTCGAATTCGCCGCCCCAACGGCCGGGCAGCGAAGTTCGCAGGCAGGTCGCCTGCCGCTCGGAAACCAAGCCCGGACTATCTCGCCGGGGGCACTCCGTCCTGATGCAGGTCATGGAGCATGTACCTGGATTTGGGCAAGTCTAGAGCACCAAGACGAAAGAGATCAGCGTGCAGGCGTACAGCACGCCCTGGGTAATCCAGTCGATTGCCCTAATTTCCACCGGGCTCGGGTCTCGACCCCGGAGGCGACCATAGAGGAAGCTCATGTAGTTGCCCGAATCGCGGCGCCCCTGTTTGCCCCATACAAGGTGTTGCGCACCGGTCAAGAAACAGAACCCAGGGTTGCCGATCATCGGTCCGATGACAAACCAGGAGAAGAGGGTCAGACCGCAGACAACGAGGTGCAACACGCGCAGGGCGGGGAAGGCCCAGCCCACGACACAGAAGAGGATCACGCACAGGTGAAGGCCGTGCAGGACCACGTTGGCCACCTGCCAGCAACTCTTCGCTTCTCGTTCCATCAGACTGCCCCTAGGAGTTTGTCCTGTTGCGCCACGCGTGAGCGCAGAGTTGCAAGGAAATCGTCGTTCGGCCCCTGGCAAGTCCCGAGGGCCTTAGCAATCGACAGGACTTGGGCCCTGTTCTCGTCATTCTGTCCCAATCCTTGGCGCGGAATCCACTGGGCGATGTTCGTGCGACGCCTCAGATAGTCCTCGAGTGTCGCACAGGCCTCGTGTCCGGCACACCACCCGGGTTCGGGCAAGGATTCGTCGATGCCCGGGAAGCGGAAGCCCGCCGGGGAAAGCTCGTGCTCATCCGCTGTCGTGGGAACTGCTGTGCCTGTAGGTCCCAGCACGCTGCCCAGGATGTCCGCTGCTTCACGCGCCATGAGCGGCGCCGATGTGATCTTGCCGCCATAGAGAACAAGGGCTCTTTGTCGGGCATCACGCACTACATGGTGCCTGCGCGAAAGACTCAGGGGATGGCGCTTCCCTCGGTAACCGCTCTTTACCGCAAGCGGCCGGACGCCACAGCGAAGAGACACAATATCTTCCGGTCCGTACTGCCTCTGCAGGTTTCGATTGGCCTGGTCCAAGAGGAAGCGCACATCCCCGACATTCGGTTCCAAGCCTTCCTCGAGATGCTCGATGGACGTCTCAGTCGGACCCCAGAGTGCCACGGGTCCAAAGGGAGTGAAGGTCTGGCTGTCGCCGTGCTCCCCCATCTCAAAGGCGAGCGCCTCGTCCAACTCGGGCGGTCGATGGAAGTTGAGATAGACCCCCTTGCTAAAGACATGGCGGTGGTCGCTCTCAATGCCGCACAGCTTATTCACGGGATCCGCCCAAACACCGGCCGCGTTGATCAAGGTGCGTGAACGCACTTGTAGCCCCCTGCCCGAGAGTTTGTCTTCGAGTTCAAGCTCCCAAAGCCCTTGCCCGCTGTCCCAACGACCTGCACGCAGTCCACAATGATTGAGCGCGAAGCGCGAAGCGTCCCGCTGCCCCAGGATCCAACCCAACGCAAAACGGCTGTCAGAGCAGGTCAAGCCTGCTTCTTCGTAGACGAGGGATGCGCGGAAACGATCCCCCTGCAGAAGCTTCGCGGCTTGGAATTCGCCCTGGCCAAAAGGACGACGCCTACGTCGCTGACCGAGGTGCCAATAGGCCTCAAGCACGGCGCGAACGAAGAAACGTGTGCGACCACCACGCCGCAGGGGAAGGTAGCGGAAGCGCAGGGCAGCGACATTCTCGGCCTCCCGCAATAACATCCGATCACGCTCTCCACAGAGCTTCCAAACCGTCCCTAGGTCCAGGTTCTTGAGGTACAGCAACCCGCCCCAGACCAACATCCCCGAAGCCTGTGTGGTCCCGGCGGTGAAGTCATTTTGATCCACCAGCAATACACGATAACCGCGCTGGGCCAATTCACGGAAGACAGCCGCGCCGCTAATCCCGCCACCGATGATGAACGCATCGAGGGTCTCTTCACTTGCACCGGAGAGGGACTGCGCACGTCGGAGCATGGGATCAGGCGGGAGTTAGCCGCCCATGGCCACGAGCTGCGCTCGGACCGCTTTATTGCCTGGATCCAGACGCAGAACCTCTTCGAAGGCAACGCGCGCCTCGGGCATACGGCCCATGGCCGCAAGCCCACGGGCTCGGTCAAACCACAGGCCCGGATGCTCCGGCATGGACCCCATGAGTTGATCCAAGTACGCCAAGCCCTGGGGGAAGTTGCTCGCTTGAAAGGCCCCCATGACAAGACTCCGGGTGTGCGCAATCGTCGCCCAATCCGCCTCGCTCCAAGCGATCGTTCCGCGATCATCCGCAGGAATGAGCGAGATCGACTCCGCTGGAAAAGCGGGCACGAGGTAGGTCAGGTAACTCAAATCGGTAAGTGCCTTTTCCACTCGCCCAGGCCATTGAATACCACGCGAGATGAGGTGTTCGCGCACACCCACCGGATAGAAGGGTCGGTGGTTAGAAAAATGCGTCCAACTCGATCGGACAGACGCTTCGAGAACAGAGCGCCGAGCCCGAGCCCCGCGATGAAGTTGCAAAGGACCAAGGCAAAGGTCAGTGTCGACGACCCAAAGCGATCGACGTAGATACGGAACCAAACGACCTGATAGGCCAGGCTCAAGAGCCCCGAGAGGGTATACAGGAGATGGATGGGGCGCGGCACAGGAGCAGGGTACCCGGTCCCGGGGCCTGGGCCAAAACCTCCGCCCAGTGAAGGCTGGGGCCTCACCCCCGAAGAGCAGCGCCACCCAGCGATCCGTCAACTGCTTCCCGATTTCCGCGGTGCCCCGGGAAACCGCGATTCCAGACCCCGACACGTCCCCCCTGTCACTTGCGCATCAGCACGTTGTGGTCCGTGTGCTCGAAGCTGTTCCCGTAGATCTCTAGCGAGGTCGTTTCCTCATAGGAGAGTTGGTCCCCATCGATCGTAAGCCCGTGCCCGTAGGCCACAGTACGCGCCTTCTCGCTCATGAATGGCGACTGCAAGATTCCCCAATCGGCCTGTCCCAGGCGCGCTCGCACGCGCAGGCTGACGACTCCGCTCACGTTGCCGTCGTGCTCGCCCCCGGCCAAGACACAGAGGCCACGGGGAATCGTCAAGGACTGCATGATCACTCCGGTGGCCGCGTCCCACATCCAATAGCCAACTTGGCTGTGAAAGACGACCTTGTTGGACTTTCGACGAACGGTTTGTTGGTAACGCACAACCGCGAGGACCTGCTCTTCGGCGTTCTCCGTTGTACCCGCAGCCTCAAAGACAAGGCGCTCGTAGTAGGGGCTCTCTTCGGCGGATCCGTCGGGTTCCGGCGCAACATCCAACCCTTTGTCGCCGGTCCAGATCCCGATCAACCCCGCCAGGGGTCCGTAGTTCGTTTCATTAGCGTCAGCCATCATTCGCTCCTGTGCCGCAAGGCACCCGTCCGGGTTGCTGTTGATCTACTCTGTCGGTTGCGTTGCCCGCTGCGATCCTACAGCTGAACCGCCTCAGATTCCCAGGCTTCGCCTTTCCAATGGTGACGGATGTCGAAGCCATCGGCGCGACAACCTATTTCCACAAAGCCACCGTGGCGCCCTGCGGGTTCCCAATGGTTGAAGAAGGCGGGTCCGGTTAGGTGTCGGACATTCTCGAATTCAGGGTCAGCCGCGAAGGAGAAGCGGTGGACGTGTCCCGCCACGTGAAGCACCTCGCGCTCAGACTCCCCTAGCACGCGACGTAGCTCGGCAGCGCCACGCAATCGACGACCGGGTGTCAACACGTAGGAGTCTGTCTCATTAAGGAGCGGGTAATGTCCAAGCACGACAACGGGACCGGGATCCGTGGACGCAAGCAGGCCCGCAACCTTCTCTATATCCTCCCCGGAAATGAATCCTTTGGAGCTCAACAGGTTGGGGCAAACGGTACGAACAAGAATCACAGGTGTGCCCCCCGGTAGATCGCGTCGGCGGGGAAACGCCTCACCCCCAAGCCAGGCTTCCATATGTTTCTCGAAGCGCCGCTTGCGCAGGGACTCATAGGTATAGACGTCGTGATTGCCCGGCACGATATAGAGCTCAGCCCCTTCGCCTTCCAGGAACTCAAGGAAGGCCCGCGCCTTACGAAACTCCCCTTCTGTTGCCGTCGAAGTGAAATCGCCTGCGAAGATCACCGAACGCGCCCCCGTCTCGAGGGCGTGCTTCGCAAAGGGCCGCGCATTCTCCATCGGAAAATGATGGCGCCGCCGCAGAAACACATTTGCGTTCCCAAGGGCCCGCTTGTTCAGCATCCGCAGGGGATTCCACACCACCTCCCAAAAATGAAGGTCTGTGAAGAGTAGGAGTTGATCGCGCAAGCGTAAGAGGGGGTTGGTGGCGGGGGCCGGGCTGTCCATGCCAGCGCCGAGAATTCGTTACGCCGATCTTGGCGCGTGCCGCCTCCTCCGTCAATTGCCCCACACCTTCCCGGGTACCGGAGATCGTCTGAATTGGCTCGGAAAGTCTATGTGGCTCGATTGCGATTCGGCTGTAGAGAGATCGTTTCTTCCTGTGCTCTCGAGCGC
>JBLHLB010000329.1:0-4896 GCA_047618505.1 Planctomycetota bacterium
CAAGGCCGCATTGGCGAATCAGAGGGGATGTATCTTGAGTGTCTCACCCTGCGCAATGCGGCCCTTGGGGAGAGCAACCCCATGACTCTGGAGTCGCTCGAAGGACTGGCCCAGCTCTATGCAGACAACGAGCGTTGGAGGGAAGCTGTCCCCCATGCCCGGCGCCTTGTGGCCCGCACCCCTGAGGAATCCCCCGCATTCCCGGAACGCCAGCAACTGCTCCAACTCATAGAATCCAAGCAGGGGGATTAGCCCGCACAGCATGGCGCGGTTGCGGAGGCCCGAATGACGTTGGGATGGCCAGTGCCTTATTCATTCGTCGTTGCTATGCGGACGATTCTTCGATCTCCATCGGTCCGTGGTGCGGCGCCGTCGGAGATTGCCCCGCACCAAAGGCACGCAGGGCAGACGTACGCCCCAATGGCCGCGCAGCACTCCTCTTATCAATGCTGGCGCGGCCTCCCCCACCTCACTTTGGTGAAGCCGTGCAACATGATGTTGCGCTCATCCCCAAGCCCGTGGTGCGTGCATTCCCCGATTAGCACGCTGCTCTCTGGTCGGGTCGTTTCCTTAATGGACACCTGCTACGAGCGCCGGAGTATTACTCTGTTGTAATCTCTCTATGTAGGGACTTTTGATTGATCAACCACAGGCGATAATCGAAGCACGAACTTCCTGAACCCCTTCTGGCGGACTCTTCTATCAGGTTTGGCTCTTTCACGGAGACGAACGCAATCGGCCCGAAGTTCGAACATCGCCCCGGGTCTCTTAAGCGCGGGCAAGAGGGTTTCGTAGGGGCCTGAGGCCCAGAGGCTTTGAGACCAGCCCTAATACACGAATATCGGGTATCTTATGAGGGCGCGCGGCAGCGGATGCGGCCGCAACTTCTGGCTCGTATTACCTACCTGCCAGACAGGGGAATCCTGATACCATTATCCCCGTTAGCCGCCCTCGCCTACGTGGACAAAAGCCCATGCTCAAGCCCCTACAACTCGCTCCTGTTGCCCTGATCCTTATTCTGCCCCTGGGCGCCCAGGGGATTCAGGGGGGTCGGTCCTCGCTTGGTGCAACGGCAGGTACGGCACCTATCGCGGATCCCTGCGAGCGCCTGGTTGGTCTTCCGGTCGGTGCGGATGTGAATGATCTGGCACTGCTGTCGGGGGCGCTCCTGCTCGACACCTTTGGCCCCGGCAACCAAGCTCTAAACCTAGGTGGCATCGGACAGGTCGCTCGTCTCCATTGGACGGACGCAGCTTCCGCCCGAGCAGGCTCCATTATCCTGCTGCAATCGGGGGTTTTGTTCAGTGAGCTGAACTTCAGCGCCGGCCCCTCGGAGTCCGTCGGCTGCGGTTCTACGGGGCCGGTTTCCGCGGAGCAATGCACGGCGGCCTTCTACGACGGCACGCCGACCCAGGGTGAGTACGACGATCAATCCATGTTGGCCACGATCGCCATCGATGATCTGCCCCCGCCCCTGGACGGTCGACAGACAATCGTCGCCGTCATCGACACGGGTATCGATCCCACGCACCCGAGCTTCGCGGGCGGCATCGCTGGTCCGGGCTTTGACTTCCTGACCAATTCCGTGGGGGGCTATGACATTCCCAACGGCATAGACGACGACCGCGACGGGGTGATTGACGAGGCCTACGGGCACGGCACCCACGTTTCTGGAATCATCCGCGTGGTGGATCCCTCCGCCCTGCTGCTGCCCTACCGCGTCTTGAACTCGGAGGGCAATGGAACCGCCTTTGATGTGGCTCGCGCCATCTATCAGGCCGAGATCGACGGTGCGCAAATCATCAATCTGAGCCTTGGACTTGCGCGCGTCTCCCTGGCCGTCAATGGCGCACTGGAAGGCGTTACGGAAAACGGCCTGGTTGTTATCGCCTCGGCCGGAAACACCGGCCGGATGGGCGTCGGCGCTCTGGCTGCCAATGACGAGACCATCGCTGTCGCCGCGGTGGACGACCAGGGAATCCTCGCGCCCTTCGCTACCTACGGCTCCGAGGTGGACGTTGTTGCCCCCGGTGTCGGCATCTACAGCGCCATGCCAGGGGGACAGTATGCCTGGTGGAGCGGCAGCTCCATGTCGACCGCCGTGGTCACCGGCGCCGTCAGTCGCCTGCGTGCCTCTTCTGTGGATGCAAATCAGGAAGAGGCTGAGGATGCCCTCGGCGATGGGGGCATCGAGGTGGACGATCTCAACCCGGGCAGGGACGGCCTGCTCGGCGAAGGTATCATTCACCTTGGCTTGGCTTTGCAGGAGCTGTTGGAAGATAGCTGAGTGCCAGAGGCGGAACGCCCCGTGACTCCTCAATCGCTCTCGGATGACGCGCTCTTCGTCGGAGTTCAGGAACGAGATCCGGCCGCTTGGGAGGCCTTCGTCGATCGCTTCGGCCCGCTCATCGCGGCCGTGCCCGGGCGCGCGGGGCTGGCTCCCGATCAAGTGGACGATGTGGTGCAAGCCACTTGGATGCAACTCCTGCGGCACGCGAAACTGATCCGAACACCGCGTTCCCTGCCCTCTTGGATCTTGACCACTGCGGCCAGGGAGACCTGGCGTCTGCAAGCGCGGGAAAACGTTAGGCGCAGCATCGAACAGGAGGGCGCACTAGGTACGACCCAGGAGCGCACCACCGAGGTCGATCTGCTGCAGCTTGAGCGGATCCAGGTTGTGAGAGACGCAGTCTCGCAGCTGGGAGAGCCCTGCAGCCGGCTACTAAAGGCGCTCTTCCTTGCGCCCACTCTCCCGTCCTACACGGAGCTCGCCAAGAAACTCGGAATCCCCGTGGGCAGCATCGGTCCGACCCGTCAACGTTGCCTGGCGCGCCTGGCCCAGGGCCTGGCTCGTTCCGGCGTAAGCTCAGCCGGTCAGGACTCCACCTAAGGCTATGCTCGCAATTCTGCCGGAGTGTCCTGAGAATCTGCCATTGCAAGTATCAGCGCACGGTCCCGTTGCTCTTAAACGATCATGACGAACAACGATGATGCTGACTTCGCAACAGGCGAGAGTCTGGAGTACTTCGAAAGTCTTCTGGTGTGGGTTGAGGGTGGCCCCCGAGACCCGCGACTCGAAAGACAAGCTGCGGCGGATCCCCTGGGGCTGGCCCACCAGAGATCGCTAGTGGACGCGCTGGTGCAGGACCTTGAAGGGGCGCGGTTGGAATCCCTGGCACCGGGCCAAAGAAAGCGTGCCTTTGCGGCCCTAGCCCAGACCACCCGTTTCGAGTCCGCACCGGGGTGGAGGCGCCTTGTCGGTCGATTGGTGCACTCCTCGGGTGCTGCCCCATTCAAAAAGACGGTCGCCGTGTGCCGGGGCCCAAGCGGGTTTCAAGGCGGACAGTACAACGCGCTCTTTGATGCGGGTGCCTTCGATGTGGACCTGCACCTGGCCGAGGACGGTGCGCTGCTTGGGCAGGTTGTTTCGACCCATGAAGACGAAGAGTTTCCCGGCGGCGGTGTCGCTCTATTGCAGACCAGGGCCGGAGATCTTCGCACGAGTCCCATCGAAGAGGACGGCGAGTTCTTCTTCACGCAGGCACCCCGCGAGACCGTTGATTTGATCCTGAACATGACCAGACTAGAAATCGTTGTTCGAGACGTGGATCTCATGAAGGCGTGAGCGCTTCCGCCGAGATCTGGCTCGAGCGACTAGCGTCGCTCGAAGGGCCAACTGAAGAGTCCATCGGGGAGAGCATTGACGAGGCCCTTTGGGAGCAGTTTGAGGCCCAGGGGGAAGACCTTCGCGCCGAAGTCGCGCGCGGGCTTCAGGCTGCGGTGATGGCGGCGGTGCGCACGAATCCGCCCCAAGCTTTGCCCCTCAGTGAGCGCCTCCTGCGCGCAGCCCGGGGCCTGGATGCTGTGCTCGCCCTGTCTGCCCGTGGACGGGCGGTGGCGCTGCACGCGAACGGGCACAGTGAAGAGGCTGCCGCGGCCTACGGGCAGGCCCTGGATTGGTATGTCGCTAAGGGGGAGGAACTCGAGGCAGCCCGCGTCAGGCGTAGTCTGGTCGATGCACTGCAGATGGCGGGTCATGCGGAAGCCGCCCTGGAGCAGGCCAATCTGGCGCGGCCCGCGCTGAAGGACCTAGAGGAATGGCGACTCCTGGCCCAGTTGGAGTGCAACGTCGGAAACGTCTACTTTCGTTTGGATCGCTATGACGCGGCGCGCCCGCACTACGAGGAAGCTCGCGACCTGTTCGAACGCGAAGGCGACGTCTTTGGGCGCGCCCACGCCCTCTACAACCTAGGTAATATCGAGACCAACGCGCACTCTTTCAAGCCCGCAGAAGAGTGCTTCACGATCGCCAAGGAAGCATTCCTGGAGGTCGGTCACACCGTTCTGGCGGCGGACTGCGACTACGCCCTGGGCTACTTGAACATACGGCGCGGGCGCTTTGCCGAGGCCTATCGCGAACTCTTGAGCGCACGGGATGGCTATGGGGCCGGGGGCAAACCCTCGGGTCAACCCCTTTGCGATCTAGACCTATGTGAGCTGCACATTCGCATGGATGCCCACTACGACGCTCTCACCTTCGGGCGCCGCGCGGTGGATGGTTTCGACGGGCTCGGTATGCGCTACGAAGCGGCCAAGGCCCGGATGCTGCTAGGCATGGCTTCGATCCAGCTGCGGCGCGAATCCGAGGGCGAGCAACACCTCTCTATCGCCGCCCAGGAATTCGCCGCCATCGGCAATCACACCCTCGGCGCATTGGCCACGCTCCACCGCGTTGCCCTGCCGAATGAAGCGATCGGCGCACGCTCGGCCCTGGTAGAGGTACAGGCTGCGGCTGAATATCTACAGGCCAGTGGGGACGAGTATCTAGGGCAGATCGCCCAGCTCGCCCTGGCCGATGGGCTGCAACGAGCGGGGCAATCGGACGCGGCCCGACAG
>JBLHLB010000330.1:0-4885 GCA_047618505.1 Planctomycetota bacterium
TCCTTCGAAAGCGGGGAAGATCATCTCAAGGTTGCCCAGGACGTCGTGCACGTGCTGGAACAGTTGCTTGTAGTTCGGACCGACCTCGCCACCGCTGCTGGGCGGCCGGAAGTCCTTGCCCAGGCTCTTGCCACCCCATGCGACCTTGATCAAGAGGACTTGCTCTTCGTATCGATCGCCGACGACATGGCCGAATTCCAGCTCAGGTCCGATGCAGTCGTCTTGCGCCCCGTAGCCGACCGTCAAGGCACCCTGCTTGTCGAAGTACCAGATCCAGACGTCGTCGCGAACGATCCACTCGCCTTTTGCATCAATCAAGTGGCTGTATCGCTTAGCTGAAGCCGGATCCCTAACCAGATGATCCAGAGCGCCTTTGCCGCCGTTCCGCTCCGGGTTCCCGCGGATCGCGCCGGCCCCTTGCATGTTCGACTGTCCCGCCAGAATGAAGACCTTCACGGGCCCCTCGCTCACCGCTTCGGTCCGTGCCACGGAGACCAAAGTTAGTACTGCGAAGATCTTCGCGACCTGGATTCCTAATTTCATGTTGCTGATCATTGGGTACTCCGCTCATCGACTGTGAGGGAATGAGCCTAAGCCGTGGTGGTGTAGGGAGGCTACGCTCGGATCATATCCTGACCACGACAGTAGGTGTCACTTGAGGAACGGAACAGGATTGCGAATCGCATGCCCACACGAGCAGTACGCGCTCTACGCCCAGCGCGATGGAGGCAACATAGCTCTGCACGGCCTGTCCAAAGTGAAGCGGAGAGACGACGCGGACACCATTCAAAAGAGTGTCGCGTTCCATAGGCACTCACGTGTGCAGTGTGCGCCCTTCGCCCTTGTGCAACCTCGTGCCTCCTCCTATCACGGATCGATGGAGTCCAATACATGGGCTGCGGAGCAACAGCGGATGAAGGAGGCACCCGTCCTCGGCGAAGTGATAGGGCAGTGCTTTGAACGTCACTACACGTTCCAAGCGCGTGTCCCTGCGAGATAAACCTCGCCCATCGCCCCAGCCCTAGCGGACCAAGGATCTCTAGAAGGAAAGCGATTGGCCGCGGGTCAGAGTCATCTCGAGCCCCCCCCCGATTGGACCTTCGGAACCTGAATCCCGTGCACACCCTCCGCCAGCATCAGCTTGCGGGTGACCTCGACGCACGAAAGCGTGATTCGCGTCCCATCCGGTGAAATGTCAAAAGACTCCGTGATGAGGTCGTCGTCAAAGCCGGCCAGGGGCCTGCGTGTCGCACTCGTGTCCCGTTCGGGATCAAAGTCCTGGAGGAACACGCCGGTGCGGCCCGCGTCGTCCACACCTATGAAGGCGATGGCCGGTTCCTGCGACAGAGCGCAATCCGACACCCAGCGCATGCGCCCGATAATGACCGACTCATCGCGATTCGTGTTCGCGCGTACCTCGATCTCGAAGGGAAGAAGGCGACCGCTTTCGATCTCGGCGACGTGCAGCACGCTACGCAGTTTGTGCGGTTCTGGCAGCAGGAAGCCGGCCCAGCGGCCATCGTTGGAAATCTCACTCTGGAGATAGTTCCCCTCGATTAGTCGCTCCTGGGACGTGCCGTCCGTGCGCATGCGCCAGATGCCGTGCTTCTCGGGGTTCGCGCTCCAGTAGACGATCCACTCTTCGCCCTGCGCCACGCTGGGGTTCTCGGCGTCGACCCCGTCAGCGCTCAGCTGGCGTGCCCTGCTCCCGTCACTCGCCGCGGCCCAGATCTCGAACGAGCCCCCTCGGTCCGAGGACCACAGGATTCCCTCCCCGTCCGCGGCAAAGGCAGGGTCCCAGTCCTGTGCACGGTCGTCCGTCAGCTGGCTGAGCCGGCCGCTATCGAGCTCGATCTCCCACAGGTCGAGGTTTCCGGTGCGGTTTGAGGCGAAGCGGATGCGCGATCCATCCGGCGAATACACCGGCTGGCGGTCGCGTGCCTGGCCATCGAGGAGTTTGCGGCCGGGCCCCACAGCGCGGCCGTCCCGAATTTCCTGCTCAAAGAGGAGCTGGCGCACGAAGGTCGAGCAGAAGACCAAGGTCCCGTCCTTCACCACACCCATCGCCGAGCCGGGCAGAACGCTGGCCGTCGAGCCGAGATTGGCCGCGATGTACTCGGCGTGGAACAATTCGCGGCGCTGGCCGTCGTCAAGATCCAACAGGACGACTCTCGAGAGTGAGCCGCCCACGTCACCGACCGATTGCCAGCTTTGCGAGTACACCACGCGGCGCCCGCCCCCGGCGACCCAAGCGTGATCATTCATCATGGCTCCGGAGGCGGAAAAGCGCTGGACCACTCCATCTTCTTTCGAGACCAGAACCAGCCCGGAATTGCCATCGGACTGCCCATTGCGGGGTGACGAGCCTGCTGAGAGCACGGATCCGTCCGGAGACCAGTTCAGCGAGTAGAGAACTTCTGACGACCCGGTTCGGTACAGCTCGCGTTCCTCCCCCGTCCTGACGTCCACGGTCAGGAGGCCGTACAGTAGGTGCTCGCTACCACGCACCACTCGCACAATCCCTATCTGAGTTCCATCCGGGGACCAGCAGGCCACGATCGCGTCATCGACGATCTTGCGCGCCTCGCTCCCCAGGAGCGCCTGACGGTAGACGTTTTGACGGTCTCCCTCGGCGCGCATGAACAGGACACTGTTTCCGTCTGGTGCGAAGCGAGGGGATCGATCGGGCCCTTCGCTCAATACCTGTTCACTGCCCGTGTCAAGTTGCTTGAGCCAGATGCGCACGCGTCCATCCCGTTCGGACTGGAACGCGATCAGGCGTCCGTCAGGAGAAGGCGAGGGCGCACTGTCACTGCCGGAGAAGGTCAGCCCACTGACAACAACGGGCTCCGGCACTTCGAGCGGTCCGGTCCGCAGCGTGCCGAAGACGGCCAGCCCTCCAGCCAAGGCGCCTAGGGCCCATCCGAGTGGGCCACGCAACGGGCTACGCCGTGGAACAGAGGCCTGCTGAAGAGTCGCAAGATCGCCCGGGTTCGATCCTGATAATTCGAGAGTGATGCGCGCCTCACCGACGTCGCGCAGGCGTTGCCTGGAGTCCTTCTCGAGACAGCGCTCGATAAGTTCACGCACGTGAGTTGGCGTCGAGGCCGGCAGCCGCGTGAGGTCCGCTGTCTCACGGACCACCGCCGCCAGGACATCGGGCATCGACTCGCCATCAAAGGCCCGCTTACCTGTCAAACATTCGAACATCACGCACCCAAAAGCCCACACATCGACGCGCCGATCGATGGGCTTGCCACGTGCCTGCTCAGGTGCCATGTAGATCGGTGTACCCAACAATCGGCCTTCCTCGGTCGCCAGCACGCTGTCCTTAGACGAATCACGCTCACCAACGGAGTCCATGGGTTTTGCCAATCCAAAGTCGAGCACCTTGACCTTGCCATCCGGTGTGATGCGCACGTTCGCTGGCTTCAGGTCGCGGTGGATCACGCCGGCATCGTGCGCGGCCTCAAGACCCTCGGCGATCTGGCGGCATACGTCGACCGCCTCCTCGATCGGAAGCGCTCCGCGCGCGATGCGATCTTCGAGCGTCTCGCCTGGCACGAGCTCCAGCACGAGGAAGCAGGTGTCTTCGGTCTGGTCGACACTATAGATCTGCGCGACGTTGGGGTGGTTCAGAGCAGCGATCGACTTCGCCTCGCGCTCGAAACGTCGCAGCCGTTCCTCATCCTCCGCGAAGTGTTCCGGTAAGACCTTGATCGCCACCTCACGATCCAATCGAGAGTCCCTGGCCAGATAGACCTCGCCCATGGCTCCAGCCCCGAGGGGACCAAGAATCTCGTAGAAGGAAAGGGACTGTCCTGTGGCTAGTGTCATGAAAGGAAAGGGTCTAGGTAGCGCGCCCGCGTCGACGAACGCGCGCTGTGCCTACTTCGAAAACAGGCGCTCTTACGCTCTCGTCCAGTTCGGAGATTCAGTGCAGCCAAGTAGCTTGTCCTCGCGCTCGAGGCGGCGCAATCGCTCGTCGTCATCCGCGAAGTAATCGGGCCAACTATTGATCGCCACTTCCCGATCGAGGCGCGTGTCCCTGGCCCGATAGGCCTGTCCCTACCGAAAACCCCGTATTGCTCCCCAAAGCCCTGCTTCGATGGGCCTTCAGCACCCTACCGACTGAGCGAGAGAGGGGCAAAGCCCAATGCAACGAGATCCGGAGATTGCCATTGGCCTCCCGCATAAATTGCTGTTTAGCTACTCGGTATGAACAGACGTAACTTCTGCACTTTGGCTGGGGCATCCATCGCCGGAATGGCTTCGGGTGTTTCCTTCGGAGCGACCCATCCCGTCGCTGAGCCCTTCAAGTCTAAATTCGCTCCCCATCTAAACCTCCTTCCCACCGCGCCCGAGGGATTCCTTGGGCAGCTCCAGTTTGCCCACGACCTCGGCTTCCGAGCCTGGGAAGAAAACTGGCTGTCGAGACAGGAGCCCAAGCTCCAAGAGGAGATTGCTGCGTTCGCCAAAGACAACGGTATGGAGCTGGGCGTTACGGTCATCAGCGGTGGGAATGGCGTCAAGTTCTACGCTCCCACAGAAGAAGGTGTGGAGAGCATCCTAGGTGACATGCGCAAGGGAGTTGAACTTGCCAAGCGCACTGGCCAAACCAACATGACAATGATCCCTGGGCCCCGTGATGAAGACATGCCCCGCGAGAAGCAGCTTGAGAAGGCCGTGGAACTCATGCGGCGCTGTTGTGACATCGTTGAGGAGCACAATATAATCCTCGCCCTCGAGCCCCTTTCCCATGGCGTCGGGGGTGGTCCGCCCCTCATCAGGTCCTTCGAAGACGGGCATCTTCTCTGCCAGTTGGTTGAGCGCAAGTCCTGCAAACTCCTGGCTGACTTCTACCACGAAGGACAGATCGGCAACG
>JBLHLB010000331.1:0-4870 GCA_047618505.1 Planctomycetota bacterium
CCCAGGGTGACGGGATCTTCGATCACACCGTTGGCTGAGCGCTTGACCTTGTCGACCTCTCGGATCTGGCCCTCAAGACCCAGGTTACGGTGGATGATTCCGATACCCCCCTCACGGGCCAGGCTAACTGCCAGGCGCCATTCCGTGACCGTATCCATGGCCGCGGAGGCAAAGGGGATGTGCAGGGGGACATTGCGCGAGAAGCGCGTGTCCACGCTGACCTCCCGCGGCAGGAGGTCCGACCGCTGGGGAACGAGAAGAACGTCGTCGAAGGTTAATCCCTCGAGGAGTTCCGGCCAGCCTTCGGGCGACGCGGGGGTGAAATTACCGCCGCTGTTCTGACTGCCGGTAGAACGGCTGCTGGTGGATCCTGTCATTAAATCTGCTCCTTGCCCTCCCCGCTGCTCTGTCGTGTTTCCTGCGCCGGCCTGCCATGGCCCGGAGGAGTTTTTCATCGGGGGGGGAAACCACGCATCCTAACGCTGCCGACCCGTCGCTCCAAGCCGCTGACCCCACGAGCACCCCAAAGAGCCTGCAAAAATAAAGAGGGCCCGAAACCAACCACAAGTGGATGGAGACGGACCCAAGAAGGAGGAGATTGCAAGGCGTATCGGGCGGAGGCCTGGCGCGACCTGAGAGAGCCTGGGCTTTTCGCCCGAGAATACGCTCGCCAGGACCAATTCTCCCGAGGGCCGCCACCGCGCATCCCAAGAGGTCCGCCCTGAGATCAACCTTGACCCGATTTCCCAGCCCCAGGATTCCCGCCGCCTTCCTGGAAAATCTGGGCTCCCGGGGCGCTATCCTCGCCGCCGCCGGGCGCAGCAGAATAAGGCGAGGCGGCAGACCCCGCCGGGACTTCAGAATGGGGCCTCCGAGGGTCGAACAGCAACCAGGCAGCGCTCCCCCGGCACCTCAGACAGTACCTCCCTAGCCATTATCTCCGGATAGTGCTCCTAGACAGTGCTCCTAGACAGTGCTCCAAAATCCCCCCGTGACGACTCCCCTAGTTCCTCCGTCTCCGATGACCTCCCCTGACTCCAGCACCACCGTCCGCGGGGTAGAAGGCCTTGGAAAGGGGCCCACACGCGTGGCCCTGGTTGGTGCCGGCTACATCGCGGATTACCACGCCCTCTGTCTCTCGAAGATTGAAGGAGTCGAGATCGTCGCCGTATGTGACCAAGCCGAGGATAAGGCTAGTGATCTGGCCAAGCGCTATGGCGTGGAGCATGTCACGACGAAACTGGAGGACTTGCCGGGCCTCGGCGTGCAAGTGGCGCACGTCCTCGTTCCGCCACACCTGCACGTGGACATTTCAAGGCAGCTGCTCGAACTCGGATTGGGTGTCCTAGTCGAGAAGCCAGCTGCCCTTTGCACGGAGGACGCGCGAAGCCTTGAGGCTTTGGCGGCTGAGCGCGACCTGCCCTTTGGTGTCAACCACAACAACGCCTTCCATCCGCAATTTGAATCTCTACTCGGCGATCTGCGGGCGGGCAAGATCGGGCGGCTGGAGCACGTGCAAGTCACCCTCTGCGTCCCCCTTCGCCAACTCGACGCTGGGGATTTCTCACACTGGATGTTCCAGCAGCCGCGCAACATCATCTTTGAACAGGCCCCCCACCCCTTCTCGCAGCTGGTGGAGTTGATCGGTCGCGTAAAGGAGATGAACGTCACGGTCCAGGGCACGCGCGAGCTGTTTCCTGGGCAGCCTTTCCACGACCGTTGGGTGCTCGCCGCAACCGGCGAGAGGGGCACCGCCGAAGTACTCCTGGCCTTCGGACAGGACTTCACACGCAGCACGATCCAAGTGCTCGGCACCGACGGTTCAATCCAATGCGACCTGCACCACGGTCACTACGAAAGCGAGCTGAAGACACAGTACCTCGACTTTTGGAACACGTACCTGGCCGGTAGGCGCCGGGGCAAGCAACTGCTTAAGTCTGCCGGTGCAATGACGCTCGGATGGTTCAAGCAGACCCTGGGGCTGGCAGAACGCTGCGACTCCTTCTTTGTCGGAATGAGGAACTCTCTAGCGGAGTTCCACGCCGCCGCCGCCGCGGGTCGTGCCCCGCGCTGCGATGCCGCCAATGCGGTGGCTGTGACCGAGTGGTGCGACCGCGCCACGGAGAACATCGCAGCTGCATCGGATCGCCCTCTGCCTAGCTTCGAGCATGGTCCGCCGCGAGAAGGTGAGGTTTGCCTGCTCGGTGGCACGGGCTTCATCGGTCGACGCGTGCTGCGAAAACTCCTGGAACGGGGCGTTCCCGTTACCGCCGTCGTGCGCCGTGCCCATGCCCTTCCGCCCGAACTAGTGGAGGCCTCTCGCGATGGGCGCGTACGCCTGGTTCGGGCGAGCCTTTCCCAAACGGAATCCCTTCGGGCCGCAGTTCAAGGTGCGAAGACCGTGTTGCACCTGGCCACAGGTGGCGGCAACAGCTGGGAGGAAATTCAGCGCATCATGGTCGAGGGTACAAAGCGCCTTGGCCAGCTGTGCCTCGAGGAGAAGGTCGAGCGGCTGCTATATGTTAGTTCGACGGCTGCTCTCTACCTTGGCGCTGACTGCGGAACCCAGGAGCTCGACGACGAAATCGGGCCCGATCCCAAGTCCAATGAGCGGGCCCTCTACGCCCGCGGCAAGGCTGATGCTGAGCGGGTCCTGATGGAGCTGTACCGCAGCGATCGCCTGCCCGTAACGATCATCCGGCCGGCCATCGTCATGGGCGACGGCACGCCGCTACAGCATTCGGGCCTGGGCCTGTGGGTACGCGACAACCACTGCGTCGGTTGGGGATTGGGTAAAGCCCCCGCACCCCTTGTGGATGTGGAAGATGTAGCCGAAGCCCTGGCTCTGGCCACGGTCCATCAGGGCAACGAACTGGTCGGCAAGGGCCTCAATCTCTCCTCGCGCCAGACACTTGGTGCCCGGGAAATCGTGGAGCGCTTGGCGCAGGCGACGGGGCGTGCCTTCGTCTTCCATCCGCGCTCCCTCGTGGTTTCCCAGACCATGGAAATAGGGAAGTGGCTGGTCAAGAAAGCCGGTCGTCGCAGGGATGCGGTCTTCCCCAGCTACCGCGACCTCAAGAGTCGGTCCCTGGCGCCAACATTAACCTGCAGGACAGCGCGCGAACTGCTTGGTTGGCAACCCTGTGATGACGGCGAAGAACTACTTCGCCGCGCCCTTGGATCTTCCTCCCAGGCAGAGTCCCCAAAGTGAGCCCCCTGCTCCTACATGTCTTCGCGACCTTTGCACCTGCTGGACCGCAGATTCGCACCGCGCAGCTGATCAACGCGACTGGCTCTGCTTTTCGACATGCCGTTCTCGCCATGGATGGGGTCACGACTGCCCGTGACCTGATCGATCCAGGCATCGACTTCAAAGTACTTCCGAGCTTGCCCAGGGCCGGGAGTCTGCGCACAAGTTTACGCCTGCACACCCTCCTGAAGGAACGCAAGCCGCACCTGCTTTTGAGCTACAACTGGGGGTCGATCGACGCACTGCTTGCCCTCTGCATGGGCTCCAAGATTCCGGCGCTGCACCACGAAGACGGGTTCCTACCGGACGAGGTAGCAGGTCTAAAGAAGCGGCGCACGATAGCCCGACGCGCGCTGCTGAAACGCGTCAATGGACTCGTCGTGCCCTCCGAACGCCTGGCCAAGATCGCCTGTGAAGCCTGGCGACAACCTACGGACCAAGTCCACCTGATTCCCAATGGCATCCACGAGGATCGCTATGAAGGCGAGAGGGGCAGCCATGGATTGCGCCACAGGTTTAACATCCCCGACAACGCGGTGGTCATAGGATTCTGCGGACATCTGCGGGCAGAGAAGAACCCGGTTCGCTTGCTCGAGGCCGTCGATCTGATGAAGGAGCAAGCCCACGTTCTGATCGTCGGGGACGGGCCCGAGACCAGGCGCGTTCGAGAGACCGCCCGTGACCTTGGACTACAGAACCGCGTCCACCTCGCAGGACACATCAAAGATCCCGTGCCCTACTACCGCGCCATGGATGTCTTCGCCCTGTCTTCCGACACTGAGCAGATGCCCGTGGCGCTATTGGAGGCAATGGCGAGTTCCTTGCCCACGGTATGCACGGATGTGGGTGACGTCCGTCGCATGCTCCCGGACTGCCAAGATAACTTCGTTCTGCCCATCTCGGGCCGGGCGACACCGATCGCCTTTGCGGCGGCTCTAGATACCGTTTGCGCCGGGCAATCCACGCGCGAGCGACTGGGCAACGCCAACCGAGAGAGAGTGCTGGAGCGTTATTCCTTCGCCTCCATGCGTCAGGCGCACGAGGCCCTCTGGCAGCGCTTTACGCGCTAACGCGAAGATGTGCCCCAGGCCAAGGACACGGTGGGGCGCGCCGTCCTTCGATCCTCAGCGAATCCTGAGTTCCATTCCATCCGTCAGGGCGAGGCGGCGACCATCAGGCGCCACGGGATTCACCAGGAAGCCCTGCACATAGAGGGAAGTGCCATTCAACAGGTTGTCCGGAGGAATGCGCACGCTTGCCAGGGCGGGCACACCCGGACCGGTCCAGATTTCGCCAAGAATAGGCGGCGACAACGAAAGTGCGTAAGGAAGGTCGACCAGCAACTCATTCAGACGCCCCGTGTGCACGTTATCAAAGGTGACGCCGCAGGGCATCGCGTTTGAGGCTCGGTCGGACACTAGAATGAATGTGAACGCCCCCGGTGCAACGGAACCTGTGGGATCGTCAATGCCAAAGGTCTGCAGGCGGTTTGGCTTGGGAGGACCAACGAGATAGGTCAGGCTTCCGAAGGGATTGACACAGCCATAGGGAACGGCCTGGGCCAGGTTTGTCAGCACCACATTGTTGTGGGATTCGATCTGGTCCGTCGTTCCATCCGGT
>JBLHLB010000332.1:0-4864 GCA_047618505.1 Planctomycetota bacterium
GGCGGGCCTTCGGCCGCGGTCCGGCAATAGTCGCGGGCCTTGCGGCGGCGACCTACCGACCACTCTTGCTCCTGCCGTCGTTGCTGCTCAAGCCGAACCTCTTCCTTCCTGTGATGCTTGGGTTGCTTTTGGCGTTCCTGGCCGCAAGCGATTCGAAAATCGGTCTGCGCCGCGCCCTGGCGCGCTGGTTCGGCGTCGGTCTCCTGGGTGGGGCGGCTGCACTCTTGCGCGGCAACGCGTTGATCCTCCTGCCTCTCTTACTCCTAGCTCCCATCGCCCTGGAACGATCACGTCGAGGCCTGTTGCACAGCTGCGCCTTGGTCTTCGGCCTGCTTGTCCTCTTGTTGCCGGTGACACTGCGCAACCAAGCGGTGGGGGGTGTCTTCGCCCTTTCGACCAGCGGTGCTGGCACTAATGTCTACGGGGGTAACGCGGTTGAGAATCCCTATGGCCTGGCGACGGAGTTTCCCTGGGTGCGGGGTGTTCCCGAGCATGAGGCAGAGGACTGGCGGCGCGAGGCGGAACGTCGCACCGGGCGCAGTTTGGACGCGGGTGAGGTCAGCAACTTCTGGTTGGGCGAGCTGGGGACAAGCATTGCGGAAGACCCCCTTGGCCATGGACTGAGACTCTGGCGCAAGTTGCGGCTTTCCCTCGGCGCCTATGAGGTCCCAGATAACCACGACATCGAATGGGATGCGCGCTATCTGACATCCTTGGCGCTTCCGTTTCCCGGTTGGGGACTTTGGGGGACCCTGGGGTTGGCAGGCTTTTTGCGATTCGTCCTGGGTTTAGTCCTGGGCCAACGCCCGCGGTCAGGCGGGTTACGCTCCGCCCGCGGCTTCGCCGCCAAGCTCCTCGTCGTGGCCTTCCTGGCCTACCTCACGACGATACTGCTGACCGTAACCAGCGCCCGTATCCGCCTGATGTTGGTGCCTCTGCTCTTGCCTTTCGCCGGCTGGATGGTTTTTCAAATTGGAGATCTGGTACGTCCTGGACGCAGCAGGGAAGAGGCTCGCCCCATGCTCCTCGGCGGCAGTTTGATCTGCGCCCTGCTTTTTGCCTTCGTGCCCGGTCTGCCCGCGGATGTGCGCGGGCAGAAGCTGGATGGCCGCGACATGAATCACGTGCGCATTCTCCTGGAGGGGGCCGATCGGTTGGACGAAGCCGAACTCCTAGTCGCGACGCTCGTCGACAAGTACCCAGGCGATCCGCGCCTCGCGACTCTCGAGGCGGAAGTACGTTTTCGGCGTGCGGGGGTCTTCTTGGCCGAGGATCCGCCCCGGCTTGAGGAGGCTGGGATGGAGCTTTCCCGCGCCATGTATCGCCTGGGACCGGTTGCCCAGAATTCAGAGGCAGATCCCAAGGACCGCTTCCGTGCGCGCCTCCTGGCGGGTCTGTGCCAATTGCGAGCAGGTTCAAATCCCGGTGCGGCTCGCCGGCATCTGGAGCAGGCCCTGACCTGGGATCCGAGCGACCGTGTGGCTCGATTGGGTTTGGCTAACGCCCTGGCGATGATGGCTTCGGACGCGGACATGGCCGGGCGAGGCGAGGAGGCCGCGTCCCACCGCGACGGTGCCTTGGAGCTCCTGCGCGGGCTGCGGGAGGAGCGCGATGAACTCGCCCTTGAGCTGCGCGAATCAGAGCTTCAGGGCGATCGATAAAAGGAGCACCATCTGGCTCTTTGTCCTTTGGTGCTCGTCCCGGTAGGTTCTTCAGGCAGAGAAAGCACCCCCGCTGCCGATCGTAATCCAATGACGAGCTCCACCACCAATGCCGGTCTGTCACGTACCTGGCTTGTTCTATTCACCAGCCTGTGCCTTTCGGCAGGCCACGGGCTCGTCCTGACCTTCATCGTTTCCCGTCTTCACCTGATTCCCAGCATGGCGGAAATGGGCGGCGGGGAAATGGCGATTCTGGTGATGTGGTTCCTGCTCTCAGTTCCCCTGGCCATCCTGGCCCTGCTCCTGCGCGGACGCCTGGAGCGCATGGCGCGGAAGCGACTCAACCTGATCACCATGGTTGTGCTGACCCTGACCGTGGTCGCCTTCCTGCGCTATATCAACCTGGTGTCGAACAGCTAGTCGTCGCGGCACACCACTAGTTGCCCTGGGCTTCGAGATCCCCTTCACCTGCGTAGCCTAGGCTCTGTAGATGGCGGATGTTTCCGCCCAGGTCCACACGTTGAGCGCGCATGTTGCTGAAGAGATCAGCGGGCGAAACGTACCACCCGTTGCTCTGCATGAGTTCAAAGAGCCGTTGAACTTCGGGGTTGTCCGTTGCCGCGGGCCCGCTTCGTTCCTCGGGATCGCTCTCTAGCTGAAAAAGGAAGTCCACCACTTCGGTTTGGTCGCGTTCCCATTCCGCCAGGGGTGGGGCGGGCCATCCCTCTAGGTCGAGTTCTCGCCGTAGCACCTTGGTCTCGCCGTTGGAAATCCCACGCCATTGCCAGGTCGGGCGACCGTCGCCGCCGCTCTCCATAGGCGCCAGACGGTGCGCGGTTTCGGCGCCCATGATGACGGACATCAGGCTCTTGCCCTTGAAGGATTGAGGCGTCCGTGCGGCCAATCCGAGCAGCTCGAGAACAGTCGAAGGCACATCCATCAGGCGTACTTGACTGGGGATACGTCCGGCCTCCAGATTCGGCGCCCAAATAGCCAGGGGCACGTGTACAAGGTCTTCCCACAGCCCGATACCGTGTCCGAACTGACCGTGTTCCAGGAATTCCTCGCCGTGGTCCGAGACAAGCACCACCACAGTATTGGGGTGTTCACCGAGAACCTCTTCGATCAATCCACCCACGTGGTTGTCCATGTAGAGCAGCTCTTCATCGTAGGTGTCGATGACGTGCTGCAGCATTTGAGGCGTCACATCGTCGACACTCTTCTCTCCGTTGTAGAAGGCATCGCAAACCTTGCCGGAAAGATCAAAATCAATATCCGACTTGGCAAAGGTTCCACCAAAGGGAGCCGGCGCCCTATAGGGATAGTGGGGATCCATGACGTGCAGGTAGGTGGCGAAGGGGGCGGCGTCTGACTCGCGCTTGCCTAGCCATTCGCGCAGGCTCTGCACCTGGTGCTCCCCGCGTCCAGGGTCGAATTCCGGTGTGCGCCGGGGGTCGTTGAAGGAGTCAAAGAAGACGCCGGTGCCCTGGGCGAACCCACGGGCCGGAACGACATTGGGGTTTGAGGACCAGGCGGCCGTATCCCAGCCCATGGCTCGTAACACCTCGAGGAAGGTCGTGCGTGATTTGGCCAGGGAGACGCCGCGCACGGCTTTGCCCTGGATCGGGTTGGATACCGCACCGTGCTGGGAGGGAACCTGTCCTGTCATAAGCGTGGCAACCGCCGGCTTGGTCCAGGAGGATTGACTCACGGCGCGTTCGAAGACAACTGCGCCCTCGGTCAGGCTGTCGAGCTTCGGGGTAACGTCACGCTCGTACCCGAGGAACCCCGCGTGGTCGGCGCGCCAGGTGTCGACCATCACAAAGAGCAGGTTCGGACTTCCGGCCATGGGGGTCGGTCGCGCCGTCAGTGCCAGGTTAGGAAGGATCAGCACGCAGGCGGCGACGGGAAGTATCGCCAGGGGATGGGACACAAAGGTCAAGCCCTTGCGCAGGCCGCTGTCTTCGCCCGAACGCACCTCCACAAGGAAAGCCACCAGTCCCGCGACAGCCAGGGCGATCAAAGTGGGCTTGCTGACGCCGTTGCTGCCAAGCACGTTAGAGGCGAAGCGTTCGAGTCCTAGCCATTCCAGGCCCAGGCTATCCCAATGATGCGCGCTTGCCTCGGCCCTTGAGGCCAACCAGGAACTGAGCATGTGCACCATGGCCGCAGCGGCCAGGGCGGGGAACAGGATTCGTGTGGAGCGCGGCATAGGCAGAGTCTACAGGCTCGATCCTTCTGCGGTGTGGATTGAAGCTGCGCCTCAATTCGGCGGACCAGTTAGGCCGGTCAGCGCAGCATAGCTGTCGTATCGACGACAAGGTCGAGGGACCTTGAGAGTTCAGCACGTAGGAGCGCGCGCTCGCCCATGTTGGCTGGGGCCCTGAGAGCCTCGGACTCAAGCGACTCCCGGGCGTCCGCAAAGGAAGTGATGTCTACACTGACCAATTGGAGTAGCACTACGGCGCGGTCGCTCGCCAGGGGGGTGGCGGGGGAGATGCCTCCGGGGTCCAGGGAGTCGAGCTGAACCAGGAGTTCCGCCGGCAGCTCGTCGATGGCAAAGCCGTCCTCTGGGGATCCACCGCGGGAAGCGGTGGCCGCGTCGTCACTGTGTTCACTGGCAAGGGTGGCGAAGTCAGCCCCCGCTAGAATCTGTTGCCGTAGAACCGTGAGGCGCGCGACGGTCTCTTGGCGGAGTCGCTTCTGCTCTACTTCGCGTTCCGCCGGATTCAGATCCGCGGTAGACATCGGAATGTTGCCCTGAATCCAACGTACCAGCACGAGCTTGCCACCGGGTCCGAAGCGCTGCTCCCATAGAAGGCGCAGCTCGGCTTCGGAGACCGTTCGACCGACACGCGAAAGCGAGTCCTCCAGCAGCTCCAACTCCACGCGCCGTTGGGCCGCGCGGCGCCAGGCTTCGGGGCTCAGTTCACGGGCCGCGAGGCTTGCGAGCCAGGCTTCTTGTTTGCCGTGGAAGGAGAGTTCGATGTCCGTATCTCGCGCCCGCTGGGTGCCTTCCTCGAGGTCGGCAGGGGTGAGCTGAATCTTAGCCAGTCGGGCACGTCGCCAGAGTTGCGCCTCTAGGGCGAAGCGTTGGGCGGCCTGCTCGCCGTGGAGATGTCGTAGCCAGGTGGCGTAGGGGTCCCGACGCACGACCTCGTCACCGACACCGAACAGCTCGGTCTCCGCCGTCGTGTCCGAGG
>JBLHLB010000333.1:0-4812 GCA_047618505.1 Planctomycetota bacterium
AGCCCATGCGCCACAGTTCCTCGCCGTTCCCCAGGTCGTAGACCCCGAGGGTGCTGCCCATCTCCCCGCGGGAGTGAAAGCGCGGCACGCAGAGGTTTCCCGCTTCGATCCAAGCGCACTCATCGAGCACGTCCTTTGATCCATAGGGCCCCAGGTTCACGACCGCGTTCACAGAACCACGGTGCAGGTCAATGATGACGGCGGTGGAGTCTTCGGCGAAGCGCTTGCGGAAGACGACCACATGGCCATCCCCAATCATGGGCCGTAGCCAGCCGTTGATAGCGCCGGGCAAGTGGTCGGCTAGATCAACCTGCCAGAGCCTGACTCCTTCCTTCGAATCCCAGGCGGTGATGCGATGTTCGTTGCGGGCGCTGCCGGCCAGAACCAACACGACTCCGTTGGCCGCTGAAAGGCTACGGATGGAGTCCATCCCGATGCGCCGCTGCCAGAGCAGGCGCCCGGAAGAGTTGACCGCGCGAATCGAATTGCGGCTGCCCACCAGGACCTGGTTCTCATCGATGGCGACGCGTGAGGGGTTCACATCGAATGGAACTGTGAAGGACCAGGCCTGATCCGCGGGATTCGTAATGTCGTAGGCTGCCAAGCGGCGAGAGTCCACGGTGAAGATCTGTAGGACCTTGCTCGTTCCCCGGTTTGTCACTTCATGCAGGAGACCGATAGGCTCATGCAAGCCCGGCTCGTGGCGCATGTAGTTCAGTGTGTCATCGAAGTTGGGACGCAGGGGAAGCGGCCTGGGGATCGCGCGATCCAGGGCGAGTTTGGATAGGGGAACTCCCTGCACACCGGGGACCTGTACTTCGGCGCGCGGGTTGAGGGCCGCCTCACGCTCAAGCAGGCTGGCGAGGAAGCCCTTGTTTCCCTGGGCTTCCAGAAGCAGACCCAGCTGCACCAAGGCTTCTCGGGCGAGTCTTTCGTCGGTCTCGGGGCGACTGAGAATGACGCCGGTGAGTTCAGCCACGCGATCGGCATCCCGCGCGAGGAAGTTGAACTCAAGCATGCTCTCCTCCGCCTCGCGCGCGGCGTCGGCGAAGGGGTAGCGTTCCACCACGGCCTGCATGATGTCTTCGTCGGCGGTCCGCTGGGCTTGCTCCAGGAGAGTGCGCGCCTCGGCCTCGAAGCGGCGGTAGACCTCGGGCCCATCGATGGCGATGCGCCGTGCGATGCGTTCGTGGACGACTTGGCCCACCGTCCACTCTTTGTTGATCTCTAGGTCGCCGTAGCGTTCCGCTGCACCCTGTAGTTCGACCAAGGCCTCTTCGCCCTTGCGCCGGCGGGCGAGTTCGTCGGCCCGCGAGAGTCGCACCCAGAGGGCGATGGGGATATCGGCCTCATCCCAACCCTTCAAATCGTCCTCACTCAGGAGCGCTTCGCTGATTAACCAATTGGGGGAGCTTTCGCGTTGGGCAATGGAAAGCTCGAGGTTACCCACGCGCTCCTCCAATTCGCTCAAGAGAGCTAGGCGTTCAGATCCCCGGTCATTGCGCACCAAGTCGATCTGCTGCAATAGCGTGTCGCGAACTGCGATTGGGTGCGGGGCTAGGGCCAGGGCTTCGCGCAGGGTCTTTTGAGCGTCTTCCTCACGGGTGAGAGCGGCCAAAACGCGCGCTTCCTCCCGCAGAAGTTCGTGCAGCAGCGTGGCTCCGGCGCGATCGCTTGCGAGGAGTTCCGCCGGAGCGTCGGCTGCGGCTACCCGTTCGGCGATCAATTCACGGGCGTCGCGAAGGAAGCGCCGCGCTTCGTTGGTCTTGCCCTCGTTCTCCCGCAGGGAACGGGCACGCCGAAGATAAAGTGAGGCGGTGTCCATGCGAACGCGCGGACTCTCATTCGCCTCGGCGAGGCGAACGCGCTGTCGTGTGATCAAAGTCTTCCAGTCGAACAGCCCCAGGAGCCCATAGCGTCCGAGGGAGTAGAGCACGCCATCGCCCAGTACGAGCTCTCCGCGATCCTGGGAACCCCAAGTACCCGAAAGAGTATTGATGCGCTGCCCTGTTGCACGGTCTAGGGTCAAGCGTTCCTTCGGTTGCGGAATCACCAGGACTTCGGGTGTCAGTAGGGGTCGCGGCGACGGCAAGCTCGAGTGCGCTCGTTCAATCAGATATTCCCAACGCGGACTAAAGGAGAAGTTGGAGCGCAGCCCACCTTGCTTGTGCAGGGCGGCGATTTTCTCGCCCCCCAGGTAGATGTGCTCCGCGTCCGCGCCGATTAGGAGGTCGAAGCTGTGGCGCTCGGAGCCGCTGCGCCCAAGGTTCTGCAGGGCAAAGGACCCGATGCTCCAACGCACGGCGCCATCGTCGAGCTCTAGGGCCATCAGATTGGTCGAGTCCGAGGGCGTTGATATCACGAGCCCATCGACGATCACAGGCGGTGCGATGCGCCAGTCGGTGACGCGCGTCGGCGTCATATAGGAGGTATTGCGCCGGACGGCGATTTGGCTGTACTCACTGGACCAGAGCAATTCGCCCGAGAGCAAGTCCAGGGCGGCAATAGCACCGAGTTCCGTCTGGGCGATAATGCGGTCACCAGAGACCACTAGGGGCGCGGCGATGAACTCGTTAGAAGCGCGGCCAAACATGTTGCGCTCGCGCTGTCCCGAAATCACTTGGGTGTCCCAGAGCGGTTCACCAGTGTCGAGGGCGTAGCAGGACACGTGGTACTCGATGCGGCTGTCGAGTCGATAGCTGGGAACCAAGACGCGCGAGCCCACGATCAAGGGGCTGGCGGCAACCAGAGCCAGTTGCTCGCGGCTGTTCTGCCCCTGGATTTCGAAGTTGCGCGAGGCCGGGCGCCAACGCATGTTTGGCGCGTGATCCCAGAGGGGCGCGCCCGTCGCCAGGTCATAGGCGAAGAGCCGCCGCTCAGGGATGCGGCGGAAAATCTGAATGCCCTGCCAGGAGGAGTCGGAGAATTCCGAGTACGGCAGCTGCTGCGTGGCCACGGCAATGCCGCGAGCGGCTGCGACACCGATCGCAACCTGGGAGCGATCGACATTCTGGAAGAACTCCCCGCGGTTGCCACTTTGGATGAAGCTCCAGGAGTCGTGCGGCTGGGATTCCCAACGGACTAGCCCGGTGAATGCGTCGACGGCATACACCCGCAGGGATGTATTGATCAGGAGCTGATCCTCGACGAGCAGCGGCTGAACCGGATAGCCGTCACCGTTGCGACTACGCGGGCGCCCGAAGGGTTCCAGATCTAGCGGCATGAACCACTGATCTGCGTCAGCGCGGGGCACGTCCGGATCCAAGAGAGCGGAGCTTCCGTAGCTCCCTCCCTGGCCCAGAGTTTGAACTCTGGGAGAAAGCGCCTCGACCATTCCAGCGCGTTCGGACGCGCCGGCGGGTAAGGCACCGCCGCGGGAGCGAACGAGGGCCCGTGCACGATTCCAGGCGGCGGCGGCGGTTTCGATGGAGCCGCGCTCGGCCTCCAGGTCACCGAATGCCCACCAGGCTGTTTCAGCAGCGAAGGTTAGGGGCCAGCGTTGGGCGATGCGAATCAGCTCACCCTCATCCAGGTTGGCCAGGGCACCGGTGAGTGCGTCCTGGGCAGCGGGGCCGAAGCGTTCGCGATAGCGGGCGCGCACGTCAGGCGCAAGGGAGAGCAGAGTTGCCCGGGCCCAGCCTGCGGCCCCGGGGTAGGACGGATAGATGCTCGGTTCGGCATCTTCAGAACGCCAGCCAGACGGCAGAAGATCGTGGGACGATTCCTCGAGCATGCGCTGCAGCTCGGTCAAGGCTTGGTTTGAGCGACCTGCCTCCAAATGCTCGACCACGTTTTCCGCCGAGGCCGTCGCTGCGCGGGGCAGGGGCAAAGCGAAGAAGCGATTGGTGCTATCTTCCTCGTTGCCGGGCAAAGCGCTTTGGCTCGCCGCATGTGCGAGACTGGGTAGCAGCCCCAGGAACAACGCGATCGAAGGCAGAAAGGGTATGCGACTCATAGGAGCTCCGCCCGCTTTCGCAAGATCCACTCGGTGGACAGAAGCCCAAGGGCCAACAGCAGCGTTGCCCAATGATCCCAGGCGTCTTGGAGCCGCGAGGAGATTGGTTCACGTCGTTCCTCACCGCCGCCGAATCCTGGCAGCAACGTATTCAAGTTGGCCAGGCTAACGGCGAGACCGCCTGTCTTCTGGGCGACCAAGGCCATCGCTTCGGGATCGGGCGAAGGGTCGGTCAGTTCGCGCGAGGGCAGGCGCACTTCGAATTCAATGGAGGAGGCGCGCTTACCATCCGCTTCAATCCAGGCGCGGTATAGACCGGGCCGATCCGCGTCAAAGCCGCCGCGATAGATCCCGGGGCGATCCTCGGCGCGCACGAGTTGGAGCTCTGACTCGCGGCCGTCGGGCCCGCTCCACTGGACAGTTTGGGTCGTCTCTTCGCTGGGGCGGTAGTCCTCATCCAGCACGCGTGCGTCCAGGACAATGCGTTCTTCCAGGTCATAGCGTGAACGCGCAGTCTCCAGATGGAACCGCCGATCGCCGCCCTTCAAGCGGCCCAGGGCCAACCAACGGATCGCGTTGCGCCAGAAGACTTCGTGGTATCGATCGCCATAGTGATAGCGCCACATCCAAGTCGAATCTACGCCAAGGAACATCGTGCGTCCCTGGGGGAAGTAGCCCACCACAAGCAGGGGATAGGGATCGTTCGTCGCAGGGTTGCGATCACTGGGGTGACGCAGGAGAACCTGGGCTCCGGGCTTCGCACGCCGCACGGGCGAGTACCAGAAGAATCCGCGCAGGCCTTCGGGGTCCTCCCACAGTCGACGGTTGTTCTCCACATCCGCGTCTAGGCGCAAAAT
>JBLHLB010000334.1:0-4786 GCA_047618505.1 Planctomycetota bacterium
CGCAATGAGGGTCTGTCTACGCGGCATAATCCCGAATTCACGATGCTGGAGCTGTACCAGGCCCAGGGCAATTTCCACCACATGATGGAGATCGCCGAGTCGATGATCGAGACGCTTGCCACGGAGCTAAACGGCACGACCGAAGTGAAGTTCCGCGGCGGAACCTACGATTTCAAAGCGCCCTTCAAGCGCCAGCGCTACGACGAGCTTTTCAAGCAAGCCAACGGTTTCGAAATCGACGATGAAGAGGCGGTGCGCGCGCGCGCCAAGGAACTAGACGTCCATGTCGATCCGTCCTTGGGCTACTGGAAGCTCGCGGCCGAAGTCTTCGAGGAAACCGTTGAGGAATCCCTGACCGGGCCGGTCTTCGTGACCCACTATCCCGTGGCGATCTCGCCCCTGGCAAAGGTCGATCCTGATGATTGTCGCTATGCGGAGCGTTACGAACTCTTCGTTGGTGGCATGGAGTTAGCCAACGCCTTCTCCGAGCTCAATGACCCCCAGGAGCAACAGCGCCGCTTTGAGGAACAGGTCGAGCGCAAGGACCCCGATGACCCGGGCGAAGTTGACATCGACTACGTCCAGGCCCTCGAGTACGGAATGCCCCCGGCCGGCGGCCTGGGTATCGGCATGGACCGCCTCGCCATGGTGCTCCTGGACCAAGACTCAATTCGCGATGTGATCCTTTTTCCTGCAATGAAGCCGCGCAGTGGAGATTCCGCGGAAGAAGAGGCAGCCAAGTCCGAAGAAGTGGTGCCAGAATCGTGACCGTACCCCTCAGCTAGCCCCATGTACCGCTCGTTCCTGTCCTGGAGATACTTGCGCCACCGCCCGACCAACTTGATCGGGATGGTCGGGATCTTCGTGGGCGTCGGTGCCATGATCTTGATCCTCTCGATCATGACTGGCTTTCTGGAGGAGACTAGGCGCGCGGTCCGAGGCAGCCTGGCGGACCTCCTAATCGAGCCCTTCATCACCCACGAGGATGATGTCCCCAAGCCTGGGCCCATCCTTAATGTTCTGGCGGAAAGCCCTGAGGTGAAAGGGGCCACGGCTCAGCTGCGTTATGCGGCCCTAATCACCCTCACCGGTCGAGACAGCGAGTTGTCCGGCGCTTTGATGCAGAGCGCGAACTACGGGAAACTCTCCCAGGTTCAGCTGATCGGCATCGATGTGCGGACCCCGGAGCGATTGATGCAGCCGGCTCTGAGGGTGGCCAGCTGGATCATGGGCGGAAATGCTCCCAACCCGCCGATCTATGACGAGTTGAACACGACTGGGTTCCTGGAGTCCGTTGTGCGCGTAGGCCGCGAGCACCGGGCAGAGCAACTAGGTGAAGCAGAGATTCCCGCCCGCGGACCGTCGCGGGATCCCGTGTTGAACCCGTTGATGCCTTTCTACGAGGACTCCAACGACCCGAGCACTGGGATTATTGTGCCGCGCCCCGCAATAGTGGTTGGGGCGGAACTGGGGAAGCAGCTGGGGCTGCAGCGCGGGGAAATCGTACAGCTTTCCACCGCCGTCCCCAGTCAGGACGCCCCCGGCGAGTTCGAGGTCAACAACCTAGAGTTTGTGATCTCAGGCTTTTTCAAGTCCACCGAGAACGATCTAAACCTGGGGACGGTGTACCTGCCCCGGCAAAAGCTCTCGGAGTTCATAGGCCGAACATCGGTCTTCTCGCAAGTCCTGGTGACGCTCCACGACTACAAGGCAGACGGCGAGTTGGTGCGCGACTCGCTGCGCCAAGACCTCTACACCCAAGGTCTTATTTCAAGCCCCATCGGAGGGGTAAAGACCTGGGAGGAGTTCCGGGGCAATCTCCTTGGCGCGATCGAAAACGAGCGCCTCTTGATGGGGATCATGCTCAGTCTAGTGATGGTGGTGGCGAGCTTCACCATCTTCGCCATTCTCTCGATGATGGTCACAGAGAAGCGCCGCGACATCGGTATCCTCTGCGCCCTTGGGGCCACGCGCTCCGGCATCCTGCAAACGTTCCTTTGGATCGCATTCTGGGATGCACTCTTGGGGGCCCTCAGTGGCGCGGTATTTGGGGTTTGGGCAGCCCTTCGCATCGATGCCATTGAACTCTGGTTGTCCGAAAAACTGGGCTATCAGATCTTCGATCGCGATGTGTATCTCTTTGATCACATCCCGACGGTCGTCATGCCTATTGCCGTCGCAGTGATCGTTCTCGGAGCCTTTGTCTGCGCCTTAGTCTTTGCCGCCCTTCCAGCCTGGCGCGCGGCGCGCCTCGATCCGCTTGAGGCCCTACGCTATGAATGAGGCCATTGACCCCACCGAGGTCGCCGCGGATTCAGCGCTCGAGCCTGCGCCGCCCCCCGTGGAGACACTCCTCAGCGCGCGGGACATCCACAAGTCGTTCTCCATCGGAGACCGCAAGCTAAATATCCTTCACGGCGTGGACCTCGACCTGAAGAAGGGCGAACTCGTCGCATTGGTGGGCGCATCGGGAGCGGGCAAATCGACTCTGCTGCACGTGCTGGGGCTCCTCGACCGACCGAATCAAGGCACCGTGCAAATGCGCGGCGACGACGCCTGGGCCTTGCCCAACGCCCAGCGCGCAGCCCTACGCAACAAGCACGTTGGCTTCGTATTCCAATTCTATCACTTGCTCCCGGAGCTCACTGCCCTGGAGAACGCGATCCTGCCGGGGATGATATCCGACGGACGCATGGCCTTCCGGCGCAACAAGAAGCACTACGTCGATAGAGCCATGGGGATGTTCGAACGCTTTGGGATGGTCGAACGCGCAAAGCACCGCCCCTCGCAGCTTTCCGGCGGTGAGAAGCAGCGCGTCGCCATGGCCCGCGCCCTGATGCACGATCCCCAGGTCCTCCTAGCTGACGAGCCCACGGGCAACCTGGACAGCGCCACAGGCGAGAAGGTTCTGCAACTGCTCTTTGAAGAGCAGCGCCAACGCAGCCTGGCCATGATCCTGGTGACCCACGACGACAAGATCGCCAATCGCTGCGATCGAGTCCTGGTGATGGCGGACGGGCTCGTCCAACGCGAGTTGCGCTGAACGAGCCCGCCGGTGGAGCGACTGACGCTCCGGGACAGAAGCGCGTGGCCTCTAGCTAGGGCTCGTCGAAAAAATCGAGCTTGTCCAGGGGCATCACTATGGATGTCACGACGTTGGCGGAGTGACTAACGACGCGCTTGAAGTAGCGAGCGGTCAGGGCCAAGCCTGCTCCGTTATGACCTTCCACTGCTAGGGCGACGTGCAGCAGGTCATCACAGGCATCTTCGACCTCGTCACACTCGGTCAGGTGGGCCCGGGCGGCTTCCACGTCTTCGCTCTCGTAGAGCCCACCCGCGCGCACCAGCAGCTTGCTGATCGAATCCTTCAAGGTCACAAGGCTGCGAACCTGATCGCTATCTCCCAGCCAGGGCTTGGCGAGGCACAGGTCGAAGAGGTTCTTGGCGTAATCCCCGATGCGCTCCGCGTCCTTGGCCAGACTCATCAGCACCAGGAGGTGCGGGAACTGACGCGCACCATGGACCGTCCCGTGCACAACCAGGAGACGCCGCAATTTCTGCTCGGTCTTGTTGATGCGCTGGTCCGTCGCAAAGAGGTCCTCACGGATCGTCTCGGGATCGGTACCTCCCAGGAGAGCGTTTGCCGCCGCGTCAAAGACGTGACGACCGTCTGCAAGCATCTCGGAGAATCGGCGCTGGATTTCCGCGAAGCCGCCGTGATCGGAGTCGGATTGAAGCCAGTTAGGCATAGGAACTAGGAGCGCAGTCGCGCGGGTCAGTTGCCCCCCCAAAGGAGCCAACCGCTAATGGGAATAAGGACAAACGTACCTAACACGTAGATAAGGATCCACCACCGTGACCTCAAGGTCAACTCCGCCAACCCCATGGCCAATCGAATAGGGATCTCCCTCAAGGTCTTGAATGGAAAGAAGAGCGCGACCCCGCTCAGATTGAAGAGCAGGTGAACCAGGGCGATGGTCAGGGCTTCTGATCGCTCCTGGGCCATACTCGCCAGGAGCGCCGTCACGGTGGTGCCAATGTTGGCGCCCAACATGACGGGGAAGGCATTCGGCAGGCTAAGCACGCCGGCGGCGCACATGGGGACCAGGAGCGATGTCGTAATGCTCGAGGACTGCACCGCCACGGTCATGACGATGCCGATGATAATGGGAACAAAGCCACTGGCGCTCAGGGCGCGGTTCATTGCGCGCTCAATGTTGCCCGCCAGAACACGGCGCATGTTGCTCGTTATTAGGTAGAGCGAAAGGAAGGTCAGAGCGATCCCCAGGACCAAAGCCGCGATCTCTAGCCCCTTACCGGTGAAGCCCACACCCTCGAGCAAGTCCGTTAGGAACTGGTGCATGCCCTTGATCGCGTTCTTGATCGGGCTCTTCCCGATCTCAGCTCCACCGCCACCGCCGAGTCTGGCAGTCAACCAGAAGGCTGACTTAGATAGAGCGCCCGTGGCGAGCTCCAAAGGCAGGAATATCACCACGCACAGGATGTTGAAGAAGTCGTGCACCGTAGCCGCTGCGAAGGCGCGTTTGAACTCGATCGAGCGACGCACACTCCCCAGGGAGACCAGGGTATTCGTGATCGTCGTACCGATGTTCGCGCCCATGATCATGGGAACGGCCGACTCCACACTCAGGGCACCGCTGCCCACCACGGCCACAATCGTCGCGGTCGTTGTCGAGGAACTCTGCACCAACACTGTGAAGAGCACTCCGATGGCCAAGCCCGCGAAGGGATTGGTGATCCCGCCGAAGATCTCGCCCTCCGTCTC
>JBLHLB010000335.1:0-4783 GCA_047618505.1 Planctomycetota bacterium
GACACTGAGAGCGGACAGGGCAAGTGAAGATCCTGCTCCCCTATTGGCAACGCTTCGCAAGCCACAAGCTCTCGCTCTATACGGGCATCCTGTGCGTGCCCCTCGTGGTTTGCTTCGACATTCTGCTCTCTGTCAAGATCGGCAACGCTCTGACACGACTGCGCGCGGGGGATGACGCGAGCTTCCTGCGAGGTTTGTTCTTCTTGCTGCTGGTGATCGCCGCCTTCCAGGGTGTCTTTCGCTTCCTGCAACGTCGCTTGATCGTCGGGGTTTCGCGACGCTTTGAGGTCGAGCTGAAGCAGGATCTCTTCGATCAACTCACACGACTGTCCTACGCCTGGCACGGTAAGGCACGCTCAGGCGACTTGGTTAGTCGACTCACGGCGGATGTAGAGAACATCCGTATGTTGCTCGGGCCCGGGTGCATGTATGTGCTGTCCTTCCTGGTCATGGCGCCCGGTTGTTTCATCGTCCTCTTCCGCATTTCACCTTCGGTGACGGTCGCGATGATGGTGCCGCTGTCATTGGTTGTGTGGTCCATGAAGAAGCTGACTCCGCGGCTGCATCGACTCTCCACTTCGGTGCAAGAGAGCCTGGCAGAGGTGAGCCACCTCTCCCAGGAGAACTTCAGCGGCGTGCGTATCGCCAAGGGCTATGGCTTGGCGGAGCACGAAAGCGCTCGCTTCTCCGCCGCCTCCTTCGAGAACCGCACGCACCAGGTAAACCTGGGGCGTGCGCGCGGATTGACGAACAGTTTCATTCACCTGTCCTACGACCTGTCCTTTCTGCCCATTCTGCTGGTCGGCGGCTGGGCCATGATCGATTCACAGATCGAGGTCGGTGACCTTTTCAAGTTCATCGACCTAGGCTTTAAGGTCTTTTGGCCCGTCATCGCATTGGGCTGGATCATGGGTCTTTACCCGCGCGCCCTTGCCAGCGCGGAACGCGTTCAGGCGATCTTGGACGACACCCAGAAGATCGATGACTCCGGTTCGCGGAGCGGGGCAGATCGCCCCACGGTTCGGGGCAGTCTCTCACTCAAGGATGTCGGCTATTCCTACGAAGGCTCCAGGGACCCGGCCCTCACGGGCATCAATCTCGAGGTTCCAGCCGGCAGTATTCTCGGGGTCGTTGGCCCCACAGGTTCGGGCAAGAGCACACTCTTGAACCTCCTCGGTCGCCTCTATGAACCGGACGGAGAACTGCGCCTGGACGGGATCGAAGTGCGTGAGCTGCCCTTGGACGAGCTGCGCGGTGCCCTGGGCTACGTCCCCCAAGACAGCTTCATGTTCTCGGACACCTACCGTGCAAACATCGAGTTTGGTGCGGACGAACCGCCCTTCGACGACTCGGCTCTGTGGGGGCTGATTGACCTCGCAGCCATGCGGCGCGAGGTTGAGGAGCTACCCCAGAAACTCGACCAATTGATCGGTGAACGCGGCGTTTCCCTCTCCGGCGGTCAACGTCAACGCAGTTGCATCGCCCGCGCACTGGCGAAGGATCCGCGCATCCTTGTCCTGGACGACGCGCTTTCCGCTGTCGACACGGAAACCGAAGCACGCCTCTTCCACAGCCTGAGGGAAGCCGGCCGTGGACGCACTGTTGTCGTCTCGGCCCACCGCTTGGCCACGGTGCATGGGGCGGACCAAATCCTCGTCCTCAAGGATGGATGTCCCGAGGCCCTCGGAACACACGCCGAAGTACTGGCGAGGTCCGAGTGGTATCGCGAGACATGGGAACGCCAGCGCATGGCCGCCGAGCTGGAGGAACTCTAGTGGCTAAGGAAACCAAGGCTGCCCCCGTGGGCCCCGGCGTCCCCAACGAAGTCGTCGCCACCAAGGTCTGGGACAGTCATCTCCTGGCACGGCTGTGGACCTTCGCCCGGCCCCATCGAAAGCTCTTCGCTCTTTGCTTCGCGAGCCTGAGCCTGCTTTTCCTGCTGCAGCTGATCGCGCCGCGCATGCTGAGCAGCGCCATCGACGGACCCATCAGTGCCGCCCGGGACGCACGCGACGCGGACCCCGCGGGCTTTGACTCTGCTCCCTATCTGCGCGAGCTCAGTCTCTGGGCAGCGGGCTACTTGGCCCTTATCATCGCCGCCGCGTTCTTCCGCTATTGGCAAACGGAGTTGCTCGTGCGCACCGGTCAATCGGTCATCCATGACCTGCGCACGCGCCTCTTTGCGCACATGCAGAAACTGGACCTAGCCTGGTATGACAGGCGCCCCACCGGCGCTCTTGTCACACGTGTAACCAGTGACATCGAGAACCTGAACGAGCTCTTCACTTCGGGGCTCGTGACCCTGCTCTTTGACTTGTTCAAGGTTGTCGTCGTCCTGGCCCTGCTGTTCACCGTGAGTCCGCCGCTGGCCCTCTTGGTGCTGGTACTGACCCCGGTCCTGATCGCCGTCAGCATCTTCTTCCGCGGGGGTGCTCGCGCGGCGCACCGCCGAGTTCGCGCGCGCCTAGCGCACCTGAACGGCTACCTCCAGGAAGTCCTCCAGGGCATGCGCGTTGTGCAGGCTTTCCGGCGGGAGGAGCGCGTTTCCGAACGCTTTGGGGAACACCTAGCGGGCTATCTCGCCGCGAACTTCCGCACGATCTTCCTGTTCGCCCTCTTCTATCCGATTCTCTCCTGGGTGGTGGTTCTGATCCAAGCCTCGGTGCTCTGGCGCGCCGGCGGGGCCGTCGCTTCGGCGGACCTGACAATCGGAGACTTCCTGCTGTTCTGGTTCTGGCTGCAGCTCTTCATCGCCCCGATTCGCGAGCTGGGCGAGCGCTACAACGTCCTTCAATCGGCCTTCGCCTCCGCCGAACGCATCTTCGAAGTGCTGGACACGAAGACCGATATCCCCGAGTCAGAGCAAGCCACCGCCGTAACCAGCCCATTCCGCGGACACGTGCGCTTCGAGAATGTCTGCTTCTCCTACGATGGCGAGCGCAACGTCCTGGAGGACCTCACTTTCGAGATTCCCCCCGGGCACAATATTGCCCTAGTGGGAGCCACGGGGGCGGGTAAGTCCACCATAGTCAACCTGTTGCTACGCTTCTATGACCCCACCTCCGGTCGCATCACGATCGATGGCGTGGACCTGCGTGAGATCGACCTGTCCAGTTACCGCGATCAGCTCGGGCTCGTTCTCCAGGAGGACTTTCTCTTCAGCGGTTCGGTGCGCGAGAACCTCGTGCTCGGGAGAGAACGGGTCGGCCCCGAACAGATTAGCGCAGCCCTGGCGGCGAGCTCCGCCGACGTTGTGGTCGCGCGCCTAGAGGGCGGACTCGATGCGGAGGTCGCCGAGCGCGGCGGTCGACTCTCGACTGGCGAACGCGAGTTAATAGCCATCGCCCGTGCCCTAGCCGGTGATCCAGGACTCGTTGTCCTGGACGAAGCGACCTCAAGCGTCGACTCCAGCACGGAAGCTCGCATCGAGGAGGCAACACACAGGCTTCTCTCCGAACGCAGCGCGCTTGTTGTCGCCCACCGCCTATCGACCGTAAGACGCGCCGATAAGATCCTTGTGATGCACCGTGCCAGGCTACGAGAGTCGGGCACTCACAACCAGTTGCTAGAACGCGACGGAATCTACGCCAAGCTGCACGCCCTTCAATTCCAGGGACACGCTCCGGCGTCAAATTGAGCACTTCAGCATGAATCGGACGCTTCTCCCCCAGCTAGCACAGATGGCTTCACTGCTGTTCCTCATGAGCGCAGCGACGCCGAGCCTCGCGGCCCAGGAACCTACGCCTTCTGTCGCGACCGCTTCTCAGGAAGTCACCGTCCTTCGATTGAATGGGGAGGCGGTCTCGCAGCGACGCTTTGAAGATTGGTTGCTGCTCAACTACGGCGAGCTCGATGCGGGCATCTACGCGCGGCTCCTGCGCCTTCGCTGGCGGGCTACCGAGTTGGGCCAGGGACTCGACATGCCTGCCCTTGAATCCCGCGTGCTCTCCGAAGTAGAAGCGCGCTTGGCTGGACCCCACGCCGGCGACCGCGCCGCCTGGGAGCAGGAACTGGCACAGGAAGGTCGCACGCCCGCCGGCCGAATGGCGGAACGCCGAATCACGCTGGAGCTGCAACTTCTTGAGGAGCTCTTCGCCAGGGAGGGAACTCCAGTCTCCCCGGAACAAGTGCGCGATCTTTGGGAGCAGCGCTACGGCCAGGGCGGCTTTTCGCCGCGGGTGCGACTCCTTCGCAAGCGCTTCGTTGTGCCCTTCGCCCCAGGAGAGAACACATCGTCGCGCCGGGTCCGCACAGAGAAGCTGCGCGCGGAAATGCGCTCCGAGATGGAGGCCCTCCTTGCGCGCGCCCGCGGCGGTGAGGGATTTGCCAAGATGGCCAGAGAGGAGAGCGACCATCCATCCGGGGAGAACGGCGGCCTGCCGGCCAAGGACGAATGGCGCGGCGCCTTCCCCCGCGCTCCCCTGTCGGCCCTCGCTAAACAACCAGTCGGGAGCCTGAGCCAGCCAATCTTTGCCCGTGGTGCCTTCTGGATTCTGCGTCTGGAGGGCTTGGTGGAAGTTCCCTTTACGAGTGTGCGGGATGAGCTCACGGCCGAGTTGACGGCGCGCACAAGCAGCGACCGTACCAGCAGGAGACAACTCCTGGCGGAGCTCGCGGACGCCGCCCCCCTACGCCTAGCTACCGGCTTACTCGACCCCTCGGACACGACGGCGGAGACCGAGCTGTTCGGTGTCGGTGACGAGGTCGTGCGTCGGGACCCCTACGCCACCTGGCTACGACATCTCCACGGCGAGCAGGCCGCCCAACGCTTCGCCCTAGAGGC
>JBLHLB010000336.1:0-4765 GCA_047618505.1 Planctomycetota bacterium
AATCAGAAGGAGTGAAGCATCCTGTCCCAAGCACATACGCGACGAAGGGCTGCGCATGAACAACTCGGTCAGCCGTAGAGCACGCAAGTTCGCGCCCGCAGATAAGTGGTGCCGATCAACACCTTCGTGCGAACCTAGAACACGCCTGAGGGCATCAAGAGAGCCAATTGCTCTAAGGTCCAAGAGTTCGCGTAAGGGGGTCGGAGCGGGGAGCCACTTTTTCGCCCGGCGCGGAATGAGGGGGTGGGGTGGTTGACGGGCGTGGGATGGGGCGTGGGGTCGAAAGTCCCCCACCTGAGCGGACTTGGGACGATTGCCGCGTTCTCTGTGCGCGCTGATTTGTGGTGGTCCGAGCGGGGCTCGAAAACAGGGTGAGGACAGATGTGCTCTCGGGGTCTCTGGCGTCTCCAAGAGTGGTTAATACCGTGGGCGTCAACCAGACCGTCGAGCTAGAGCCTTCGGACCGCGAGGGTCGCAGCATGAGAAGCGCCAGACGGAGGCTCTCCATGTGGGCGAACTGTGCACCAAGGCCTCATCAGCAGTGACGCTGGCGCGCTTTCCCTTGATTGACTTGGTGATCGAAAAATAGCAACCAGCTGGCCCGGCTCAGGCGTTGCTAAGGCTTCCTCAAGTGGCTCGTCGATTGCCGGTAGTTACGACTGCAATCCCACCCAGGGTGAGGCATGCGGAAACCGCGAATCTGAGGGTCAAGTCCTCGGAGAGAAGCGCCACACCTGCAATGGCTGCCAAGATCGGGACGGCGAGTTGCACGATTCCCGCACTTGTCGCCGTGTGGCCGCGGAGAGCGGTATACCAGAGGATGTAGCCCAACCCCGAAGTCACTGTTCCAGATGTGACTGCGAGTAGGACACCTCTTGTGTGGACAACCAATTGTTCTTGCCCCAGGAGGAGACACACGACGCCAAGGGGGGCTGCCAGAAGAAAATTGCGTGCTGTGGCCATTCGGGGATCCCCAACAGCGCGACCGTGTAGTGAGTAGGTACCCCAGGCGATCCCCGCTGTCGTCATCAGGAGAGCGCCGGTGGGTGCCGGGGCGGTCAGCCCAGGCAGGACTTGGACGAGAAAACCACCGACCGCCACAATGATGCCCGCCTTCTGCAGCATGGTCGGTCTTTCCCCGCGCAGAAAGCCGACGCTGAGCATGGTGACTTGGACCGAGCCGAACAGGAGCAGCGCGCCAACCCCGGCGTCGAGGGTGACGTAGGCCATGGAAAAAGTAATCCCATAGACGAACAGCGCGGCGGCAGCGAAGGGGCTCCATGGCGTGGATGCCTGCGCCTGCCCCCGCGAGCCGGGCGAGCACAGGAACGGTACGAGGACAAGTGCGCCGCTACCGAGGCGAATGGCGTTGAAACTCACCGGGTCGATCAAGCCTCCAGCCAACGCCAACCTGCACAGAATAGAATTCCCAGCGAAGGCGACCAAAGTGAGTAGGGTGAGGATGGTGGTTGGGCCGAGTGCAGCTCGCTGCATCGCTTTAGTATAGCGGGAGCCGAGGGTTCCCTTTGAATTCACGTCAAGACTAGGCACTGGAAATGGGTACCAAACCCCTGTGGGTCGAGTGGTGCTTCCTTCGTCCGTTGTTAGTCAAGCCGCGCATTTGATCAGTTCTCCCCGTGCTATCCACAAATAGGAACGTCACCGAAGTAGTGCTGGAATCTGCGGTTGGGGAGGACGAGCGGCCCGAGTCTCGGCCGTGAGTAACCAGTCCACGTAAGACGTCATGCAGGGAGCAGTCCTCCTCCGTCGGCTTTGCCACCTCCATCACCCATCGAACGCTACGCGGCGCGGCTGCATGACTTGAGAAGACCGCCCAGCCGCTCCGCGCACTCGACCTCTACGCCCCCCACCATGGCACGCCCACTAGTCCCGCTTGATGGCGATTCACCCAGATTGAGATTGCCAGGAGCAACGTCAACAGCGGGAAGATCTCGGCTCTCATGCGGCTATTCTAGGCGGTCGTAAGCCTGTGCATTTGCCGGGTTTAGGCCACGAGCCTTTATGTGGATAGCACGGGCTCGGAGCATGAGGAACGCCAGCTCGGGGCTCTCCAGGTGGGAGAACTGTGCACCAACGCCACGTCGTAGTGGACCCGCACCCCCTATGGGCTACTTCTTCTCCGTGAGCGCCATGAGTGCGAAGGCCGTGGCCGCGCGGCTGATGTAGTGCTTGCCATCTCGTCTTGGAGAGCGTGTAAACCAATCACCGTCTTCGCGCTGGTGTTCTCGTAGCCAGCGAAGCGCAGCCTCAGCGACCTCGTCCGTTCGGGGCATTCCCGTTTCAAGCAGCACATAGATGGAGAAAGCGGTTGGGTAAGCCTCGCTCGTCTCGGTCTGCGCCTCGTCCCCGTCGCGCTGCCACCCTGATCCTGAGAGCGAGGCCATGGACCATCCCCCATCCTCCTTCCGCGCGGCCAGGAGCTCCTTGTGCCAGGCCTGGCACGTCTCGGATGACAATGCCTTGGGCCAGTAGCTGGCGGCCCAGAGCCGCATCGCCTTTGCATGTAGGCTTACGGGTTCAATGCCTGTGAGGTACTTGACTAGCCGTTGCGCGCCGTGCGTGTCCGCCGCCGTGAGCTCTGCGGAGCCCTTGAGTTCACCGAGTGCCACCAGCATCAGCGTTGGCCCGTACTCCGCGTCTGACTCAAAGGGTGGCCAGTTACACTGGAGCCAATCCTCCCAAGTTCCGCTCTCATCGAGGAGATCCCAGGCGTGGTCCAGTCCGCGGCGTGTGGTCTCGTGGACGGCAGAGCCCGTCCGTGCGTCGCTCAGGGCGAGGAAGGCCGCAGTGGCAACCATGCCCTCCACGCTTCCGTACTGCCCGCGGGGCTCAACCTCGCCAGTGAGGAAGCCTGCAAGGTAGCCTTGGGCAAATTCGCGGCCAAGGTTCACTTCATCTGATCTAGGCGCGACGAGTGGTTGCGCCGCCAGGCCCCAGCCGTTGGTGTGGCAGGTTACGCACTTCTGCTTCGCTCTCCAATTCGCAGAGGCATCGGCCAGAAACTTGACCCCTGCATCGAAGGAATAGCTCTCAGGCGGTGCTTCTCTCGATGTGCCACCATCTGCCATAGCAAAGATCAGCGGCAGAGTGAGGAGCGGTAGAGCGATTGATGGCTTGTTCAAGCGAAGGTGCTTCCTTTGTCCGTTGTTACTCAAGCCGCGCATTTGATCGATTCTCCAGCGTCGTGATACGTCCAGGCTTGCGGGCGCGCAACGACAAAGAGCACGGAGATGATCCGGGAAGGTCCTGCCGCACTCCTTACAGTGATACCGGCGTAGTCTCCCCGTGCCATCCACAAATAGGAACGTCACCGAAGTACTGCTGAAATCTGTGCTTGGGGCGGAGGAACGGCCCGAATCTCAGCCTTGACCCACTTGCTTCTTCAGGGACTTGTTCTCTTCGACCAGATAGGCGATCGCATCCGCTTGATGGCGACTCACCCAGCCGGAGACTGACAGGAGCAACGTTCGCAGCGGGAAAGTCTCGGCTCTCATTCGACCATTGTAGGTGCTCGTAAGCTCATGCCGGGGCTGGGTTTAGGCCACGATCCTATAAATGGACAGGACGGGATGAGCTTGAAGTTGATCGACGGCCTTCCAGGTTTGCCCTTCGGCTTGCGTCTCCAGTAGTAGCGGAAGCCCTTCCTGTGCCAGCGGATGACCGTCTCAGGTTTGACGATATGCACGGCCTCCTTCCAGTCCTTCAAAGCACTCATCATGAGGATCCAAAACACGCGGTCGCTGTCGTGGATCCTGGGGCGGCTCACGCTTCGCTTCAGGACGGCGAGCTGGTGACGTAGCGCCACGTTCTCAAGAGCAAGGCGTTGCCGGTCTTCAGTCAGCTGGCGAACGAGATGGAGCAGTCTGAGGATCCAGGGCATGCCAATGATGATGGCGACCGGGGAGCATTGCCTCTATCTAACTCAGTCGCTAGGGTGCTGAAAGCCCCACTAAACAGGGCTCTGGGGGCCCGTGCGGAGTTTTAGGTAGGGACAAGGTGCTTGCAAATCTATGTCTGGACTGCGTTTAGGTCACGATCCTATAAATGGACAGCACAGGTTCGATGCGATGAGCGTCACGGGGGCCTCCTGAAGCACTGCAAGCGCGCGGCCCTACGATGGGACACTGCGGCCTCGATCGCCGCGCTATCGCGAAGCCAGCCAGTTGATCACGAGGGTGATCGGGAAGTTCCGCTCTGTGCTCTCAGGCGCTGCCACGAGGAACTTCTCGCCGCTGCCGGCCGCGGCCCAGGTGTCGTTGCTCTGGGTCGGGAAGAGTGTCTGCGGAAGATCGGCCACGACGCCCTCTCCCAACCGCACCTGAACGGCAGCGACCTTTCCCTCGGGGTCCATAAAGTAGATCTCCGAACCGTCGCGCTTCCAGCCGACGACCCAGTCGGCGCCATTCGCCGACACCTGCCACTTTCCCTCACCACCAGGAAAGCGCGTCACGTACATCTCGTACTGACCCGACTCGTTGGACAGGTAGGCGAGCCATTCGCCATCGGGAGAGAAGCGGGCGTAGCCTACGTCAAAGTCGCTGGTCACCAGACCGTAGGGCTCCTCGTCCCCCGAAACCGGGAGAATCCACAGATCATAGCCACCGTCGGCGGTGCTCCGGTTCGCCGCGATGTAGCGCCCATCGGGTGACCAATCCTCGGGCTGCGCCGAACCTTCGGTTTCCCAGATCAATTCTGCATTCCCGCTTCCATTCGCCTGGCGAGAGTAGAGATCCCCGGAGCTAGT
>JBLHLB010000337.1:0-4762 GCA_047618505.1 Planctomycetota bacterium
GGGGCACCTGACGCTCGATGGGAATGAGACGTCGCAGTTCGAACAACAGGTGCGGGCGATCTGTGGATTACCCCTCGGATCGGTGGCGCGTCTGCGGCCCGCGACCGTGATGGTGAACCTGCTTGGGCATCTTTGGGAGGGGGGTGAGCCTAATTGGGCCGCGGCCCTCGCCGACCCTGGTGTGCGCCTGCATCTCTATGGGAAAGAGACGCCCAAGGTCGGGCGTAAGATGGGGCACTTGACGGTGCTCGATGAGAGCGCAGGGGCGGCGCGGGAGCGGGCTCTTTTGGCGCGAACTCGCCTAGGCAGGAGCTAGGGGCGCAGCGTGGTGTTGGACGTTCTCTACCACGACAATCACTTGCTGGTTGTCGCCAAGCCCGCGGGCATCGGAGTGGTTCCGGATGACAGTGGAGACCAGAGCTTGCTGGACCAATGCAAGGCCTGGGTTGCGCGTGAATATAGCAAGCCCGGGGCGGTGTTCTTGGGGGTCGTCCACCGCTTGGATCGACCCGTTTCCGGGGTCGTTTGCTTTGCGCGCACCAGCAAAGCGGCGGGTCGATTGAGCGCAGCCTTTCGGGATCGGCTGGTCAAAAAAGTCTACTGGGGCGTGAGTGATGGCGCGCCGGAGGAAGAGGCTGGCGAACTCGTGCAGTGGCTCGTAAAGGACCGCGAGCGGAACAAGGTGCGCGTCGTAGATGCGGCCGTGGCGGAGCGCCTAGGCGCGAAGGAAGCACGAACGGTTTGGCGTGTCTTGAAGCGCGGAGGTGCGATGGGCGGCGGACGGACCCTGCTAGAGCTGCTACCGGAGACGGGGCGCTCCCATCAATTGCGGGTTGCGGCCGCGTCCTTGGGGTGTGTGCTCTGCGGGGATTTGAAGTACGGCGCCAAGGAATCCCTGGGGGATCGGAGTGTGGGACTACACGCGATCAGGCTTGCCCTGGAACATCCCACGACGAAGGAAGCACTGACGTTCGAGACTCCCGCGCCTAAGCTCTTCAACATCTGATCAGTGGTGCGGAGCGGCGCTATGGAACCTGGTTCCGTATCGCCGTTCCGAACTGTGTTCCCTTCTGTGCTTCCGTACCGTGCTTCCGTACCGTGCTTCCGTACCGTGCTTCAGTATTGGCGATCTACTGGGCTGGTTGGATGCTGCCGTCGGGGAGTACGTTGAAGATCGTTTCGACCGTGACCCCCGTCTCTTTGTTGATGTCGATGCGGATGAACTGCGTGGCCGGCTCATCTGCCTCAACCTCGCCCAGGTCGCCGATGCCGTAGGCTGCGAAACCGTTGGAACTCGCGTCTTCCCGTGAGGGTGCTGCGTCGCTGCGGTCAGCGGCGATGCCTTGATCCAGGGCACTCGGCTCCATTTCGGAACCGCCGGCTTCGAGGCCGAAGAGGGGATAGACATCGATTTCTAGGTCGTACCCGCCCGTTCCGATGTACGACTCGAGCACCAGGTGGAAGTCCAATCCGCCGGCGAAGATGTCGACGCCGCCCAGCTCTGTCCTGCCCCCGGATTGGAAGCAGTCGATCGTCAGGTCCAGCTGCGGGTCGTAGATGCAGACGTCGAAATCATGCGAGCTGAGATCGGCGACCAGGGCGAAGTCCACATGAATCGCTTGCCCAGCGGTGAAAGCGAATCCATCAAAGGGATCGCAGTAGTTGAAGGGATCGCAGAGTTGGTCAGAAATGTCACCGCGGATGATGAAACGATCCCCGGGATTCAGGACGCCGAAGTAGTTGGCCTCCGCCGCCGTATCGTTGAACTCCGACTCCGAATAGGACGGCGGCCCATTGTCACTCGAGGAGCGCACACAACCCGTGCTCAGGAGTCCTAGGGCCAGAGAAAGAGCTGCTTGGTAGATGTCGGCGCGTTGCATGGGAGGCTCCGGATGAGGTGTCCTTCGAGGGGGACGCCGGATCTCATCGCGGGGACACAAGTGTCATCCCAGGCCAACAGGCACTACCAGAGGCGGCGTTCACCAGTCCATAGCGCAAGTCCCATGCCAATCGACGGAGGGGAACTTGGTTCCCCTTCGTCGATTAGACGCCCACGGGGGCGGCCAAGCCTGTGGGGGCTTGGGATTCGTCGGAGCTCCAGAGGACGTTGTAGATGGTGTCCCGCTCGACGGGGGTGCGCCCGGCGTCGCGGATCCATTGGATCAGCTCGCTGCGCATGACCTGTTGCGGAGTCTGTGCACCGGCGTTGTGGTAGATCTTCTCTTCGACCACGGTTCCGTCGACGTCGTCGGCTCCCCAGGAGAGGGCCATTTGGGCGACGGGGATCGTGAGCATGATCCAGTAGGCCTTGACGTGCGGAATGTTGTCGAGCATCAGGCGACCAACGGCCATCTCACGCAGCTCATCCAAGGCGGAAGGCGCGCCGAGGCTCGTCCATTCGTTGTTGTCCGGGTGGAAGGACAGGGGGATGTAGCACTGGAAGCCACCGGTCTCATCCTGCAGGAGACGCAATCGGTTGAGGTGATCCGCACGTTCCTCAATGGTCTCCATGTGTCCGTGCAACATGGTGCAGTTGGAACGCACGCCAGCTTCGTGCACGGTGCGCGCGAGCCGCAGCCATTCATCGCCGGATATCTTGAGGCTGTAGCCAGCCTGTCGCACGCGCTCGGAGAAGATCTCCGCGCCGCCGCCGGGGCAGGAACCCAGGCCAGCTTCGCGCAGATCCTCCAGAACCTCGCCCAGGGGCTTCTTCGCCACCTTCGTGATCTGGTCGAGCTCGACCATCGTGAAGCCCTTGACGTGGATGTCCGGCCGAGCCTTCTTGGCGGCGCGCAGGATATCCAGGTAGTACTCGTAGGGAAGCTTGGGCCAGACCCCGCCGACCATGTGAACTTCGGTGACCGGCTCGTGCAGTTGCTCGGTGATCTTGCGGCCGACTTCCTCGGGGCTCATCACGTAGGCGCCTTCCTGCCCGGGCAGGCGATCGAAGGAGCAGAACTTGCAGAACTTGTTGCAGTAGTTCGTGTAGTTGACGTGCTGGTTGACGTTGAAGTACGCACGGTCGCCGTGCATGCGTTCGCGCACTAGGTTCGCCAGTTGGCCGACCACGTGGATGTTGGGCGTTTGGTAGAGGGCGATGCCGTCCTCAACGCTGAGGCGTTCCCGCGCCAGGACCTTCTCCGCAATCGCACCTAGGCCTGCGGCTCGCGCACGGGCCAGTAAGCCTTCGCTCGCGGCCCTTGAGTGGTCGATTCCGATGCCCTTCTCCGTCGTCGTGTTCTGAAACTTTATCACGCTTGTGCCTCCTTGGCGGGAACTACCTGTACTGCTCCGGCGTCGCGATCCTGCGGCCCACGGGGGCCATCAATAGCTTCATCCCAGCGTTCGTCGACGACGCCGTACCAAGAGTTGCGCTGGGCGGGTTTGAAACCCGCGTCTTCGATCATCTTCTCGATCGTTTGGATTGACTGCAGGTTGAAGCAGCCCGCCGCGCTGACGACGTTTTCCTCCAACATCGTACCGCCAAAATCGTCGCAGCCATGGCGCAGGGAGAGCTGGGCCATCTTCGACCCCTGGGTTACATAGCTCGTTTGCATGTGGTCGAAGTTGTCCAGGAAGATGCGCGCCAGGGACTGGACGCGCAACCAAACGGCCGGTGTTGTGCGGTGGGGGAAGAGATGCTCGTCGGGCACGCCGTCCGGCTGTGTATTCCAGCAGGCAAAGGCGGTGAAGCCTCCGGTCTCGTCCTGTAGGTCGCGAAGACGTGCCAAGTGCTCTACGCGTTCGGCTGCGGTTTCCGCGTTGCCAAACATCATCGTTGCAGAGCTACGCAGGCCGGCTTCGTGAACTCGCCGGTGCACCTCCAGCCAACGATCCGTTGTTGTTTTCTTGGGGGCGATGATCTTGCGTACGCGCTCCACTAGCATCTCCGCGCCAGCCCCGGGGAGGCTGCCCCAACCGGCGGACTTGAGATCGCGGATGACCTCTTCAATGGGGCGCTTCTCCACGCGCGAGAAGTGATCGAGTTCCGGTGCCGACAGGGAGTGCAGATTCACCTGGGGAAAGCGCGCGTGCAAATCCTGGAACAGATCCGCCCACCAGGCCGTTGTGAGCTGCGGGTGGTGGCCCCCCTGCATGAGCACCTGGCGCCCCGATAGCTCCGCCGTCTCGCGCACCTTCTCGATGATCTCCGCGCGCGATAGCACGTAGCTCTCTTCATGCCCCGGTCGCCGGTAGAAGGCGCAGAAACCGCAGTCCGTGATGCAGACGTTGGTGGGGTTGATGTTGCGATCTACGATGTAGGTCACGACTGGCCGCGGATTCTTGCGCTGGCGCACCAGATCCGCGAGGCGTCCGAGGGTCAGGAGATCGGCCTCCTCGTGGAGCAGGAGGGCCTCCTCCGCGCTGATGCGGTGGCCGTCCTGGACCTTGCCGGCGATGGCTTCGATCGCCTGTGCCTGTCCTCCAGCGTGTGCTCCGGAGGCCAGGGGTGCATTCCAGTCACGTCCCACGGCGGTCGCCGTGGCCGTTGAGTTCGTCGCGCCAATCATAGTTCCGAAGTATAGTCCACCCTCGGGTTTACACCCCCGTGGGACGGGTCTTTCCCAGTGCTCTTAGGTACATCTTTGGGTCAGCATGACCCATGCGTCCGGGCCCCTGAAAATCAGCCGCTTCCCGATTGGTCTCCCGGGATCGCCTGGCAAGGGGACGGGTTCCCCACGGTGCAGTACATGTAGCTGTAGCTGTCCCAAAACGGGTGGTCCTGGCAGCGCAGCCGGGCGATTCGTGGGCCCGAGCAGGG
>JBLHLB010000338.1:0-4738 GCA_047618505.1 Planctomycetota bacterium
AGGCTCTCCCCGTTCATCTCTAGGCTCATCGAGAAGTCGCCCGTCAGCTTTCCGAAGCTCCGCTCCTCAGCCGCGACCTGCCCTTCCTCGTCGGTCTTAAAGATCGATTCGGTGACAATGCGCCGACTGCCCTCGGCCTCCACCGGCGGCAAATCCAGCCCCAGGGGCTGACCATCGACTCGCATCTCGGCGTCCTCCAGGACCCATTCGAAGCGTTCGCTGAAGACGCGTCCCATTTGGCCCCCATCAGCGGGACCATAGTCGGGGCGGTGATCCCAATCGACCGTCGCGAAGAGCACCACGGAAACCAGCAGGGGCGTCGAAACATTGAAGGAACGAAGACTAGAAAGCTGCATGGATCGCCGGATTCAGGGAGCAATGGGAAGGCGGGAGCTTGCTAACATGCTCGATCGGACCTGGGAAGGGTGCCGTGAAGAAATGAGGCACCTCCCCAACCCACGGACGAAGTCCCCGTAGGCGTGCGACCCACGCCCGGCGAGGGCCTAGGAAAGCCCCCCTAAGCAGGGGGATGCACGTGGATCGTTACGTCGTCGAGTCATCAGAACTCCCAAAGAACCAATGGTAGCTAGGGTAAGAATCCAGGGATTGAAGAAGAACTTCGGTCCCCTAGTCGCAGTCCAAGGCATCGACCTGGAAGTCCACCGGGGTGAAGTCCTCGGCTTCCTCGGACCGAACGGAGCGGGCAAGTCAACCACCATGAAGATGGTCACGGGCTTCCTCAATCCAACGGCCGGAACCGTGGAGGTCTGTGGTCACTCGGTGGCCGAGGATCCCGTGCGGGCCAAGTCCGTCATCGGGTATCTGCCCGAGGGCGCGCCTTCCTATCCGGACATGACACCCAGGAGCTTCCTGCGCTTCATCGCCGAGATTCGCGGCCTGGATCGGGCCGAACGCGACAGACGCATGGCTGAAGTCATCGATCGCGTAAACCTGCACGACGTCCTCAATCAACCGATCGAGACCTTGTCAAAGGGCTACAAGCGTCGCGTCGGATTGGCCCAGGCAATCCTGCATGACCCGCCGGTCCTGATCTTGGACGAGCCGACCGATGGTCTGGATCCGAACCAGAAACACGAGGTTCGCACCTTGATCAAGGAGATGGCCGAGGAGAAGGCGATCATCCTCTCGACGCACATCCTTGAGGAGGTCGAAGCCGTCTGCACACGCGCCGTGATCATAAATCGTGGCGCGCTTGTCTTCGACGGGACCCCTGCCGAGATGGAGGCCATGGCTCCGGCGGAGGTCACAAAGAACCGCATGGACTATGTATTCCGCACCATCACGTCGACCGACGTCGCCGGCGCTCGACAGGCAGCCCAAGAGGTGCACGCCCAATGAAGATCTTCCTGACGCTGCTAAAGCGCGAGTTGGCTGGCTACTTCGCCACCCCCATCGCCTACGTGTTCCTCTGCATCTTCCTGATCCTGTCGGGTGTCCTGACTTTCCAGTTCGGTGGTTTCCTAGAACGCGCCGCGACCCTCGACTCCTTCTTCATCTTCCACCCCTTCCTGTATCTCTTCCTGATTCCGGCGCTGTCCATGCGCCTGTGGGCGGAGGAGCGGCAGTCGGGGACGATTGAACTCCTGATGACCCTGCCGGTCACCATGACCCAGGCGGTGCTGGCAAAGTTCGGTGCAGCCTGGGCCTTCATCGGGATCGCTCTGCTCCTGACCTTTCCCGTTTGGTGGACCGTCAACAGCCTGGGATCGCCCGACAACGGCGTGATCCTGGCGGGCTACCTGGGCAGCTTCCTGATGGCCGGAGCCTTTCTCGCCGTGGGGGCTTTCACTTCGGCCCTGACCAAGAACCAGGTCATCGCCTTCGTCCTGAGTCTGGCCTTGTGCTCCGTACTCCTGATCATCGGCATGCCCTTCGCCCTGGAGCTCCTCGGTCCGCTGATGCCAAGCTTCCTGTTGGAGACGATCAACTCCTTCAGCATCTACGAGCAGTTCATCAACCTCTCACGAGGTCTCCTGGAGCTGCGCGCCATCGTCTTCTTCATCTCCATGATCGCGCTTTTCCTCTTTGCGAACGGCGTCGTTTTGGACCATCGGAAGGCGAGCTGAGCGAAGCTCCGCTTGCCTTCCGATGGTCTCCATATTTCTGGTTCAACACCTTCCGGTGTTGAGACGTTAGCAGTCTCGGCGCCTTTCGGTGTTGAGGCTGGCCTTCTGACTGGCTTCCTGAAGCCGTTGGCTCAACGAACAACTTTGTCTGTATTTGAGATGCGCTCCTGGGGAGCACCGAGATCATGAACAAGAAGATGCTATCCAGCGCCGGCCTGCTGTTGGCCGTCGTGCTCTTTGTCGCGGGCAACCTGTTGGCAAGTCGCGCCCTCAAAAAGGCGCGTGTCGACATGACGCAAGAGCAGCTGTTCACCCTGTCCGAAGGCGCGCGCAACATCGCCGCCAAGGTCTCGGAACCCGTGCAGATGTACCTGTACTTCTCCGAGGATGCGGTGGCGGATGTTGATCCCGGCCTGCTCGACTTTGGACGCCGGGTGCGCGATCAGTTGGAGGAGTTTGCGCGCATTTCCGGCGGCAACATTCAGCTTGAGGTGATCGATCCTGAGCCCTTCTCCGAGGAGGAGGACGAAGCCGTTGCCGAGGGCCTCGAACGGGCCTCTCTCCCGGACGGCAGCCCCTTCTTCCTGGGCATCGTCGGGGCGGACATTCTCGACCGCCGCGAGGTGATTCCATTCATCAACCCGAACGACCCCACGGCGGAGCGCTACCTGGAATACAACGTCGCACGCATGCTGTACCAGCTGTCGTCGCCGGATCGTCAAACGGTGGGCGTGCTTTCCACTATCCCGATGCAGGGCGTGCCCGGAAATCCCATGCGCGGCCAAGCCGGTGTCCCCGGCTGGCGCATCCTGGGCGAACTCGGTCGTTTCTTTGATGTCGCACTGCTCCCCCCGAACACGCAGGTCATCAACGAGAGCATCGATGTTCTGATGATCATTCACCCGCGCAATCTGCCGCCTGAGACGCAGTACGCGATCGATCAGTTCGTTCTCGCCGGCGGACCGGCGCTCTTCTTCGTCGATCCCCATTGCGAAAACGATCGCAGCGAAGTTGACCCCGAAAACCCGATCATGGGCATGTTCGCGGACAAGAGTTCGGACCTGAACAACCTCTTCGGAGCCTGGGGATTTGAAGTCGTAGGCAGCCAAGTCGTGGCCGATCGCGAAAACTGCGCCCGCGTGCGTAACCCTTCCCAGGAGCCCGGCGATCTGCCCAGCATCGAATTTCCGCCGATTCTAGTGCTCGACGAGAACGCGGTCGCCAGCGGAGACGCCGCCGTCAGCTCCCTCAAGAGTTTGGTGTTCCGCTATGCGGGCTCGATCGAGGCTATGCCTGGTGCGACGACGACCCTTGATGCACTGGTGCAGACCGGCACCGATTCCATGCTGATCGACGCGGGGATGCTCCAGGGCAACCCCGACCCAAAGGAGATCCTGAATGGCTTCGTGGCCGCTGACAAGCGTCGTTTGACCGTCGTTGGTCGCGTCACGGGCACGGCAACTAGCGCCTTCCCCACAGGGCTTGGCGAAGGCGAGGAGGCCGACACCGAACACCTCACGGAAGGCTCGATTCACGTGGTGGTGGTTTCCGATGCGGACATGCTGGCCGACGTGGATTGGATCCGCGAACGGCGCCTCGGCAGCCTTTCCCTCGGTTGGCAGAAGACCACCGACAACGGCGACCTGGCCATCAATGCCCTCGAAGGCCTAGCCGGTGGCGAGGACCTCGGTCGACTGCAGGTTCGCGCCAAGTCCCCGCGCCCCTTCGAGACTTTTGAGGAGATGCAGGCAGAGGCGGAACAAACCTACTTGGACGAGCAAAGCGCCCTCGAAACGGAGCTCGCTACAGTCCAGGAACGCATCAACGGACTACAAAGCGAAAAGTCTGCGGACCAACGCATGATCCTGAGTCCCGAACAGGAGGCCGCCCTCGATGAAGCGCGCGAGAAGCAGAAAGAAACACGGCGCAAACTGCGCGACGTGCGCTTGTCCCTGAGCAAGGACATCGAAAGCCTCAAGATGCGAATCAAGGTGGCCAACATCGCCGGTGTTCCCCTATTGGTGCTCCTGGTGGGAATTGGCGTCGCATTTAGCCGCAACAGGAATCGCGGTTAGATCCCGACCGGACGTCGCCCCATTCGCAGTCTGCCGCAACCTGGCCGCAACCTGAATCCACTATGAACGCAAAGACGATTTTCATCCTCGCTGGCCTCGCCACGGTCGCCATCGCTGGCTCCCTCCTCGTAACCGGAGGCGCTAGCAACTCGGACCAGGGGGCCGCCGCCGAGGGCGCGCTCTTCTCCGATCTGAAGGAGAACATCAACGACGTCAATCGCATCGTCCTTCGTCAGGGGGCTGACGAGATCGAGGTGGGTATCCAGGATGGCGAGTGGGTTCTCCTGGATCGCGGCGGTTTTCCGGCACGCTTCGAAATGGCCAAGGAGGTACTGCTGCAGCTGGCGAACCTCGAGATTAGCGAAATCAAGACGGCCAAGCCCGAGCACTTCGAGCGACTTGGCCTCGTCCCTCCCTCCGCGGAGACAGGCAGCCGGCAGATCGAACTATTCGACGCCTCCGGTGCCCGGGTTGCAGCGATTCTGATCGGCAACTCTACCGCTCGGGACCGTGACTCCTCCTTCGTCCAACGCAACGGTGAAGACCAGTGCTACCAGGTCAAGGGCCGCCTCTCGC
>JBLHLB010000339.1:0-4734 GCA_047618505.1 Planctomycetota bacterium
TCTTGGGACTCTTCCCCAAGTCCGAGCTATGGCGCGGCCTGCGCCTCGTCAACCACGACCTTGGCATGCGCTTTATCAATGCCGCCAAGGTCGTCGCCGGCCGACTAGAGGGCATGCGTCCCCCGATGCGGCAATCCCACGCAGCCTTCGCTTTCCTCTTGGACTTCGTGCCCAATTGGAAATGGGCCTACGGTCGCCGCCCGGGATACGGCTTGATCCAACACCAGATTTTTGTGCCGGCGCAGCGCGCGGAGGAAACCTTCGGAGCAGTCATTGAGCAGTCACAGGACGCCGGTCACGTGCCCTACCTTGGTGTGCTCAAGCGCCACCGTCCGGATCCGTTTCTCTTGACCCATGGACTTGACGGGTGGAGCTTGGCGCTTGACTTCAAAGTTACCCCCGACAACCGCGTGGCTCTTTGGCGGCATTGCCAGGGTTTGACTGAGCGCGTCCTTGATGCGGGGGGGAACTTCTACTTTGCCAAGGATTCTGTGATCGAGCCGGACACGGTCCAGCGCATGTTCGGGTCGGAGAAGTTAGAGCGCTTCTTTGCACTAAAGGAAGAGTTTGACCCTGGGGGGCGCTTGGCTTCGGACCTTTGGCGCAGGCTGTTTGCTCCGCTTGTGGGATAGGCGAGCAGTTCTTGTGAGATTGAGTGACACCCTGCGAGCGCGCGACAGTCCCAGGGTGGGAGGGGGAGGCGGCGGTTTGTTTTCCTGGGGGCGGTCCAGGACCAATCACACCCCACCCAAGCCCCCCTCAACCCGGATGCGAATGCACCCGCCTGGCCGGTACCGACACCAGCCGATCCTCCTCCACCACCCAAGCCGTCAGTCGCCCTCCCCAGACACAGCCCGTGTCCAAACCGCGTAGGCCCGGCAGCTGTACCAACCCGCGTTGTGCCCAATGTCCGAAGGCCACGCCGCGGCCTCCATGCAGCTCCGGCCGGTACCAATGAAACCACGGCTCAAAGGGTGAGCCAGGAGGGGGATCATCCTTCGGCGGAGTCGCACCGGTTCTATCACAGTGCCGCACGCGTACCGCGAATGTGGCAGCTGGGCCGGGTGCAACAGGGTCCTCATCCGCAAGCATGCGCTCTGGGTCGCGCCAATCCGGGTGCAATCCCGCGTGCACCAGGTAGAGATCACTCCAAGTCCGCACAAAAGGCCTGGCCGATAGCCAGCTCAGAAGTTCGTCGCGATCTTCCGCCGTGAGCACATCGTCCAGGGTGTCCCGGGGCTTCTCTGGCTTGTCTCCGCGGGCTCGGCTAAGGAGATGCAGGTCGTGATTCCCAAGGACGCCTCCGGCCCCCAGTTGGCGCAGGAGTCGCAGGCACCCGAGGGAGTCAGGGCCGCGGTTGACCAGGTCACCCACCGGGTGCAGCTCGTCCGTCGTCGGATCAAAGCGAATTTCAGCCAGGAGCTCCTCCAGCTCCCCGCGGCAGCCCTGGATGTCGCCAATGATGATTCGGCGGCGGTTCGTGTTCCTCGACATGGCTTCCATAGGGGGAGGATAGCCAGGCAGGCCGGTGCATCGCTAGGAGTGGCTGGTCTTCAGGGGCCGCCTCGGTACACTCCGGCCGCAATGGAATCGGAACAGCAGAAAAGTGCACAGGACGCTGGAGAGCCCCTGGAGGATCGCGCGACCATGGATAACTACTGGCGCGATGAAGACGCCTACGGCCTGCCGCGGGCGAACTTCGCTAGCTCAGGCCTGGTCATCATGCTGGGGGTGGTGCTGCTGGGGCTTCTTCCGGCCACCTACTTCATCTGGGCGCGGCCCCGTATGGAGCGTTCCTACTCCGCTCAGCTCCAGGCCGCTCCCACGACCAACCACGGTCGACTTGATAAGTGGTTTGAGGTCGGGGCAGCGATGATTCACCATCGGATTGCCAAGATTGGCCGCTTCTCCGAGGCCCATCCTTGGATCGTGACCCACGCGGTTCGCGGAGCGGATGGACAGATCACGGCTTTCGGGGTGGACGCATCGCTGCTGACACCTGAGTTGAGCTGGAAAGATGAAATGACCATCGTGGTCGAGCTCCCTGCACCCCGGGTCCTCGGGCCGATTGTCCTACGGGGTAAGCGAGCGAGTTCCGTCAAGGTCTATGGAGAGGGGGAGCCTGTAGCCGACCCGACTCTTCAACTCAGGGACCTCACGTTTTGGTTCCTCGAGGACCTGCCTAATGCCCTTGTCAGCGACATCCAAGGCGCCTCCTTGGAGCTGCGCATCGGCGGCGTGGTTGTGGTGCCTCGAATTGCATCTGAGGCTTCTGCCACAGAGGGAGACGAGGCAGCTCAACCCACCGGGGCAGACGGTCGATGACCTGGCGGGGGCGCATGCTGGGCCCCAACCGCGACGATGAAGCCCCTGCTTAAGGCCCTACCCCTGTTTGTGATTGTCCTCGCGGCCCTTGAGGCAGCGCGGCTGCGCATTGATCTTCCCTACCGGCCGCAGGACTCCGGACTCTTCCTACAGGCGGCCCTGCTGTGGGGCATCTATGGAGCCCTTGGGTTGTTACCCGCAGCCCTGGTTCTGCGACAAGTCGGCGGCGCGCAGGCCGAGGGCGACCGCTGGGTGGGTAGCCCTGTTCCCTTCCTTGTGTTGGCCGGTGTGGTTGCCTGTCCGGTTCTGCTGCACCAACGACTCGACCGCTATGTGGGTCTGGGGGGCAGCCTTGAGACGCTGAAGAGCCTTTGGCCCTGGCTCGACTTGGCCGTCACCTTGGTCCTTTGGGTTAGCCTGCTCTGGGTCTTAGGCCAGGTCTTCAAGCGCGCTAGGATCGGATCCGGTCGCGTCGCACTGCTGCTCGGCCTTGGGGCCTTGGTCGTTGGCCTGTTCCTGCCCTGGCGGGGGAGCGGCAAGTTTATCGCTGCTAATGTGGCAAGTACCACAAGCCCCCCGGCGGATCGACCCAACGTGCTCTTGCTGGTGTGGGATACCGTACGTGCCCGCAGCGCCACGCCCTTTGGTTATGACCGTGACACGACTCCACACCTAGCGGAGCTCAGCGAGCAGTCGACGGTTTACGAGGACGCGCGTTCTGTCTCTTGCTTCACTTTCACCTCGCACCTCTCCATGTTTTCCGGCGTGCTTCCTTCGAAGCACGGTGGCCGCCTGACCTCAATGGGGTACCGGCTGGATCGAGCGGATCACGTGGCGCGCGCTTTCCAGGAAGCGGGTTACCGAACGGGCGGTTTCGTCGGTACCGATGTGCTCTCCGGTCGCACGGGGATTCGCTACGGTTTCGAACGCTACGATGACCAGGTCGATCCCCTCGTCTGCGACACGCTTGCTTGGTCCCTGCTCCATGACATCCAAGCCTTCCTTGGGAGTCGCGTGCCCGCCTTTGCAAACAACGGATTGCCCCACTGGATCCAGGACTTCCAACGACCGGGGGACCAGGTCCTCGACGAGGCCTTGTCGTGGATCAACCAGGCGGATGAGCGCCCCTGGTTTTGCATGGTTAACCTCTACGATGCCCACTGGCCTTACCTACCTAAGGGTGCCGGCAAAGAGCAGTTCGTCGGTGACTACGATGGTCCCCTCGACGGCTACTTCTTTCGCAGTGACGCCTGGGTGGACGGCTATGAAATACAGCCAGCAGACGCAGCGCACCTGGTGGATCTCTACGATGCGGAGATCAACGACTTGGATCTCTTGGTAGATGGTTTCCTGGACCAGCTCTCCTTGGATCTTGGTGGAACAGCGGTGCTAATGACCGCGGACCACGGCGAGGCCTTCGGCGAAGCGGGCGTTTGGAAGCACGAAGACATCTTCGAGCCGCAGGTGCACATTCCCTTTCTCGTACGCACGGCGGAGGTGACCCCCGAGGGTCGCCGTGTCGGCGGATTCGTCTCGGGAATCGACGTGGCGCCAACCCTTCTGGGCCTGGCAGGCTTGGACGAACTCCTCGGAAAGCTCGACATGGATGGTCTCAATCTGGCCTCCGCCGATCCCACTCCCGAGCGCGTGATCCTCGTGGAGGACCGCGATCACATGGATCCCCTGGAGGTCACTGTGGTGCTCTACTCGGGTCCCTGGAAGCTCGTCCGGCGTGGCCTGGGAGAAGAGAAACACTACTCCCTGCACGACCTGCGCACAGATCAAAACGGTACCCTGGACGTCTCAGGCGCGCATCCGGAGGTCATGGACGAGCTTGTGGCACTCCTGGAGGAGCTGCGTGTCCAGGGCGATATTGACGATGCCAAGCTGCCTGAACCGCGTGGCAGCGGTCATGACCCCGCTGGCCTAGGTGGCCTGGGCTATAGCGGCCGCTAACCTCACGGGTCCATTCCACCCCTACCCCTTGTGAAGCGGCCCCAGGGCCGGTATTCTTCCCCTCGATTTTCTGCGGAGCCCCTAACTCGGCCCCGCAGCTTCCCCCAGGTTCACAACCCCCTTGCGAGACGTCAGCGGACGTCACGCCCACGAACAAGCCATGGCAAACTTTCAGATCAAGGCAGGCGGCCCGACCCGAGGACGCAAGCGCGTCAAGAAGATGGGCATGGGCTCCGGCAAGTCCCGGACCGTGGCCAAGGCAACGGCCAAAAAGGGCAAGCGCGGCTAAGGATGCCGTGGATATGGGCTCCTCTCGTGGTGTCCTAGCCAGCGGCAGTTCCAGCCAGCGGCAGTTCCAGCAAGAATCAAAAGAGGCGACCTGCATCCGCGGGGCGCCTCTTTTTTGTTTCCCCCGTCCCGTTTCTCGCAGGCCTGCTTCCGAATGGGTCTAGC
>JBLHLB010000340.1:0-4727 GCA_047618505.1 Planctomycetota bacterium
CAGCGGTTTCATCCCAACGGGAGATCTCCAGACCCACGTGGTGGGCCAAGAGGTGCAGGGATTCCCCCAGGCCGACGTGACCCATTTGGCCTGCCTCCACCGCGGTCTTGAGGGCACCCGGTTCCATCGTCACACCGATCTTGCGCTGGAAGGGAATACGTCGAGTGGAGGCGTCTTGCAGTCGAACGACACGTATGGAATCGACGCGGCGACAGGCGGTGGTCATGGCCGCCGGCAGGGCATCCATGAGGAATCCGGGGTTCACGCCAGTGCCGACGATACGGCCGCGTTTGCGGACCGCGAGCTCACCCAGCTCTGCCGCCATAATCGGGTGGCGCAGCCAGGGCCAGGCGAGTTCCTCACAGGTGCTTGCCACGGCAATGCCCCGCGCCAGCAACCCGCGAAAGACATCCATGCATAGTTCAAGGTCGGAACTCGTCGTAACGACCGCGGATTGGATTGCGCCCCAATCCGAAACCTCATCGAGATGCGCTTGAACCGTCACGCCCGAGGGAACGCCGGGCACGATCTCGGAGAGATCGCGACCTACGAGCTTGGGACTAACGTCGATTGCAGCCACGACCTGGCCGAGCCCGCGACCGTAGAGATCGGAGATGACTCTTCGACCAAGGGGGCCTAGGCCGACAACAAGGACATTCAGGGGATTGGTGGAACTCACGGGCTTGCTCGGCTACTTGAGGACCTTGCCGTCGAGTCCGGCGGGGACTTTGAGACCGGCACGCATGAATAGGGTCGGAAGCACATCAACGGTCCAGGCCTTGTCCCAACGGTGGCCTGGCGTGGAACCAACACCGATGAAGGCTAGAGGGACGTTGCGATCGTAACCATAGGGCGAGCCGTGGGTCGTGCCGAGGCGCATGTCGATCGTGCCGCTCGGGCGCAACCAGATCACATCGGGCGAGCGGCCTTTGAGGGTTGAACGGGCCATCAACGTCGCGATGGGGTCAAGCCCAAGGGCTGCGTCCGCCGGGATGGCGAGGAGTTCGTCGACCGTGAAAACCCGCGCTAGGCTGGGCACCTCGACGCGCATGAATTCGGCGGCAAAGGCGCGCACCTCTACGGGGTCGAATCCGCCTGCGGTCATGGCTTTGGCAGACAGGCGCAAGCGATTGCGGTGGCCCCCGACCATCACGTCTGCCGAGTAGCGCTCCGTGAGCGCCAGGCGCAAAGCCTTGAGGGCCTCACCGACATCACTGCCCGAGACGCGCTCGCCCTCTTGGCCCTGGGTGACGCGATACTCAGGCAGGGGCAAGACACCGTGGTCGGCGGAGAGAGCGGCAATCCAGCGGCCTTCACCAACGCGCTCGTCGAGAAGCTTGAAGAGCGTTTCCAGTTGCCGATCCGCATTCAAGAGCACGTCGGTGACTTCCTGCGAGTAGGGACCGAAAAGGTGTCCCGCCGTGTCGCAGGCCGAGAGCCCGACAAATAGCGTATCCACGTGCTCGTCCATGCCGAGTTGCAGCTCGCGTACAGCCCGCTTGGCGATCTCCACGGAGAAGGTGTCGACGTTCGGGGTGAAGTACATCCACTTCGCCAGGCGCGCGATTTCGCTGGGGAAGCCATCCTGGGTGACCCCGGGCGCGAGGTGCGGGAACACGGTGCCGTCCTCGAGGTTTGCCTCCCCGGGACGCAGGTCGGGCATGGTTCCGTGCAGTGTGGCTTCCGCGGGAACCTGGCTCTTCCAAAAGTAGGAGCCCTGGCCCGCGTCCAAGATACCGGTCCAGTTGGCGTCCCAGCGTTTGACGAAATCGGGTAGGGAGTCAGCGTAGGCTTCCGACGTAATGAAGCCGCGGCCCGTCTGGTCCCACCACAATACGAGGTCGCCGGCGCGCCCGTTGGTGCCGATGGCGGCGCGATCCTTGGCCGCTATCGAAACACTCTTGCCCTCGGGAACCTGGGCTTCGAGGTGATCTCCAAGTCCCGGGGCGCGCAGGTTGCGCGGGGAGCGCTGCTGCCGCGGGGAGCTGAAGGGACCGCCCGGTCCGACCAACTGCACATCCGGATCTGCCACGCAGTAGAGGCGATCCTTGTTGTCTGGGGCCAACCAGTCGTTGGAGATTAGCCCATGGCTGCGCGGGTGGACGCCACTACCAAGGGTCGCGTGGCCCGGCCCGGTTTCTGTTACGCCGTGGCCGTGGGCTGCCGTGCGCCAGACTTCGCCTTCCGCAAAGCGTGCCAAGCCGCCACTGAAGAGCGGGCTCAGGCGATCGAGCTGCTCAGGGATCATCTGATCTACCGAGACCAGCACGATCAGCCGAACATCATCGGCAGGGGCGGTTTCTGCCTGCCCAACGGGGGCTTGGGGCAGTGCTAGGAAGAGGGGAAGAACGGTGGGGAGGAATAGTGCGCTCATGGTTGCGCGCATTGTGCCGGAATGAGGGCCGTCCGCGTGTCCAAGGGACATCAATCCTGTGCACAACATGGCGCCAGCTCACCGGCCAGGGCTTCCTCGACAGTCCAACCCCCGCGCATGGCCGTCATGAGCCCAAAGAGAATCAGGAGCGCCCCCGCGACCCGAGCTCCAATAATTCGGTGCTTGGGCGACCAGCCCAGGACTCGCCTGGCCCCGAGGGCGGTGAGTGCCAGGGCAGGCGACGTCCCGAGGCCAAAAAGGAACAGCCCAATGATCGCAACGCCGGGCCGTACCTGGGTCGCCAAGGCAAAGGCGCTCCAGGACAAACCGCAGGGCAGGAACCCCGTCAATAGACCAGCGCCGAAGGCGCCGGCGGTGCCGCCCAGGGCGCGAGCGGCAGATTGGGCACGGGAGAAGGTGGCTATGAGTGTGCGCGTCAGGCGATTCGTCCCCAGGCTGGGGATGAGCCCCATCAATTTGAATCCGCCCAGGACCAGAACAGTTCCGGCGAAGACGCTGAGTCCCCGTTGAAGCAGGGCGATCCCCGAGGCGTGAACGGAGTCGTGCAGGATTGTCCGCAGGGCGAGACCCAGCACCACATAGGTCAGGGCCTTGCCGAAGGCGAAGACAGCTTGATCCAGGAGAAGTCTGCGTCGAGTCGTACCTGAAGCCATGGCCACAGCAGCGGCGAAGCCACCACACATGCCCGCACAGTGGAACGAGCCCACCAAACCGAGGATCAGGAAAGCGGACAGGCTGGTGAGCACTTCGCTCTCCTTAGACTTGGCCATTTCTCTCGATTGCGCGGTACCGGAGCCATCTATTGAGGATGCGGGGCACTCCTCCGACGGCCGAGATTGTCGCGCATCGGGAGGCAAGAAGCCCATCCGCAGGGGCGTCGGAACAGGGTCCCCGTGGGCCGTTCCCTTGAGGCCGCCTCTGTCAATCTGCTGCGCCCCGGCCTGGGTCCATTGCCAGAGCTCTTGGTCCTTGCGCGCCGCTCACTCAGTGTTGCGCGACTCAATTTGTGCTGGGCCTTTGGCTACAACGCCCTGGGCCTAAGTTTCGCGGCAAGCGGACGACTCTCGCCCATCTTCGCAGCCTCAGCGATGGTTGTATCGAGCGCCTTTGTTGTGCTGCACTCCGCGCGCCTGCGTGGACGCTGAGTTGGTGCGCGAAGAGAGCTATCCGGGGGTCAGCGTCCCCCTTAGCCCAACCTGCAGCCCTGCTTGATTCCCTACCAGTAACCCCAGCGATCAATTCAGCTCAAACGAGCTTCCTCGGGTCAGCCTTCGCATTTTGGAAGAGAGCTGGCGGGATCTGAGCGGGATACCCACCGTCGGGGCTCTTGGCGCAAAAGGCCGTGAGATCAAGGAGGCTGGTCGAGTTTAGCTGCAGCAGGAAATTGTCATACTTGACCTTCCAATAGTCATGCATGGGGCAAGCGCGATCGTCGTTGCACTCCGCCTGGCCAAGGAAACAGACCCTCGGCTTCCCTAGGTGGTCTTCCGCATCAACGATATGGAACAGCGTGATAGCTTTGGGTTCCTGCGCCAGCTTGAAGCCACCTCTACGACCGCGTTGGCTGATCAAGAGACCCCGTGACACCAGAGGCTGGAGAACCTTGCCCAAGAAGGGGGCGGGGATGCTCAACTCTTGGGCCATGTCCCGCGCCAAGAAGAACCGGTCCTGGTCCCCCTGGAGGGCTAGGAATGTGAGGGCGCGAATGGCGTACTCGCTCGATCGGCTAATGGGGTTCACTTGTAAAACTACGGCGCTGGGGTTTATGTGAAAACTTTAGGATATCATCATCAGGTTAGCATTATAATCAAGAGACTGGACCTTGCAAGGGTGTGGCCCCGGCCGATGGATTAAGGTCAGGCCCTCCACCCCCAGGAACAAATACCCATGAACACCAAAAGGTTGCTCCTTACCTCCGACCTCTCCCCCGACGCCCTGCGGCCCCTGGAGGGGGTGCGCGCCCTTGCAGCGGGCCTGGGATTCGAGGTCACCCTGCTCCACGTCGTTGAAATCATCGCTGTGGCGCCCCCTGGCGGTGAAATGTCACCTCCGGTGCGTCCCGCCGATGTCCCCGGCGAGGAAGCCAGAGCCCGGGAAGCCCTTGAGAAGCAGGCCGCCAACCTGGCGGATATCAAGGTCAACATCGACGTGATCCACTCCCAGGACGTTGCTGCGGCCGTCTGTGACTATGCCGAAGAGCATGATATTGACCTGATTGCCCTTTCCAGCCATGGACGCTCCGGTTTCCGTCGCCTGGTCCTAGGCAGCGTCACAGAACAAATCCTGCGGCACACCTCCGTGCCGGTGATGGTGTTCCCGCGCAAAGACTAAG
>JBLHLB010000341.1:0-4725 GCA_047618505.1 Planctomycetota bacterium
CGCGATCGTGAGGAATCTCGCCCTAGTCGCGAGCGCGAGGAGTCGCGTCCCCGCCGTGAAGAGCGTGACGAACGACCCCGCGGTCGCCAGCGCGAAGAGACTCGTCCCCGCCGCGAAGAGCGAGACGAGCGCCCCCGTGGTCGCCAACGTGAAGAGGAACGCCCGGCACGTCGCGAGCGCGAGGAACAGCCCCGACGCCAGCGAGCGGAGAGTGAAGCTCCCAAGCAAGAAACAGCCGACTCCGGTGGCTTTGGCTGGCTTCCCCCCGTCGAAGAGAAGAAGAGCGCAAGCAAGCCGCGTTCAGCCGAGCCGGCCAAGGCCAGAGAGCCCAAGCCTAAACGCGAGAATGCCCCCGCCCCTGAACAGACGCCCAGTCCCTCCTCTTCGGATTTGACTGACACTAGCTCTGGCTTCGGCGCCGGTATCTAGTCGCCCCAGCGCAGGATCGCACCCAATCTCCCCCAAACGGGAAGGACCGCGACGACACGCCGCCCCATGGAAGGCATCGGCAAGACACCCCACCAAGACCCCGGCAACAGCCGGGGTTCTTTGGTATTGGCAGCCCTGGTCTTGCTCCTGGGTTGCGCGTTGATCTACGGGCGCGTCGGTGGCTTCGACTTCGTCCTCTTCGACGATGACGCCTACGTCTACAACAACGAGATGGTCAGCGGCGGGGTAACAGCGGAGAGTCTGAACTGGGCCCTCACCGAATCGCACTCCAACAACTGGCACCCCCTGACCTGGGTCTCGCACATGTTGGACGTGGAAGTTTTCGGACTCGAGCCGGGGGGACACCACTGGGTCAGTGTGGGATTGCACGGATTCGCAGCGGTCTTACTGCTACTCCTCTGTGGACGACTTGGCCTAGGACCGGCCGCCGCGTTCTTGGTCGCCGCGCTCTTCGCCTGGCACCCCTTACGCGTCGAATCCGTGGCCTGGATTTCGGAGCGCAAGGACGTACTCTCTGCACTGTTTGGCTTCCTGACCTTGCATGCCTATCTATCCTTCTCGCGCGGCCGCGACAACGGGGCGAAGACTGCCCTTTGGGCCGCGGTTGTGCTGTTTAGCTTCGGCCTTGGCTTGCTCGCGAAGCCCATGTTAGTGACGCTCCCAGCTGTGCTGCTGCTGCTCGATTACTGGCCCCTCAGATCTGGTGACGGCACCTCCAAAATCAAACTCAGCCCGCTGAGTTTACTCCTGGAGAAGCTGCCCCTCTTCGCCTTGGCCATCGGGTCCGCGCTCCTGACCGTTGTCATCCAATCCAAGTCCGGCGCTGTCCAAGGCTTCGAGTCGATCCCACTGCTGCCGCGCATTGAGAACGCACTGTGGTCGATCCTGGTCTACCCGGCCCAGACCCTGGCGCCCCTGAAGCTCGCCGTCCTTTACCCTCACCCTGCTCTGGTTGGCGGCGGGGCACTGTTGCATAGCAAGGCCCTAGCCGCCCTCGCCGTGATCGCTGGCGTTTGTTTCTGGACCTGGAAAAGGCGTGGGAGTTCGCCCTGGCTGCTCGTTGGCTGGCTTTGGTATCTCGTCATGCTCGCCCCCGTGGTCGGCATTCTGCAGGTTGGAGAACAGGCCCACGCGGATCGCTACGCCTATCTTCCGACGATCGGCCTCTTCCTCGCCTTGGCCGTCGGCCTCGAACGCTGGATTGCGACGAGCACAGCACGACTGAAGCCCAGCCTCGCTGCCGGCGCAATCGTGCTGCTAGTCTTCGCTGGCCTGGCACGGGCACAGGTCGCCCACTGGCAAGACAGCGGGACCCTCTATCGCCGCAGCAATGACGTCACCGGTGGGAACTACCAGGCACATCTCAATCTCGGCACGTGGCTACGCGCCGAGGGACAACTTGCAGCGGCCCTGGAGCAGACGCGCGCAGCGGCGGAGCTTCGGCCCGGCGCCTTCATGGTGCAGTACAACCTCGGCGTGCAGGAGCAGGCGACGGGTGATCAAAAGGCTGCGATCAGTGCCTTTGAACGCGCCCTCGTCGCCGACGACACAAGCGCCGATAGTCACAACCGGCTCGGACAGTTGAAGCTCGGGCTTGGGGACACGGAAGCCGCCGGACAGCACTTTGCGCGCGCCGCAGAGTTGGAACCAACGCGCTTCGATTTGCTTTCGAACCTGGCACGGTTCCGTGCGGCAACCGGCGACCTGGCTGGGGCGAGAGAGCCCTTCGAGAGGGTCTTGGCCCTGCAGGGCAGCGAAATGCCTGGGGAAGATCGTTTGATCTTGGCCCACGCGCGGGCTGGAACAGGTGCCGCAGCCGGAGCACTCGAACTGCTACGCGAGCTACGCTTGGAGCGACCTAGCGATCCGAACATCGCCCTGGACCTGGCCTGGTTCCTGGCCACCACCGACGTCGAGGGGCTGCGCTCGGCGGCGGAAGCCATCCAGTTGACGGGCCAACTCATCACAACCCCCGGTGCCCCCCGGGCGCTGATTCTGCCGGCGCGGGCGGCAGCCCTGGCAGCCTCGGGGTCCTTTCCCGAAGCGGTCAAGGCCCAGGAAGAACTCGTCGGCCTTGTGCCCGAAGCCAGACGGCCCACTGAGCTGGTGCGCCTGGCGCTGTATCGCCAGAATCAGGCCCTGCGCCTCTCTTCTCCCTGGTAGCCGCACGGGCTCCTGGCCCAGGGAACGAGTACGGGAAACCGCCCTGGCGATGGCACGAAGCCCATTTCCCGGAACTTGGGGGACTTAGCTCTTCTGGAATCCCAGTATCGAATCGAAGGAATTCCCAGCGGAGAGAACGGCTCACGCCTGAACCCGACCTCACCGTTCGATGAGCACCTTCTCCTCACCGTTGGTGATCGCCTAGGCAATCACCGAAGCCCCCCAGGGACCACCGACGCGCTCTGTTCCCCTCGCAAGCGCTGTGTCCACCAGTCCCCCGGTTCGCCCGGCGCCCCCCGTTACTCCCCTCGGATAATCGGTAGGTCGTTCTTTTTGGTGACCGAAGGCGCACCTTTCCCTTGGGTCCCTGTGGGAAGGACGCAGAATGTGCGGCCGGCCACATCGCCGCCATGTCCCCTTCCCTCTGGTTCCCCAGGCTGCTTGCCCTGGGCGCGCTTCTCCCCTTCGCGCTCCCCCACATCGCCAACCGCTCGACTTCTGTCGAAGGTCCGCCCTTTCGTGTCGAAGACCGCTTCGAACGTAATCTCAGTGAGCGCGGAGTGGACCTGATCGATTGGGAGGGAATCCTGGCGAACCCACGCGTTGGGCTGGTGGTGCGGCCCGGCGTCGAGATTCCTCCGGAGAGTTACCCCCTGCGGGTTTCCCTGCGCTCCTCGACACCACGTTTGATGTTCACGCAGTTCTCCAAGCTCGAGGCGCAGGCGGCAACGAAAATTGTGCACCTGGAGAAGCCCGGTGATGTGGCGAGCTTTGATCTCACGATCTTCCCAGATGGTGACGGGGAAGACGAAGAGCACGAACTACGCGTTCACCTGGAGGATGGCGCCGAACGACTTTGGTCGCAGACCCTGAAGGTCCGGGTGGATGATCGCGATGTAGAACGCGAGCCGGGCATGGCCATCACCATGGACTTCTCCCTGGATGAGAGCGGCTTCTTCGAGAATGCGGTGGCGCGCTCTGTCATGGAACGTGCTGCTCGGGAGCTGGGGGATTTCTTCGGCGACCAGGGTTTTGCGCCGGTCCCCGCCGGGGAAGAGTTCGCGTGGCTTTGGGACATGGACGGATTCAAGAACGGACATGAGTTCGCGATTCCGACGGAATACACAGGCTTCTGGGTTGTCGTTCAAGGGATTCAGCACGAACTCAAGCATTCGGGATCCTGTGCCTCGGATCGACGCGAGGGTGCGGTCCAGCGCCGCGCTGAAGTGGCCACGGGCTTGAGTCGCTCCGGCACGATTTCCATGGAGACGACCGGCAACTGGAACGGTCGCGGTTGGTACCTAGACGAGGGCGACCCCATGGCTTGGATGCGCTCGCGCAACCTCGAGGGAGACAAGCACGACTTGCTCTCGATCGCGCGCCACGAGCTGATGCACTCCCTCGCTTTTCACCCGGGACACATTGCCTACAAGGAGAGGCTCCAGGAAGGGCTCTTCGTGGATCCGGCAGTGCGTGCCTACCTGGGCCAAGATCCCGCTGTCGATCCCAGCGAGCATTTTCACGCGAGCGTGGATCCCGTCAGCGGATTCGGTGCCTTTGGCAATGAGTACGGCACGCTCTTCCCCGGACGCCGTTGGTTGCCGACCAAGTCAGACTTGATCATGTGGAGGGCCATGGGCTATCGCCTCCGCCCGCACTCAGCCCTCCAGCCCCTCGCGTTTCCCGCGACGAAGGGAGATGCCACGAAGCTCGTGGCGGTCACGGGGACGGATCTACGCCTACCTCTGAATCCCAGCGGCGGGGTGGCGCCCTACCAGGTGCGCGTGGCAGAAGGCAGCCTCCCGGCGGGACTGAAATTGAACGGTTGGCGGGGTCTACTTCAGGGCACGACCGAGGAAACGGGGACCTTCCCCTTCACGGTTCAGTTGGACGATCAAGAGCGCGGGAGCGCGCCCGTCCAGGCGAAGTTCGTGCTCGAGCTGCGGGCACCGGAACCCGTAGCGGTCGAGACGCCCACCCCCGCGATGGTTGAAGCGGGCCCGGATAGCGCGAGCGATGAAGCTGCGGCCAAGGCAGAAGCCGACGCGAAGGCCATTGCGGACGCGGAAGCCAAGGCTAAAGCCGATGCGAAGGCAATGGCCGATGCAGATG
>JBLHLB010000342.1:0-4724 GCA_047618505.1 Planctomycetota bacterium
TATCCTGGACGCACGGAAACCGGGCTCGTTCCGACGCGCACTTTTGGTGGAGCCGCGCTCTACGCCGAGGGTGATGAGCCCGGTGCCGCCGAGCGTCAGTCCCGCGTGGAAACCTGGTGGGACCCCTACCACGATCGACTGCAACAGGAACTCGCGCGCCTCAAGCAACGCTTTGGGTACGCCCTGCTCTTCGATGCCCACTCCATCACCAGCGTCGTGCCTGACTTCTTCGAGGGCGAGTTGCCGGGGCTGGTCCTGGGGGACGCCAACGGGGCCACGGCGGATGCCTCCATCATCGAGGCAGTCCGCGCGGTACACGTCGCAGCTGACATTTCCACGAGCCACAACTCGCCCTTCCGGGGCGGGTACATCACGCGCTCCTACGGGCGCCCGAGTGAAGGTGTCCACGCTTTGCAGCTCGAGATGGCCCAACGGCTCTATATGCACGAAGGACCGCCCTTCTCCTATGCAGAGGACCGCGCCAATGCGCTGCAACCGCTCCTGCGAGCCACACTGACGGCCTTCCTCGACTCCGCCCGCCTCTTGGTTTGAACTCGGCAGTGGGGCTAGCGCGCGGGAACGCTATCCTCAGCGCTGCCCCATGCGCTCCCTGCTCCCCCTCTCCCGTTCCATCGACCGTATCAATCGGGCCGTGGGTCGGTTCGCCTCCTGGCTGACCTTGGTGATGGTCTTGGTCGCGGCCTACAACGCCGTCGCGCGCTACATCGGTCGCGCCATGGGACGAGAGCTGACCAGCAACGCCTGGGTTGAGTTGCAGTGGTACATCTTCAGCCTGGTGTTCCTCTTGGGCGCGGCCCACACCCTGCGGGCCAATCGACACGTGCGTGTGGACGTTCTCTACGGCCGCCTCTCCGCACGCAATCAGACGCGTGTCGACTTCTGGGGTGGACTGCTCCTGCTGCTGCCCTTTTGCCTCTTCGCGATCTGGTGCTGCTGGCCCATGGTGCGCGAGTCGATCTCGATTCGAGAGGCCTCACCGGACCCCAACGGTCTTCCCCGCTGGCCCATTAAGGCTTCGATCCTGCTGGCCTTCGCCCTGTTATTCCTCCAGGGCGTTTCGGAAACGATCAAGCGTGGGGCAATCCTGCGCGGCTCTAGCCCAGAGGATGTCGGGTTGCACGAAGTAGATACAAGGTCAGCGAAGCACGAGAACCACAAGGAGCAGCAGGTATGAGCTTCGCCGAGTGGTTCTTCAGTTGGCTCGGACCGATGATGTTCGTGGTCGTCTTCGCCTTGATCTTCGTGGGCTATCCCGTGGCCTTTTCCCTGGGCGCCACGGCCCTGCTCTTTGCCTACCTTGGCGTCCAAACCGATTACTTCGACTGGAACTTCCTGGCCGCCTTCCCGGAGCGCGTCTTCGGGGTGATGGGCAATCAGCTGCTCCTGGCCGTGCCCTTCTTCATCTTCATGGGCACGCTCCTAGAGCGTTCGAAGCTAGCGGAGGACTTACTCCGCACTGTCGGCCTACTCTTCGGCCCCGTGCGCGGGGGACTGGCCTTGGCGGTCATATTCGTCGGTGCGCTGCTCGCCGCCGCCACCGGCGTGGTGGGCGCATCGGTCGTCGCCATGGGCATGATCTCCTTGCCCATCATGATGCGCTACGGCTACGAGGCGCCCCTCGCAACCGGCGTGATCACGGCCTCGGGAACACTCGGACAACTGATTCCGCCGAGTATCGTTCTGGTCGTCCTCGGTGATCAACTCGGCGTCAGCGTAGGCGACCTGTTCCTAGGCGCATTGCTCCCTGGAGTGCTGCTAGCGGGGCTCTACGCCCTCTACATCCTGGGCATTTCCTGGGCTAGACCTGAGAGCGCACCGGCTCTCCCCCGCGAGGAGCGCGAAGCCTACGCCGAAAATCTCTGGGGCGAAATCATCAAGGTCATGCTCCCGCCCCTGGCGCTGATCGTGATTGTACTCGGCAGCATCTTCGCCGGCCTCGCAACGCCAACGGAAGCGGGCGCCCTGGGTGCGCTCGGGGCACTGGTTCTTGCGCTCGTCCGCGGGCGCCTCAACATGGCCGCCCTCAAGGGGACCATGGAAGAGACAATGAAGCTGACCTCCATGGTCATCTTCCTCCTGATCGGTTCGACTGCCTTCACGTTGGTGTTCCGCGGGCTACTGGGTGATGAATGGATCAAAGGTCTGCTGACGAACCTGCCCGGCGGACTCATTGGATTCTTGATCGTGGCGAACCTGGCCATCTTTGTACTGGGCTTCTTCATCGACTTCTTTGAGATCGCCTTCATCCTCCTGCCGCTACTCGTTCCGGCCGCCCGCGCTCTGGGAATCGAAGGCGACGACATGATCTGGTTCGGCGTCATGATCGCCATGAATCTGCAGACGTCATTCCTGACTCCGCCCTTTGGTTTCTCCCTCTTCTACCTGCGCGGTGTAGCGCCAGCTTCGATTCCGACGAGTGCGATCTACCGCGGAGTCTTGCCATTCATCGGCATCCAATTGATCGGCCTGACGTTGCTTATCGCGTTCCCGGGCATCGTTACGGTCTTGCTCAACTGATCTCCCTCCCGAGATTGCGCCGGAGCCTTTCCCAGAAGCGCGCCCAAAACGTTCAACTCGATGGCCGATAACCTGCAAACCGACTCCGCCGGAGTCACGCGCTGCTCTTGGTGCGGCGACAAGGAAGACTACATCGCCTACCACGACGACGAGTGGGGTTTGCCCATGGCGGACGACAGGCGCCTCTTCGAGAAGATCGTCCTGGAGGGTTTTCAGTCTGGGCTCTCGTGGTTGACGATCCTGCGCAAGCGCGAGAACTTCCGCAAAGCCTTCGCGGGCTTCGATGCAGCCAAGGTGGCCCGTTTCAACCATAGGGATATCGAACGCCTTGTGACGGACGCTGGCATCGTGCGCCACCGCGGCAAGATTGAAGCGGCCATCAACAATGGCCAGGCCGCCGTCGAGATGATTGAGGCCGAGGGCTCCCTAGCCGCCTACTTCTGGCGCTTCGAAGACCGCGTGCCGTTCACTGGCCTCGTCGCACAAACCGATACATCCAAAGGCCTCTCCAGGGACCTCAAGAAGCGCGGATGGCGCTTCGTCGGACCGACCACCGCCTACGCGTTCATGCAGGCCATGGGCCTCGTCAACGATCATGTCCCCGGCTGCGAAGTGCGCGACAGGGTCGAGGCAGCGCGCACCGCATTCACTCCGCCGACGTAGCTCCGTCGAAGTAGCCCTCCGGGAAACCAACGGGCCACGCGACCGAGATGCAGCTCGAGTCGCGTGGCCCGGGAACCCGGTGTCATTTTCGCCGATAGAGCCAGACGAAGTCTCCCGTTGTGGTCTCGCTTCTCTTGACGGACCCCGCGTCCAAGGTCTGGACGCCACCGGGGATCCAGAGATCCCCTTCGTCTCCCTCTCTTGTGGACATCCAAGCCGAGCGCCCGCCGATCAGAAGGTCGAGATCGCCATCCCCGTCGTAGTCGCAGGGTTGCACATGGAAAGAGGTATCGGGTGCAAGGGGTAGGGGACCCGTTGTGACCTCGCCACCGGCGAAGGGGGACTTTTTCGGCGCGATCAGCATCCTCTTCTCTGCAAATCGCGTGTCCGTCGTCGACCCGGTGTTACGGAAGAAGTAGAGGCCTCCATCGCCGGTGCTAATGAGGAGGTCCAGGATGCCGTCCTCGTCCCAATCAACGACACAGGGGGCCGCCAACTTGCCATCGACAACGAGGGGTTGTCCCCCGGCTTGCACGGGAGTGTTTGTCGTTGCAAAGGCAGGCTCCTTCGCGCTCCCTTCATTGATCCGCAGGTACATGCGCCCACCGTAGTAGTCCCCCAGGAGCAGGTCGAAGTCACCGTCGCCATCCCAGTCAATGGCCGACGACGAGGTGCAATGCCCGTCGGTTCCAGAGCGCTCGGAATCATCCCACTTCTTCTCCGGGATGTTCCAGAAGGCCTTGATCAAGATCTCTTCGCCGTCCTTGTCGACGACGGCCTTCGGGGCCAAGTACCCATACTCCGATCCCTCTAGCCACTGCGGCGCGCCGCTGAAGCTGCCCACCAGGATGTCCTTGAAGCCGTCGTCATTCATGTCCACAAACTGTGAACTCATGCCGACGCATCACCAATTGCTGACTTTGACGACCTTGTCATCCAGGGTCTTGAGGGCCTTGAAGGCGCTCCATATGGGATCGCCCTGGCCGCTCTCATTCGTGTTCTCGTAGACGTTCATGGCGCCGAAGATGTCGCCGATGATCAACTCGTCTCGCCCATCGTTGTCGATGTCGAACAGCCCGGGTGAGGGGTACATCTGCTTGGCCTTGGAATTCAGCGGCGCAGCGCCTACAAACAACATCAACGGGGCTTCAAAGAGGGAAGACTCTGTTGTGGCGTCATCGGCCACGGCCCCGGGTATACGCACTTGGGTTGTCAACTTGTCCGGCGGGTAGCACAGAACCTCGTTGCAAATCTGCAGCGCAACGCTGATGCCAATTGGACGCTCCGGCCCCGTGAATTCGGTCGCGACGATGGTCGAGAAGGCCACGCTGCCCTCGTAGACCAGGATCTTCGCGTTGCCTGCGTAGGACACACCCTCTGGGACTGTCCACTCCCCTACCTGGTGCGTGCCATCGGGCAGCTCCAATTCCACGCTTGTGATAGGAGCTGGATCGCCCTCCGCGACCTTAGCGTAGGTGTGCCAGCCCGGCATGATATCGAGCGCGACGGTCACGCGATGCATG
>JBLHLB010000343.1:0-4719 GCA_047618505.1 Planctomycetota bacterium
AAGATCGGATCATAGAGCAGGTAGGACTCCTGCCAATTGAAGTCGTACTCCACGCTCAGGAGCTCTTCGCTGCCCCCATCGGGATAGTGGGCGATGAAGCGGAAGTCCTTGCCGCGGGTGTGCATGTGGGGGACGAGGAGGAGGATTCCAGTCTCATCATCAATCAGCTTCTCAGCCCGTACCTCGAAGTTCTCCGCGCCCGCGGGGACGACGAAGTCTTCGTTTATTACTGAATCGGTAATGACCTCGAAGATCGGTTTCTCGTCCCAGAAGACCAGGCCCAGGCGCGAGCGGTCGAAGCGCTCCTTGCCGTTGGGTGTGTAGTGCAGTTGGAAGATGAGGTTGGCACCGGCGGGCAGACGCTTGCCGTAACCATCGGGGTAGACAGCGGGTAGGTCCCCCGGGGCATAACCCGCCAGGAAGCTATTGAATTCCAGATTCTCCCGCCGCGCCTCCATGGGAAGGCTCGGGTCGTCACAGAGCACCAAGACGTGGTGCACCACATCCGCCGCGCCCGGTTGGATTTGAAGAGCACGGATCCAGCGATCTTCGGTGTAGTTCGTCCGCACCGAGAAGTACTGGTACTCAACGGTGCCATCACGCGGAACCGCAAAGCCCGCGCTAGGGAGCAATTCGCCTTGCTTGTCGAGCTCTTCCAGAACTCGTTGAACCTCAAAGATCACGTCCGGTTCGCCAATGGCCCAATCGGAGTTCCATTGGCGCGCTGCGGGATCCTCGACGGGGTTACCCCGCGGCATGTCGTCCTCGATCCAGCGCAGGAGTTTTGACTTCTCGGACTTCGAGAGACGACGCTCGTTTTGGAAGTGACCGTTGAACGCGGGGGCGGCGTTCCAGGGCGGCATCCGTCCTTCGGTTACAACCTCGGCGATCATCGCGGCCCAACCCTTAGTGCGCTCGTAGGTCTGAAGGGAAAAGGGCCCGACCTGTCCGGGCCGGTGACAGGTTTCGCAGTTCTCTGCGACGATCGCAGCGATATCCTTCGACCAGGTGACAGTGCCGGGGAGTTCACTTTGCTCCAGCAAGGTGAGCTTGCAGCCAGGCGCGGCAGTTTCCGCAGTTTCTGTCGTTGTTTCCCCAAGTACAGACTCCAAGGCTTCCCGCAGGTAGTTCTCCGTGGGCGCGGGACGCGCTGCACCCAGGTTGTATTGGTCATCGATCGCGCCGCGATAGACCAATTCTCCGTCTGCACCAAATAGGAAGACCTCGGTTGTGGTGGTTGTTCCTAGGATCCGAGTGACTTCCTGGCGGACATCTTTTACGAGGGGCAGGGTGAGCCCCAGCTCAGCCGCCTCCGCGACGACGGACTCGATGCTGTCCTGGGGATTGGCGTTGATGCCAATGAAGGGCACCCCGCGCGCGCCGAACTCCGTCGCCATGGATTGCACGCGGGCCGCATACTTGCCGGAGATTGGGCAGTCGACGCCACTGTAGGTCAGTACCCAGGGCTGGGCCCCGTTGGACTTCTCCGGTGTCAGACTCGCGAGCCGACGTTCTTCACCTCCAGGGATCTGAACGGAGACAGCGCCCACCAACTGGCCCAGACTGGGACTCTGGTCGGTGACAGGTCCGGCCGTCAAGGCATCCGCCTGGGGAACCGAGCTGGGGGCCTGGCCAGGGAAGTCGGGCGCGGGGCAAAGAAGGGCGAGGGCGAGGGGAAGGAGGAGCATAGGGCGCGCAGCTGGATAATGGCGGTCCGGCGATTCAGTCGCATTCTCTCGCCGGGTGGTTGCCACATGTTACGTGAGTCGCCCGCTGCTGTTTCCCCAAGCGCGCCACGAATCTTTTTAGTCGTGCCGGGACGGCCCCCAGGCCCGTCCAAGGGTCACATCCGTCAGCGCCGATCAGAGCGGAGCTGGGCCAATACGACCACCAGGTCCTTGGAGGTGCCAATAATTTCCAGCTCCTCTTCCCCTTCCAGTTCCTGCAACCAAAGGCTTTCGCCAGGCTCTAGTTCGAAGGGGTCTTCTTCGTCGGTGACGCGCGCCCTGAGGCTGCCGGCATGGGCTAGGAGGTAGGCGTATCCAGGGCGCAGCGACTCGCGCAGGGAACGCTCTCCGAGGCGCAGGGCGATGATCTCCAGGCTGTCCTGGTCGCCTTCAAATTGCAGCTCCAGGAGGGTTGCCGCTCCGCTGATCCTAGCGTCCCAGTCCTGCGCCGTTTGACTCGATACAGACCGGGGCTCGAGGGGCCGTAGGGCTAAGGAGGGACCATCGACGGTGTCTTGCATCCGCAGACCGTGGCCTTCGAGATTGAGCAGGCTGCGTCGAATGCCCGCCAGGGCTGCGAGCTCAAGTTCACCTTCAAATTCGTGCAGTCGCACGCGCAGAAGCGATTCCTCCGCGCCGTCGAAAATCTCCTCGTGCAGGCCGGGACAGTCCACCTCAACTAGGGAGGCTCTGTCGCTGGCGTCGTACTGGATCGCGCCGGGCATTAGGGCTTATCCCTCGTGGTCGAGCTGGCGCGTGATCGATGGGGGGGAGTGGGCATGGGAAGTCGGAGTACTGTCTGTTCAGACTATGACCGGGTGTACCGCCTTGGGTCGCGGAGCGCCATAGATGCTTGCGCCCTAATTCTTCCATTGCCGGAGGTGTGATCCAACGCTGTCCACCTTGCGCCCTGGAGACGACCTGCTAGCCTCTTCCTCCGTCGAACCGCCGCTCCTCTTGGGCGGAAGTCACGCCGCTGGCAATCGCTTGAAGACCGCTGACAGACCCCCCGATGCGTCGATCCCAGAGGATGGGAGCAACCCTGCGATTCAGGATCCCGCGAACCAGGAGACCGGGGTCCTAGCGATGCAAGCTGGCCGCGGACCCCATTGGAAGCTGGGGCTGGTCGCGGCAATCTTCGGTGGCTTGCTCCTCTTTCACTTCGCAGCCACGGAGGCAGCGAATTTCCAGGCACAGGATCTCGGGCTTGGTCGCAACACTCTGCCGACGGTTGCCTTTGATGATGGTCGACAGATTTCCGGTCCCTTCGAGGACATGGAGACGATCAAGCAGACCTTCCAGGAGCTGCGTGCCGCCGGCCGGCCAGTGATTCTCTGGATCGGTGCGTCGCAGCTCTATGCGATCAATCAACCGTCCGAGGGCGACAACCTGGCCGTTTGGTACGCGACGCAGCAGGCGCGGGCCCGCGGTTCCGATTTCGCCTACGTGATGGCGGCGAACCCGAACTGCAATCAGACAGAGCTCTTTGCGACGTACCTGTCCTTCCGTCAGGAAGGGCTCGTTCCGGATGCCCTGGTGATCGGCTTCACCTATGACGATCTGAAGGAGCCGAATGTGCGGCAGCTTGTGCTCGAAAATCTGTTGCCCTTGGGGGAAGAGGAGCTGGCCCTAGGGACGGTCGCTTCTCTGAACATCGAGGCTGCGCGTGCGGAGTCCTTGCGCTACGCGGCGACGACCGCGCCAGTGGAGCGCACAGCGGTGGGGGGGACGCCCCAGGAGCGACTTGAGAACACGCTCGTATCGAGCCTTGAGGAACGCTGGCCCGCCTACGGTCAGCGCGGCCAGCTCCAAGCGGCCTCCATCGCGGCCTGGAAGGTTCCCTTCACAGAGCTGGTCTACCGAGTCTTCCCACGACCGAAGCGCCTGGTCCCCGCCGACATGCAGGCCTGGAACGGAGCTGGTTGGAACGCGCTGCTCGATGTGGCCCAGGCGGACGGGGTTCCGACCTTTGTCTACAAGGCGCCCCATCGACCGACGGTGGATGCGTCGAGCTTCTATCACGACCGACGTGCCTACGACGAGTATCACGGAACGCTGGAGCAGCAACTTGAGGCGCGCTCCATCCCCTATGTCGATCTGGAGGTCCTGGTCGAGACGCAATACTGGGGCACCGCCAACGACGGGTCCCCGGACGTGTTCCACTTTCGCGACGAAGGCCACCGCCTTCTGGGTGAGTCCATCGATGCCTGGCTAGGACAGGGGGGCTTCTAGATGCTCTTCAACAGCTGGGGCTACCTGCTCTTTCTCCTGGCCTTCGTGCCCCTGCATTGGATTCTTCCCAGTGGGCGCGGGCGCATTGGGCTCCTGGGCTTGGCCAGCGTGCTTTTCTATGGCATGTGGCGTTGGGAGTTCTGCTTCCTAGTGCTGCTCTCCGCCGTTATCGATTTTTACTCGGCACGGCGCATTCACGCTTCTGAGGAGGCGCGGGTTCGCAAGAGCTGGTTAGCCCTGAGTCTCTGTATCAACCTCGGGCTCTTGGTGTTCTTCAAGTACACCTATTTCCTGCACGACAACGTGCGCTTGATCGGAAGTGCGGCGGGCTATGACATACCGGCTCTGCGTGATCTGGGGGTACGCATCATCCTGCCCCTGGGCATCTCGTTCTATACGTTCCAAACGATCAGCTACACGATCGATATCTACCGACGTGTGGCCCAGCCTACGCGGAGCTTTTGGTCCTTCTTGACCTACGTGACCTTTTGGCCGCAGCTGATTGCGGGGCCGGTTCTGCGGGCTTCCGAGGTGATCCCCCAGCTCGAGGAGAAGCGCAGCTTCGACAGCAACAAGTTTTTCCTCGGGCTGCAGTTGATCATCCTGGGACTCTTCAAGAAGGTCGTCCTGGCGGACAGCATTGCGCCCATGGTTGACGAGGCCTTTGCCCAGGACGTTGCAGTGATGGGGGCTCTTGATGTTTGGGTCTCGACCTTTCTTTTCGGCTTTCAAATCTACTTCGACTTTGCGGGCTACTCGA
>JBLHLB010000344.1:0-4679 GCA_047618505.1 Planctomycetota bacterium
AATGCCTCTGGAGTCGAGGATCAATGTCGCGCTGGCCTGGGCGAGGAGCCCGAAGAAGACCGTCGCGTAGGCCACAAATTGCATCCAACCGGTGGCGAGCGCCCCCGCCTCCTCAAAGACAATCCAAAGCGATATACAAAGCGTATAGACAAAGACCAGCACGGCGATCAAGGCAGCATTGTTGGCGTGCCGAGAGATCGTCGCCTCACGCTCGTCGGTGACAATACCGCGCGAACCACCACCGGTGCGCGTGCGAAAGAGCATCAGGAAGTAGCTCCCGTAGCCCGCCAGAAAGAGGCCAGCCGCCAACAACTTGCGCACCCGATCTTGGGCATAGGCTGCGGGCCCGCCGCCCCAGAAGAATACGGCCAGGAAAGCCAGGCTCACCGGAACGAAGATTGCGAGGGACCAAAGTGCTCGCTTCTTGATTTGGGTCATAGGACTTCTCCAGGGCTCCTCTTGCGTGAAGTAGACACCATAGGCGGCGGGGGGCTTTGGATGTTAAGTATTCCTTACATCCATTCACTGTCCCGGGAAAGATAGACGGAAGGACTTTCCCGGTAGGAGCTCGAGGGCACTTTGCAATTGAGGGCTGCGCTTGCTCTGAATCTTCCGCCCCCTTGGACCTCGCCCCCTGAGCGGGGTAGCTTTTGGGTGACGCCCCTTTCCGTCGCGCTCCCTCCCGGGGATCGGCGGAAATGCGCACCACGCCGATGAAAAGCAGAACCATCTCGATTGCCCTCCTTTCCGTCCTGGCTGCCTGTGGGTCTATCATGGAGGAAAGTCTCGTCGCCAACGCACCAACTCGCCCCGCAGGTCGCCGTAGGGCTCCGGTCCAGGAGACCTCCATCCCCAGCGAGGTGGATTGGTTTCGCTCGGGCCCCTACGTTGGCGTAACCCTTGGAATGGCAGTGTCTAACGCCGAGGACTCCGATATTGACAGCGCCCTTCTCGACGAGGGGATCGAGGCCGAAGCGGATCTCGACAACAACGATGTGGGCTGGAAGATCTTTGGCGGTTACCGCTTCGAAGGCCCTTTCGCCATGGAGATCGCCGCCGTAGATCTGGGTACCATCGAAAGTGATATTGCGATCACCACACCTAACGTTTCCCTCGAAACGGTTGCGGAGAATCACCCCTTTTCCGCCAAGGGAACGGCTATCTCAGGCACCTGGTATGCGGTGGACGAAGAGGAATGGCAGCTCGGTCTAAAGGGCGGCCTGTGGTGGTGGGATGGCGAAGTCGAAGCCAATGGTGTCGGTGGTATACAGGGCACCGATTCCGACAGCGGGATTGACGTCCTTTATGGCTTGGTCGGCACCTATGACCTCGGCTCTGGCTGGGCCCTGCGGGGAGAAGTCGAGCACTATAGAATCGACACCGACGGCGTGACGTTCTTTGCTATTGGAGCCCAATGGGCGCCCCCGGCCAGCAGTCGTCGCCCGGCGCCCTTTTCCTATGACCGGGGCCTTCCGCCGTCCCTCTTGCGGCGCACGAACTGAGCCCTACTTGTATTCGATTAACTTGCTCTTTCGCTGAAAGAGCGAGAGCAACAAGCTTCGCAACTGCCCCAGAGCCTGGGGCAACATGGATGCCAGGCAGTGCAGCGCAAAGAGGCGCGAAGTACTTCCGTCAAACCCCATTGCTCGAAAGCGCCCGGCGATGCGCACGATCTGGAGTGGGTAGAGTGCGAGGAGCAAGAGGCTCCAGCCTTGCGTGAAGAACGCTCCGCCGATGGCGATCGTCGGTAGGCCGATACCCCAAACCTGGCTGGAAAGAAGCGTGCGCGCACCGGCCCGTCCACTGCTTTTTCCGTGGCGCAACCAGGCTTCCACGTGGGTATGTCCCGAGCGCAGGGCGCGGCGCCACCACTGGGATACACGTGTCACACCGCCGTCGTGCGTTGCCATGGGAGCGTCGATGCGGGCGATGCGCCAATTCAGTTGCCGTAGCCGTTGGGCCAGCTCGAATTCCTCGCCGGCGATGAGTCCCGCGTCATAGCCACCAACGGCTTCCAGGGCGGCAACCCTTGCCAGGCAAATCCCCCCAACGGATTCCACTTCGCCCAATCCGGGGAGCTCCCATTCGACTCCCATGATGCGCGCGAATGGGGAGAGGTTGGGGTCGAGCTCCACCAGGATTCCCGCCAGCATGGCGACCTTTGGATGTGCTTCGAGGGTGTCGCGTGCGGTGCTGAGCCAGTCCCTCGCGAGGGCGCAATCGCCGTCGATGAACTGGACGAAAGTCAGAGCGAGATCCCGCTCCAGGAGAAAAGCTAAGCCTTCGTTGCGGGCCCGGGCGGCGCTGAAGGGGCGCGCTGGATCCAGGCGGTGAACCGGCACTCCCAGAGCTTCGACGGCCTCTGGACTGCCGTCGTGGGAGCCGGAATCCACATAGACCAGGGGCGGTCGCGGCTCCGCGAGGGCTTCGATGGCCCGCAGAATCCGTTGGCCTTCGTTGCGTCCGATCAACACCACTCCGGTTTCTGACCCGCTTCCTGGCCTGCTTGCTGCCTTGGTCCCCGTGCCTTGGTCCACGGTGGGCGGGGTTTGGTTTGTGCTGGAGGACTGCATTGGAAAGGCATTTCAGCCCAGGGGATCCATCGGACTCCAGGGGCTCCGCGCGCAAGCCGAACTATACTCCCAGACCATGTCCCAGTTAGCCACTCCTACCCCGCGCCCCCTGCGTACGCCGACCCACCCGGATCCGGCCGTTGATGAGATCGCCTTCCCGCGTGGTCGGCGTGATCAGCTCAAGGACCTGGCTGGGGTCTGGTTGGCACGCACGGGGCTGGCCGCAGCCTGGGTGCGGCTCGGTCGAGTGGCGGGGGCGACGATTCTGACCTACCACTCCGTTGCCGAGAGTCAGCATCAGCATTGGATCGATCCGCGTTCGCGAATTGCCCCGGGGTTGTTCGAAGAGCACTTGCGATTCCTGGTGAAGCGCCGCTCCGTTGTCGCTCTCGACGAGATCGTCAGCGCTCTGGAAGAGGGCCGCACTCTTCCGGCCGGGACGGTTGCTGTGACCCTGGACGATGGCTACCGCGACCTGCTCTCGGTCGTCGCTCCCCTGGCGCGCAAGTACAAGGTGCCGATGACGGCCTTCGTCGTGACGGGTTGGTGTGATCGTGAAGAAGCACCTTGGTTGGACCGACTCCATGGGATTCTGCGGCACCGTACACGTGATGTGCTTTGGTGGGAGGATGACTCAGCCAGTGATCTGCGCGACGCCACGGGGTTGGCCCAGGCACGCGTCCGGTTGGAGGGCGAGTTGATCGGTGCGCGCGGCCCTAAACGCGATCAGATACTACAGCGTGTGACTCAGATGCTGGTTCCGTCCGGTGAGGCTCCCCGTGTCGTTGCGACCTGGGACGAGCTGCGCATCCTGCGGGACGAGTGGCCGGAGCTAACCCTCGAAGTGCACACGGCGGAGCACCCGGATTGCCGCACGCTCTCAGGCGCGGAACTGAGCGCCGAACTCGGTGCGGCCCGCGAGCGCTTCAGTGAGCAACTGGGTCGCTCCCCTACGATGTTGGCCTTCCCCTACAACCGCACCAATGAGGACTGCGCCGATACGGCAAAGGCCGCTGGGCTGCGCGCCTGCTTTGCCAGCGGCGGTGATCCCCTGGTTGTTGCGGGACAGCGTCCCCAGGCGATTCCGCGTTTGGATGCACCACAGACTGTTGCGCTGGCTGCCTGGCTCACGAGTGGCGCGCACCCAGGCCTGGTCCGCGCCCTCGGGGCACCGGCCCGCGCGCTCCTGGGTCGTCGCTCCTAGTCGCTCCTCGGAAGCTGGAGGGAGGTTAGAGCCCAGTCTCCGCCTTCGACGATGCGGAAGGTCGCCCTAAAGGCGCCGAAATCGCTGTCGTAGCTGTGCACAAGGCGTTCGATTCCTGCCTTTACTAACCGGGGCGGCCCGAGTTGCGGGAGGGAGAAATTTCCGCTGTCATCGGTCCAGTCCTGGCGTTCCAGCATGCGTTCGAAAGAGCGTGCACTCTTGGCGCGCGATGATTCCTGATACATCGACGTGATGCGCTGTTGCTGGCCGGAGTTCCAAGCGCTCCTGAGCTTTGAAGCACGCTCTTCGATGGGCGGCACCGGCGGCTTGAATCCAGTGATTGTCCAGTCCGAATCCCTAAGGACCATGGACAGGGCCACTTCACCCTGTGGCGTATCCCACCAGGTCTCGACTCTCCCTAGGCCGTACTCCGTTTTTGTGGGATCCGTCAGAGTCGGCAGACTCTGGGCGAGGGGTCCTTCCGCTAAGCGATTCCAGCGCCCCTTGATTGTGTCGCCGGGAGCGGCTCTAAAGCGACGTGTGAGGCTCGCGTTGTCCCCGGAGTTCCATTCCTCAGTGAAAGCGGCAAGGACGACTTCAGGGGAGTCGGGGATGCTCGCCTTTACGATTCCCGCCAAGATGCCCGAGATTCCGAACACGATCACCACGGCCAGGCAGGACTGAAACATCATGCGGCGCTGGGCAAGTCGCGCCAGATTCTTTGCATCTCCTGCGGACAGTCTCCCCTTGCTGCGCTTCAGATTGCGCGCTTCCCGAGTCGTTCCCTGCATCGCTTGGACGCCGTAGTGATCAGGGGTGCTGCGCATGATGCGTCGCACTTTCGCCGTGGCGGGAACCAATAGCCACAGCCCGATTGTCCAGGCGATAGAGATGTAGAGGGC
>JBLHLB010000345.1:0-4665 GCA_047618505.1 Planctomycetota bacterium
CGCTGAGGCACGCCAATGAAACCCAGAATCCTGATCACCGGACCGATCGCCGAGCTACCGCGTTGGGCAGATGCCGCGCGCGCCCAGGGTTGGAATCCGATCGTCTACCCGCTCCTAGAAGTCCGCCACCGCCTCGTGCACCTTTCCCTGGAATTAGAGAGTGAGCCGGATTGGATTTGCGTGACGAGCAAGCACGCTGTGCGCTTCCTTGAGGATCACAAGGAGGTGCTGTGTTCGATCCCCTGCGCGGCCGTCGGCGTTGCCACCGCACGACGACTGGAGGCCTCCGGATTCGAAGTTCGGCTGATCGGCCCGCGCGCCGCGACGGACCTGGTGGAGTTGTTGGTCAAGCGCGAGGATCGCCCACGTCACGTGCTCTGGCCGCGCGGCTCCATCAGCGACGAACTCGAGCACATGCTGCTCTCCCGGGGCATCGCAGTTTGCGCGCCGATCGTGTACGAGACCAACGAGCGCGTGGACTGCGGTTCCCTGCCCAAGGCCGAGGTCGTCTTCTTTGCTAGTCCCTCGGCCGTGCGCGCCTACTCGCGTCGCATCGCCATGGGAGAGTCCTTGAGCCCCTGTGCGATCTCCATCGGTCCGGCCACGGTGCGCTCCCTGGCTTCCCCCGATACGGCAACTTTCGAACGCGTGATCGAGCTTCCTGATCCGGAGCCCAACGATCTCGGGCTGTGCCTGGTCGGCCTCGAATTGAACTGGCCGGACTGAGTGGGGGTCGAGCCGGCCAGGGTCGAGCCGGCCAGGGTCGGGCCTGCCAGGGTCGGGCGCTGTTGAGTCGGGTAAAATCGAGCTTCGGGACAAGGGAGCCAAGACCAGACTTGCGCTGCCCACCGGGTTCCTCCGAGACTCCCGGCATGACCAGCTCCCCCTCAACGGAACGATCCCAAGCCCTCTTCGCCGATGCCCAGCGCCTGATGCCCGGGGGTGTCTCTAGCCCGGTGCGTGCCTGGCGTGGGGTAGGCGGAACTCCGGTTCACATTGCGAGGGGTGACGGCGCCACTGTCACCGACGTCGATGGCAACAACTATGTGGATTTGGTCCTGTCCTACGGCCCGTTGATCGTCGGGCATGGGCACCCAGCGGTGAAGGAAGCGCTGCATGCGGCAACCGAATCTGGGACGACCTTCGGGGCGCCCACCGAGGCTGAGTTGGATCTAGCACGCCTAGTGACGGAGCGCGTCCCGGGACTCGAAATGGTGCGCTTCGTCAACTCCGGCACCGAGGCGACCATGAGTGCCCTGCGCTTGGCGCGGGCCGTCACCGGGCGGGACAAGATGCTCAAGTTCGAGGGTTGCTACCACGGCCACGGCGACTCGTTTCTGGTCAAGGCCGGATCGGGGGCATTGACCCTGGGCGCTCCGGATTCCCCCGGCGTACCGGCGGACCTCGCGGCCATGACCTTGATCGCCGGCTACAACGACCTGGATAGCGTGCGAGCTCTGATGACCGAACACGGATCGGAGATCGCCTGCGTCTTCGTCGAACCCGTGGCCGGCAACATGGGCTGCATTCCGCCGCTCCCCGGATTCCTCGAGGGTTTACGCTCCCTCTGCGACGAGCACGGTGCACTGCTGGTCTTCGACGAAGTCATGACGGGCTTCCGCGTGGCGCGCGGTTGCTATGTCGAGCTGACCGATGTGCGGCCGGACCTGATCACCATGGGCAAGGTCATCGGTGGAGGTCTCCCCATTGGAGCCTATGGCGGATCGCGCGAGCTGATGGAGAACATCGCGCCGGCGGGCCCCGTCTACCAAGCGGGAACCCTCTCCGGCAACCCCCTGGCCGTGGCCGCGGGCTGTGCGACGCTTGCATTGCTCGCGCAGGATGACGCCTACGGGAAGCTCGAACAGTCCAGCGCGCGCCTGGAAGCAGACCTCTTGTCAGCTGCCGCGGCCGCCAACGTCCCCCTTGTGGTCAACCGCGTCGGCTCGATGCTGTGCCCCTATCTCTCCTCCAAGCCGGTCACAAACTTCACAGGCGCCATGGCCAGCGACCGCGAACGCTGGACCGGGTTCTTCCACGGCATGCTCCAACGCGGCGTGTTCCTGCCGCCGTCGCCCTTTGAGACTTGGTTTGTCTCGACGGCACACGATGACGCAGCGCTCGATCGTGTGGCGGACGCTGCACGTGGAGCCTTTGCGTCCATTTGAGCGGCTACTCGTCACCCGTGTAGCCCAACTCGTTCAGCTGACGCTGCGCTTCGCTCGAAAGGCGCGCCCCAGTGGAATCAATTCTCCGCTCCCGCAGGCTCGGAAGGCGCGCCGATCAGGGGATCGGTGACGACGAAGACGGTGTCCCCAAGGGCGCAGAATACGCCGGGCTCTACGTTCGCCAACTCCGGGCGCGAAGTCTCCAGGGCTACGAACTGAAAGGAATCGAAGTTGGGGTCCTGGCTGGGTCGAGTCCCGCCTAATAACAGTCGCTGAGCGGGACTGTTTCCAAACCCCCTCAAGACCCGACGCTACCCAGGCCCCTGGTGCCAGCTCCGTGCGCAGCCAAAGATCACCTCCGATCGACTCCAAACGCACTGAACCGAGGTCGGTTAGGGAGATGGTGCCCACGGCCACAGGAACCTGAGTTGGGCTCAGGCGCAGAGACCTGTCGCTATCGCTGCGAATTCAAGGTGTGATCGTGTCGGAGCATCGAGTGGGGGGCCGGGATAGCCGAATGGAAGGAGTGCGTGGTCCCCGCATGGACTCCGGCGGCAAAGGGGTGGATACTCCATGGACACAGCCGCGTGTCCCTCCGAGGGAATCCCCCCGAATCCTCCCCTGCCCTTCGCCACCGTGACTCACTCAGATGTCATCCGCGCCTCCTTTGAAGAGGCCGCCTCCGTTCAAGCTGCATTCCGTACCTGCCCCGATGGTTTGCCGATGGTCGCCCGCTTTGCCGCCCTGGCCGCGGAGACCCTGAAGGCCGGGGGTAAGTTAATGAGTTGCGGCAACGGTGGGTCGATGTGCGACGCCATGCACTTCGCCGAGGAGTGGACCGGGCGCTTCCGCGGCAATCGAGCGGCCCTCCCGGCCCTGGCCTTCTCCGATCCTTCGCAGCTTTCCTGCATAGCGAACGACTTCGGCTACGACGAGGTCTTCGCGCGCTCGGTTGAGGCTTACGGCAAAGAGGGTGATCTCTTGCTCGCGATCTCAACCAGCGGAGAATCGCCGAACATCCGCAAGGGAGTAGCCGCAGCCAAGGAGCGAGGGATCAAGACCATTGGGCTCCTTGGAAAGGGCGGCGGCGCGCTCAAGGACGAAGTCGATGTCGCCATCATCGTCCCCGAAGCCACGACCTCGGACCGCATCCAAGAGGTCCACATTCAGGTCATCCACATCGTGATCGAAGCGGTGGAGCGCGAGCTGTTTCCGGAGAACTACAGGGCGAGTTAGCAACCTACTCATCCCCGCTGTACCCGATGTTCCTCATGCTCCGGCGGGCAGCGCTGTCGCTTTGCACGGCGGCGTTCTTGATGCCGAGCGATTCGCGCAGCTGGAGTTGCAGCGCTTCGCGGGCCTTCATTTGCTCAAGGATAGCCTCGACTTTAGCCCCCGTCTCACCGACCAAGGGGAAGCGTTCATCGGGATCATCCGCCAGGTTGTAGAGCTCAACCCGATCCGTGGCGTAGTCCACGATCAACTTCATACCGCCGGTTAGCAGCATTCGTTTCTCGTTGTAGTAGTAGGTTCCCGCAGCGAAGCCATCCCGTGCGGATGCATCACCACCGCTCCACATCTCCACCAGGGATGCGGAGCTCATTTCGTGAGCGGGCTCGATACCGAGAACCTCTAGGACGGTCGGCAACAGCGCTTCGTTGGGGACATCAGCGTCGACGTGCGCGCGCGTTGAATTCCCCGGCAACTTGAAGGCCAAGGGCACGCGCAGGACTTCGTCAAAGAGCGTGTGGCCGTGCTCAAAGGTCCCGTGCTCCCAGAATTCCTCGCCGTGGTCGGATGTGAAGGCGATCAGCGCATCGTCGTATAACTCCAACTCGCGTAGGGTCTCGAACACGCGTCCGAGCTGCGCATCGACATACTCGATCTCTCCGCGATAGAGCCCGCGCACGCGCTCCTGGTCCGCCGCACTCAAACGTCCGGTTCCCGCCTGGACGCTGCGCACGGTGTCGTGCTCGCCCCAGTGATCTCCGATACGCTCGCCTTCCTTGCGCTCCGGAAGGTGCTCAGCCGGCGGCGCGTAGGGCCAATGCGGGTCAAGCACGTGAATCCACAGGAAGAACTCTCGATCGCGGTTCTCCGTCAGCCACTCAACCGCAACATCCGCCAGAGCTTCCGTACTTGGAAAGAGCGCGGGGAAGCGCTTCGGATCCGCGCGTTCCAATAGCGAACTGCCGAGGGAGTCGCCCCATTCTTTACGCACCGGCAACCAGTACTGGTCGAAACCCTGGGCAAAACCAAAGCGCGGCTCCAGGTGAACGTTCGATCCCATGGCCGCCGTGACGTAGCCAGCTCCGGCCATGTGTTCTGCGAACGTGTGAACCTCCTTGGGCAGGCGCACCCCCTCGGAGGTTGTGCCATGCACCAGGGGCGACAGTCCGGTCAGAATGCTCGCCATCGAAGGCTTGGTCCAGGGCGCTGAAGAGCGCGCCGAGTCAAACACAACGCTGTCCGCGAAGAGTGCGTCCAGGGCCGGCGT
>JBLHLB010000346.1:0-4660 GCA_047618505.1 Planctomycetota bacterium
TGAATGGTTCCTGTTTGGATGAATGGTTCCTGTTTGGATGAATGGTTCCTGTTTGGATCAATCAGTCCACGAGCAGGAACTGAAGCTCCGTAATGTACTTCTTGGGGTTGCCTTTGAAGATCATGCCGGGACCCTTGATGTAGACCTCACGGCTGGGCGCGCTCAGCTCCATTCCCTTGCCCTTGGCGTACTCGATGATACGACCATAGGAACGCGAGAGTTCGTCATAGGGACCGTGGTGGATCAGGGAGATGCAGCGACCTCCGGGGAGTTCGCGCACATCTACGCCCTCTGATTGAACTTCGCGCTTGAGGGGCATGCACGGCTCGAAGTCAGCGTCATCCTCTTTGAACTCGTTGTCGTAGCACAACATCATCGACTTGCCGCCGATGTGTCGCCCGAGCTTGCGCCCCAGAGTCCCGAAGGCTTTGCCGCAATCGGAATAACGCCCCTTCATGCGCAGCCCCCCAATCAGGAGGGTTGACAGGGTCTTCTCAACGACTTCGTTTGCACTGCTACTCATAAATGTCCTCGCATTGGTTTCCCGTGCGATGATCGAATCCAGGCTGTGGAGGATGTCATCGCGGTGTTGAATTTCCCCCTGCAGACGTTGCCTGTGCGCCTCCAGGAACTCGAGGATGTCCCCGTCGTCCCGGCGGTCCGCCAGGATCTCGGCAATGGTCTCCAGGCTGAAATCGAAGCGACGCAGGGCGCAAATGACCTGTGCCACCTCGAGATTTTCCCGGTTGTAGTAGCGGTAGCCTGTGTCCAGCTCGACACGGACCGGAACCAAGAGCTGCTTCTCGTGGTAGAAGCGCAGCGTCTTGACCGGCAGCCCGCACATGCGGGAAAACTCTCCGATACTGAAGTGGTCCATGGACTTGTCCTCACGGGCGGAAGCTACGGCCTCCAGTAACTGGAGGGTCAAGGGCTCTTCTGAGATTCCGAAGAGCCCTGCGGGGATTCCATCGAATCCTAGGGAGAACAAGCCGTCAACACACGCCCCGCCTCGCAGTCAAACGAGGTCCATCTTCGAGAGCTTCCGGGAGAGGTAGGACTTCAGCACGAGCTGCGCCAATGCGGCAACTACTAGACTGCCTCCGAAGAACAGCCAGGCCAGGGCATCTGACTTCACGTCCTTGACGACAGTGGTTCCGACAGTGAGTGCGACCGCACCCAAGGTTGCAAGGGTGATCATCAGCAGAGTTGCTGCCCAGGAGCTCATCTTCTCGCCGGGGTAGAACTCCTTCAGAAGGGTCATGAGCTGGAGCAGCGGGAAGGTCGCCGCGAGGAGCGCTAGGCTCAAGAGGAACGGAGGCACTCCACTGTCGGGCCATTGGGAAGAGACGAGTCCCGTGGCCACAGTGAGCAATCCAAGGCCGAATGCGATGCCAAGGAAGACGGGCGTCCAGAACTTGAGGGCCCCGCGCCAGTAGAGGTCCGCGCGCTCATACCGGGACATGGGGTAGAGTTCGCCGGGACGCAGGCTGGGCTGCATGCGATCCGTCAGGATGAGCGCGGTCAAGTAGATCACCGATGGAACGATGCAGAAGAAGAGCCAATTGTGATCTCCACCGACAAGCTTCTCCGTCTCCGTCGGCCTCGCGAGAACAGAGAAGAGCAGGTCCGGGTATTGGCCGGGCTCAAGGCCGATGCGCCAGGCGCTTGCCGAGCTCACCAACACCACTCCAATTGCTGCTACTAATGCTGCCACCGCAGTCGGCCCCAGGGAACCGAAGAGCCAGCGACCGGAACTCCAGCCCCAGCGTTCAAACTGAATGGCGCGCCAAAGGCTTCGGCGGTCCTGAACGACCCCCTCTGACCAACGGACGTCGCGAAGAGTTCCAGAACGCAGCTTCCTCTCCCAGGGTTGCGGTATGAAGGGGTGGCGGGCGGAGTTGCCGAGGGCGGCATCCCCCTGCAGCAACAGAGTTCGACTGCTGGCGGCGGCGAGGCTCCACGGCAGGACAGTGCCGGCAGAGAGAAGTCCGATCGCAAGGATCAAGAGCGGCCAAGCGCGGGCCGCTTCCACCAACAGCTCAGCCGAAAACCCCAGGGCAAGGATGAGAAACATCATCACCCAGCGAATCGAGATCTTCACACGGGGATCCAGGACCAGTAGCCCCGGAACAAAGCACAGCAGCGGAACACCGATGATTCCGAGCGGCGCACCCTCAACGAAAGCGAGCCCCAGGGCAGGCAACATGAATAGCCCCAGGAGAACGAAGGAGTCACGCCGCAAGCGTCCGCGCAGATCGCGTGTGAACCAAGTGAATTGACAGGCAAGGGTCAGCATCAAGCCGCCGGTGAGCAAGAGCCCGAAACCACAGACGAACATCATGGCATAGAGGGTCAGCAGCGCCAACGTCGTGTAGTCCTCCGCTCCGCGGCCCGGGTGTAGCCCGGGAAACTCTGAACCGAGCAAGCGCACACACGAGGCAACGGCATGGGCCATGCCCATGATCAGGAAGAACCCGAAGATGGACTCCCCCCGCCAGAAGATCCCGACGAGCGGTGATTGCTTGAGCTGCTTCACGCCGTCTGCCCCTGGTTCCATGGCGCCGTCGGAACACCGCCTACGAGACTTGGAAAGATGCGTTCCAGGTTCGCGGGTCGCGCTTCTACGGAGACGCCATTGTGGGACTCAAAGAGGCTACGGCGTTCCTCGGGGTGAGAGCCCGCGCGCACGAGCAAGAGCGCCTGGCGTCCGCTGCCCCTGCGCTCCAGGACCCAGTCCTCCTTGAAGCCGCTGCGGAAGCACTCCGGTTCGGGCCCGGGGGGCGCCGTAACCATCCACTCTGCATAACCTTCGAGCAGATCATCGAGCTGTCCCTCGTGCACGACACGGCCGCGGTCCAGGCACAGGATGCGATCGACGACGCGCTCCACATCCACCAGGGTATGGGAGGAGATCAGGATCGTCGCTTCGTCCTCGCGCACGAGTTCCAACAGAAAGGTCAGGAGCTCTTCACGCGCAATCGGATCCAGGGAACTCACGGGTTCGTCCAGGAGCAGGAGGTCCGGCCTTTGACAGATCGCCAGCATCAGAGCCAGCTTCTGCACATTGCCCGGGGACAACTTCCCCACACGATCCCTGGGGTTTAGCTCCAGGGCGCTGAGCAACTTCCGCTGACGATCCCTGTCCCAGTTGATGTGCATGTGGCTGGCGAAGTCCAAGTGACCCTCTACGGTCATCCAACCAAGCAGGCGGTTCTCCTGGAATACAGCACCGATGCGGGAGAGTTCGTCGCCCCCGAGCTCCTTGACTTCCGTTCCAAAGGTGCTCGCGATTCCACTGGTCGGCAAGATAAGGCCAACAATCGTGCGAATCAGGGTCGTCTTACCGCTTCCGTTGCGGCCGATCAGCCCGGTGACACTCCCCGGCTCCAGGGTCAAGTCGATGCGATCCAAGGCCGCCGTGTCGCCAAAGCGTCGGACCAAACTCTGTGCTTGAAAAATAGTGCTCATGGGAGTGCTCTCCTAGTCCGTTGCATCCTTCGATGCGGTGTTCATGGCCTCGCTCAATAGCTGCTTGGCACGGGTTATCGAAACCCCCAGTTGGACGGCGATCTTGGCCGCCGGCTGCAGGGCTCGATTGAACTCCTGCTCGCGCATCTCGCGAGTTTCCTTACTCCCATCTCCCCCGGCCCCGGCCGCTACAACCAGGGGCAAACCCGGCCGGCGGTGGAGCACGCCCTCGCGCTCCAAAATCCCGTAGGCCTTGCTGACCGTCATGGGATTCGTCCCGATCTGGGCCGACAGAGCGCGGGTGCTGGGCACCTCCGCCCCCACCTGCAGCAGCCCCCCGGCAATGCCGAGGCGAATCTGCTCGATGATCTGACGGTAAGCGGGGATGCCGTTGTGGCGGTTGACTGTGAACAGCATAGGTGTATCACTACCTATATACACCCAATCAGCCCAGCACAAGGCGAATATTGAAGGAAATCGAGCAGATCGGTGGGTACAGATCTCGATTGCTCCCTCGAGATCAGGCGAGACAGTGGTGAACGCCGAGCGGGATACGAAACAATGCCGCCATGCGAATCCTCACCCTTCTGCTGCTTTGTCTATTCCCCGCTGGCTGCACATCGCCCGATCTCGGCGAGACGACTCCGGAGGTGGTGGAGCCCGCCGAGTTGCGCCTGTTGATCTACAACATTCGCCATGGCGCGGGCATGGATGACGTGTTTGATCTGACGCGCTCGGCGGCGGTGATTCGGGGTTTGAATCCTGACTTTGTTTGCCTTCAGGAGATCGACAAGGGGACGACCCGCACCGACCGTTTGGATGAGGCTCGGGAGCTGGGGCAAATGACAGGGATGCACTCGGCCTTTGGTTCCTTCTTCGACTACGAAGGCGGCGAGTACGGAATGGCGCTGCTCTCGAAGACACCCTTCCTTTCGACGGAGAACCATCGTCTTCCCGACGGCACGGAGCCTCGCACTTCCCTTGCTGGGCGCATCCGCCTCTCCGACGGGCAGGAAATCGTGATCTGTGGCATTCACTTTTATAATACCGAAGAAGAGCGCTTAGCCCAGGCAACGGCGCTGGTGGAAGCGCTGAAGAATGAGAGCGCTCCCGTCTTTCTGGCCGGTGACTTCAACTCCTTGCCAAACACTCCGGTCATGGACATGCTCGCGGAACAATGGCAGATCATCCC
>JBLHLB010000347.1:0-4660 GCA_047618505.1 Planctomycetota bacterium
AGCGTCGCTGTTAGATCCGCGCGCCGAACCTCGGGTTCGTCGAAGGTTGCTAGGGCGCGCTGCTCCGCGGCACTCCAGAGACGAATGCAGTGGCCAGCTTCCTCTCGGCCCGCGCGTCCCTTGCGCTGTTCCGCCGAGGCTAAGGAGATGCGGCCAAGGACAAGTCGGTCGAGTCCAACTGCGGGGTCGTGTTTCAGGCTTCTGGCCAACCCCGTGTCCACAACGACAGTGACGCCGGGGACGGTGACCGAGGACTCCGCGATGTTGGTGGCCAGGATGACCTTGCGCCGGGTGTTGCCCTCCAAGACCGCGTCCTGTGCCTCGGCTGCCAGGTCGCCGTAGAGTTCGAGTACCTCGAGCGTTTTCGTGCGGGCCAGGCCTTCGAGGGCAGTGTGGGCGCGACGGATTTCGCCAACGCCTGGAAGGAAGACAAGCACGTCGCCGGGGCTAGTCTCCAGGGCGCGACCGACTGCGCGCGCCACGTGTTCTGCTCCGCGCTCCTTTGCAAGCTGGGGGAAGTACTCCGTCTCGACAGTGAAGAGCCGCCCTTCTGATCGGACGATGGGCGCATCTCCCAGGTAGCGGGATAGCAGCGGCGCATCGAGGGTCGCGGAGGTCACCACGAGCTTCAACTCGGGACGAACCTCCTGCTGGACGCGGTAGACCAAGGCCAGGGCGAGGTCCAGGTCTAGGCTGCGCTCGTGGAACTCATCAAGCACGACGCAGCCGATGCCCTCGAGGAACGGATCTTCCTGCAGACGACGGATGAAGATTCCCTCGGTCACGAAGGTGATCTTGGTGTCCTTGCCAGCGACACTGTCGAAGCGGACACGGTAGCCCACCTCCCGTCCGAGTTTGACACCGCGTTCCTTGGCCACGCGCTTGGCGGCGCTGCGCGCCGCCAGGCGACGTGGTTCAAGGATCACCACAGGCCCCATGCCTGCGTCCACGAGGGCTGGAGGCAATCGCGTTGTCTTTCCCGCGCCGGTGGGGGCAACCAGAACGCAGGTGCCGCTTGTCTCTAGTGCCTGGAGGACGTCACCAAGGACGGCCTCGACGGGGAGATCCCGGCGACTCTCGTCCCCGTGGTTGTCACTTGAATGCGTTCGCAAGGGCCTGTTGACCGTCAACAAGGGGTAGTTCGAGGTGACTATTCGCCAGGTCAATCGTCAACTCCGTTCCGGCCTCAGGCCAGAGGGTGAAGTCGCGATCACTTGAGAAGATCATCAGGCCAATCTGTTGGCCTGCCGGGATCACCTGATCATCCGGCTGCAGGTCGAAGGTCAGGTCATAGAACTGGCCGGGGACGAGGGGCTCGCTCTCCGTAAGTGAACTCTGGTTCTGGGGATCCGCCCAGCCGCGCGTGATGATGTTGTGCGTTTGTGGAATCTGACGCCCCTCTTCCCAAGGGAGAGAGACCAACCACACGGAGAGGTTTGCCGCAGGCTTGCTGGAGGACAACCGCAGGTGCATCTTGGCGGTGCCAGAAATGTGCAGCGGTTGCTTAAGTTCAGGTGTCACATAGAGCAGCCGGTGCTCCGACTTCTGCTCCTTTGCTAGGTCGGTGCCAGATTCAGAAACATCGTCGACGAGGGACTCAGATCCCTTTCCGGCCGAGTCCGATAGTTCTCCCCGTCTCCTGCCGCCGGACTGGGGGAAGAGCTGCACGGGGCTGGCACCGGGGTGGGGGTAGTCGGCATAGGAGGTGGGCTTGCGACGGCTCTCGTCCTCCCGCACGATCCAGGAACGGGGACCATTCTCAACGTCGTTCTCAACGCCATAGAGGTAGCGCGTGAACCAACGGTTCATCATGGGGAGCGGCGGCGGACCACCGTGGCCGCCCTGGTGGAAATAGGCCATAGCGGGTACGCCCTTGGCCTTGATGGCAGCATAGATGCGTGTGCTGTGGGCGGGCATGACGTTCCAATCGTTGAAACCGTGGGCCATCAAGGTTGCTGCCTTGAGCGGCCCGAGTTGATTCATGTAGTCACGCGAGGCCCAGAAGTCGTTGTAGTCGCCACTGACTCGGTCCTGTCCGTCTGCCATCAATTGATCACGCACGTTGTCGTTGCAGAAGTCGCGCCGATCGGGGTTCCCGCTGTTGATGAAGTCATAGAGAACATCGATGTCCTCTCCCATGTAGCCACCGGGATGTCGCACTAGACCGTTGGAGCGGTAGTAGTGGTAATAGGATGTGTTCGGCGAAACCGGAATGATCGCTTCGAGTCCCTCGACGCCGGTCGTTGCCGCGGCTAGGGGCAAAGTGCCGTTGTAGGACGTGCCTGTCATCCCGACCTTGCCTGTGCACCAGCTCGCGCTGACTTCCTCATCTCCGTCGACCGTCGTGAATCCGCGGGCGCGACCGTTGAGCCAATCAATAACAGCCTTCGGCGCTAGGGATTCGTTGATGCCGCCCACCGTGGCACAACCCTGGGACTTGCCGGTTCCCGGCGAGGCGGAGTGCACCACAGCGAAACCACGGGGAACCCAGGTGTTGATCAATGAGTTCGACATCGGCAGACGTCGGGCCTGGTGGGGGATCGGGGGCAGCACGGTGCGGACGGGCGGAGACGAACCGAGCTCATGTTCGGGATCCCAGAAGAAGCTCTTGTCTCCGGAGCCAGTGCCCGAGAAGTAGGGGCTTGTTTCGTAGATAACCGGGACCCTCAGGCCTTCGCTTTCCGTTTGTGCCTGTCGCGTCACATCTACGTGCATGCGATCGGGCTTGCCGTCACCATCGGAATCGAATTCAGCCTCGACCCAAAGGTCGTATTGGATCCAGTTTTCCGAATCCTTGAAGGCCTTGACGACCTGAGCTTCTCCATCCACGAAGACTGGGCCGGCTGTGTCGCTAGTACCTGACTGGGCACTTGACTGGGCAGTGGGTACCGTCGGGATTACCCAAACGGTCAGCAGCAGAAGCGCGCCTGTTGAAAGGGGCATTGTCCAAGTCTTGGACGACTGCTTGCCCGCGACTAAATGGCGTGAGTTGTGTAATGCGACCATGGCGATAGCGGTGCTGAGGAGCGGTCTTCGGGGAGGGGAGCGAGGTTAAGGTCCTATCATGGCTATTCCGTGGTTTCGAAGGGAGCCTAGAAGGGTTACGATTCTGTCGCAGGCATTGTTTCCTGTGCGATCCCGGTATTACACCTATCGGGAATAACACATGGAAGTGACCGGTGAGTCACTTGAACCCCGTGCTCCATAGCGCAGATTCAACAGGTGGTCGCAACTCTTGGTCGCAACTATTGGGCGCAGGTCGGTTCAAAGTGGGTCTTCCACGGGGCAGGGATGTCTCGAGGCTGCACTCCACCCCTGGCGGTACTTCCCCCATAACTGCACCTGCTTGACTGCTCCGGACGGACAGCCTGTTCTGTTCCGCGCTCCTTTTATTGATCGCCGCAACTGCTTCCCTTTGAGTTCGCGCGGGGTGTACTCCCCCTCATGTCCCGCGCGGACAAGAACTGTATGGAAAAGACAAGTACATCTCCCGGGAGACCCCCGGAGATGCCCGAAAACCTAGACCTCCTCGTTTCCGACGTGCTGCCTGTCTCCATTGGGACAGCACTGGCTTCTAGCCCTGAGGAGCATGCTCGGAGACAGGCCGGCAAGCTCTATTCCGATGGAATGACCTTGGGTGAAGTTGCTGATGCCCTCGGTTGTTCGTTGCCCCTTGCCCGAAAGATGGTGCAGGAGGCCGGTGTCGAAATTCGCCGCCCCGGCGCTGGCCGAAGAAAGAAGACACAAGGGCTGGAGAAACTGCCTGGCCTGACTTGGCTGCCCTCGGACGATGATTTCATGACCCAAGAGCGCCGCCGGATGCTGCGCTACATGGTGGTGGAAAAGGACATGGGCTGGGCCGCATGCCTCAAGGGGTTGGCGGTCAACGCAGAGGTGCTGAAGGGTGATCTGCTGGCTCTTGGGCTACGCCTGGAAAACCAGTCAGGCGTAGAGTTGCAGGAGCCAGAGGCTCCCAAGCCCTTGGCCCGTCGTGGTCGCCGCCTGAAGGACGCGAATCACCTCGTGGAAGATCTGGCCACCATGCGTTCGATGGAAAACCAGGGCACGCCTCATTCCGACATCGGCCAGCTTTTCGGCCTTTCAGTCATGACAGTCAAAAAGCGTCTGGCCATGACCGAGGAGGATGTTCGCCTCCAGATGTTGGACGACGAAGCCTAAATCCGGCCCCAAGAACCCCCTTGGCATTTGACGAGAGGGGGGCTGAAGCTAACCCTGTCGTGTCGATCGGGAGGGTTGAAGGTTACTTTCTATCGTCCCCGGGTACTGGGGGCGGAGGGCGCGATGTTAGCGGCCTGACAGGACAGCGCTGCGGCAGAGCCGAGCGCCCCCAATCGGCTATCGCGCGACAGACAAGAGGCGCCGGATCACCCCTTCCTCACACGGAGACATGATTCTTTATCTTGCGCCCTGCTTCTTGCGCTCCTTGCGCCTGGCCCTTCTTCGAATCTGTCTGCTTTTACTGGCTGTACTGGGCTCTGTCACCCCAGTCGTTGCTGGCAACCCCGAATTGCCGTCTGTAGTACAGGGCGATTCCAGTGCCCCCACCTCGGCCTTCACTTCTGCCGAGAGGCATGTGCGCGCCCAACGCTGGGAAAGGGCAATTGAAGCCCTGGAGAAGGTTACGGTAGCAGAGCCTCAA
>JBLHLB010000348.1:0-4656 GCA_047618505.1 Planctomycetota bacterium
TAGCAGCGGATTCGACCAGCAACTTACCCTCGGCTTGGTGGGATCTCTTCCCGACCCTGGCGGACCTCGCCGGCGCACAAACACCAGAGGCCTGCAACGGCATTAGCTTTGCGCCGACCCTGCTCGCGAAGGGACAACAGACCCAGCGCGAGGCACTCTATTGGGAGTTCCCCGCCTACGGTGGTCAGCTCGCCCTGCGCTTAGGTTCCTGGAAACTGGTACGCCACAACCTCAAGAAGGACGCGGCCAAATGGACCCTCGAGCTCTACAATCTCGATGAAGATCCGGGCGAGGCAAACAACGTGGCCGAGGCCAATCCGGAGATTGTCGATCGGCTCCTAGCGCAGGCCGCCGAGGAACGCGTGCCCTCCGACATCTTCCCCTTCCCGGCCCTGGATAGCGGCGCGGGCTTCCAGCGTTAGACGTAGGCGTACATGAACTGGTCTTGGATGACTCCGTCCTTGATCGCGCTCTTACGCAGTCGCCCCTCAAGGGTGTAGCCGGACTTCTCAAGCACGCGCACCGAGGGGGTGTTGCGTGTGAAGGGCAGGGCAAAGACGCGTGTCAGCTCGAAGGTCTCCATGAAGAAGGGCGTCGAGAGCGTAACGGCTTCCGTTACGACACCGCGGCCCCAGAAGGATCGGCCAAGCCAGTAGCCCATCTCTGCCCCAACGCGTTCAACGTCGGGTAGGAGCTTCACGCCAACACCACCGGCCGCCTCCCCATCGACTTCGATGCAGAGCAGGTTGGGATCATTGGTCCCAACAACATGCTCAAGAAACCCCACCGCGTCGGCCAGGGTGTAGGGATGCGGGAAGGCGTCGCGCAGGTTCTCGGCGACCCCCTTGTCATTCGCATGCTTGACCAGCGCTTCGGCGTCAGCGGAGCTCCAACGCCGCAAGAGACAGCTCGTTCCCTGGATCGGAAGTGTCATCGAATAGTCCTGGATCAATTGCGTTGCGGAAGCCGTGGGGCCAGTGAGTCTAAGGCCTAGACCACCCCAAACACCCCCAGGGGTCGCTGCTGGCCGAACAGGGATCAAACTGAGGGCTCCAGCACCCGCGCCTTACCAGGGAGCGGGCCCGTGGACTAAGATGCTCCACCGCCCATGCGCAACCTCCCCACAGAACGCTTGGCCCAGCCGATCACCTGGCTGGCCCAGCGAGCTCCCCGACTTGCCAAGACCCTCCTTTGGGCGCCCTGGTTGGTCGTGTTCATGGGGTTGGAGGCCCTCGGCCGCGCGGCGCCGTCGGACGCGGTGGATGGGGTAGGAATCGCGCTGCTCGCCACATTGAGCTCTTCGGCGGCCGCACGTCACCGTGGACGTGTTGTCGAAATCTGGCGCAGCCAGCGCGTCCGCCGTTTGCTGGCCCCCTTCCACCTGCGCTTTGGTGTGGATCTTCGCGGTGAGCCGGCTCTGCCCTTTCGCGCACCCGTGGCCTGGACACTGTTGATCGGAATCATCGCCCTCACCCTGGTAGGACTCGCCTGGTCGGCCCAGATCTTCCCCACAATCGCGCGCGAAGAGATTCGACAGGCCAGTGGTTTGCTTTGGATCGGAATCCTCGGGGGACTCTGGGCCTTCCTCGGGGGAGCGACGGTTTTCTCATGGGCCCTAGCCCACGGCTTCCTGGAGTCGCGCCTGCTTTCGCGCGGTGTGCTGGATTCAACGAACAAACGGCACCTGCGATCCGCCGTCGGCGCGACAATGCTCCTGGCCCTGACCTGTGCCTTCTTTCTGCCACTCTGGTGGGCACTGGTCCCGCTGCTTTTGGCCGGAGTGTTACATGCCGCCTTGACCTTGCCAGCAGGCTTCGGGTTGCGCCTCGTTTGGCGTCGCGCGGACGGCCAGGGCGAAGCCTCCTGGGGACGTCTCGGTGTTTGGAACGCCAGCGTTGTCTTTAGTCTGGTACTCCTGGCGACCATACCGATCCTCCTCGGGGGCGGGGATCGTCTGGTGGGTGTGGGCCCCTCGGAAACCGCCATCACCGGCGTGCTGACCCGCGGGTTCGCCTGGTCGGCTGCCGCCATCGCACCGGTGCTCCTGTTCATGGAAACCTGGTCTCTCTTGGCCGGGTGGATGGCAGACCCTGGCCGCCCCTGTGCCCCCAGTGTTAACTTGAGCAGTAGTGCCAACCTGAGCGAAGCGGATGACGCCCGCACACAGGCGGCGATGGCGGCAACCCTTAAGAAGGCCGGCTTCGACGTCTACTTTGGGAGTGACGGTCAGGCTGTCCCCTCCGCTCCGGTGATCATTGACCCGGACGCGGGAGAGCCTGATCCCTTCGCCGAGCTCTTCGGTGAGGCCTGGCCCCTCAAACTACGCCCGGAGCAGCTCGAAGACGCCGCCATCCAGGAGCGACTGCGTCGCCGCGCCACGATTCAGGCTCGCCGCGCCCTCTACCGCGGCGTCGAACGCCTCTGGAAACACGCCGCCGGTCGTGAGTTCCAGCGCGGCCATGGATTCTGGTTTGCACCGCATCTTTGGTTCGTTCCCGGGCTGACGCGCGATGAAGACGAGGGTCTCGCCGCCACCATTGGTCCGCCCTACCGCAGCGCCTTCCCGCGCGCCGCACGCACGCTCATGCGGCGGGTTCTGGATGATCTAGAGGTCGATCTTCTCTTCGTGGAGGACGGTGTCGGTCATCGTCGACTCAAACGCGTCCTGGCCTGCCTTTTCGAGATCCACGACCGCTTCGGGGCCGAGCGATTGGTGGACGAACGTCACTTCCGCGGCATTCAGGGCGTGCGTGTGATCCTGCACGAACTGCACCTGGACACGCCGCTCCTACGCTCCGGATACCCCGAACCGGACTACGAAGACCTGGGTCGCGCCCGCGTTCTGCATGTTTTCCGCGATCGCGGTGGTGAAGAAGAAGAAGCCCTAACACCCAGCGACCAGGGCTCTCGACCGGCGCCCATGGAGCCGGTCTTGGTCTAGCTCGCCCCGAGTTGTGTTGTGTCGGGGGAGAGGCAGAGGGGAGGGCCAGAAACTACCCGCGCGGGATCTGCTTCGCTCCCTCAGCCAGGCCACGGCGCACCGAGTAGACAGCCAACAATCCACCGGTGATCGCGAGCACAGGCACGGCCCAGTGCTCGGGATGCAAGACGTGGAGCAGCGTTTGGGTCACACTCGAGAACGTGTGCTCACCGTGGATGGCAAGAGAGGTAAAGGCGACGTGCATCAAGAAAAGATGCAATAGCGCAAGGGGCGATGGAAGGCCCTAGTTTGGGGAAAGTTATGGGGAGCGCTATTGCCGAGACTGTGAGCAGGCGCAAGGTGAAGCGCGCTTAACCCAAAACACTCGGTCGATCGCTTCGCTTTTCGCGCCCTTGCCATCTGCACAGGCATGGATCCAACTTGCACTGCGCCGGTGGCAGCAGCAAGTTGTCCGGGGGACCTCCCAGGCGCTAAGATTGTTGCTCTTCACGGGAGCGGCGGGCATCTGGCCGGCAGCCCCAACCTCCCCGATCAACACAGCTTACCGGATCAGAATCATGTCTTCTCAAACGCGCCTCCTGGTGCTTGGCGCCGGACGAGTTGGATCCGCCATCGCTCTCGACCTGGCCGCCGACTCCACCTTCGATGTCACAGTGGCAGATCGCGACGCTGGTCGAGCCCAGGTCTTCCCGGCCGACAGCGCTGTGCGTTTCCTCCAAACCGACCTCGGCGACGCGGGCGGAGTTCAGTCTCTCGTGGCCCCCTACGATCTCGTCGTCGGAGCTGTCCCCGGCTGGATGGGATTCCAAACCCTTGAGGCCGTTCTGAAGGCCGGTAAGAACGCCGTCGACATCTCCTTCTTCGAGGAGGATCCCTTCGAGCTCGACGAGCTAGCCCGAGATAAGGGCCTGACCGCCATCGTCGACTGCGGCGTCGCACCTGGACTGGGCAACCTTGTCCTGGGACGCATGGAGCAGGAGTTCGAGCGGATCGACTCCTTCACCTGCCTCGTGGGCGGGCTGCCGGAGAATCCCACGCCGCCCTGGAACTACAAGGCGCCCTATTCGCCGAGCGATGTGATCGAGATGTACACGCGGCCGGCGCGGCTGCTGCGCGACGGGAAGATCGTCACCGTACCCGCACTGACGGAGCCCGAGGACATCGATTTCCCCGGCATGGGCGTGCTGGAGGCCTTCAACACAGACGGCCTGCGCAGCCTGCTGCACACGACCTCGATTCCGAATCTCACGGAGAAGACCCTGCGCTACAAGGGCAGTCGGGAGCAGCTAGAGCTCCTCGCTACGTCGGGTTTCTTCGACCAGGAACGTGTGGTCAATGGGGAGCTGATCCGTCCCCTCGATATAACCTCGAAGCTGCTCTTTGAACAGTGGCACCAGGGCCCGACGGACTACGACGTCACCGTCATGCGCCTAGTGTTCGAAGGTGTGCGAGAAGGGAAAGCCGTGCGCCGCACCTATGACATTTGCGACAAGTTCGACCGCGAGCGCGGCATATCCTCCATGGCTCGCACGACGGGCTATCCCTGTGCCGCGGTTGTGCGACTGGTTGCCAAGGGATCTTTTGCTCGTCCGGGCATCATTCCGCCGGAGTTCATAGGTCCCGACATCGACTGCTACAGAGCGATCATGGCTGATATCGAGCAGCGCGGCGTCGTACTCAAAATGGAAGAAGTGGCCATCGCGGGCAGCTAGCAG
>JBLHLB010000349.1:0-4654 GCA_047618505.1 Planctomycetota bacterium
CACCGCGCCTTGCATGGGGGGGGTAGCCGGGCTGCGGACTAGTTCGAAAGATCTAAGCGGACGCCTTCGGTGGTGCTACGGACATAGAGTTGGCCGCGGCTAAAGGACGGCGACGACCAGCACTTGCCTGCCAGAACTTTGGCACGGGCCTGCTCGCGGTAGGCATCCGGTGTCGCCTCGGCCAGCACGACCTCGCCCGCGTCCGAGAGGGCAACGAGAGTCTCCCCCACCAGGATGCAGTTTCCGGGACCGAAGCCATCCGCGGACCACTTGATCTCGCCCGTGCTCAACTCGACGCATTGCATGGGTCCCTCGCCGTACTTCTTGAAGCTGAACATGCCGTAGAGATAGCCGTCGCGGCAGACCGGCGTGCTCCAGTGGTTGATCAACTTGTTCCGCTTGCGCCAAATCAACTCCGTACCGAAGTCGTCGCCTTGCTTGACCACACGGAATGTGGCGGAGCCAACGCCATAGCCGGCGGAGACGTAAACGATGTCGTCGGAGACAACAGGTGAGGCCGCCGTCGATGTGGCGTAGTCAAAGGCCTGGCGCCAGAGCTCTGCTCCATCGCTGGGATTCAGGGCAACCAAGCCCGATTGCACGAGGAAGATCGCCATACTTTGCCCGTGGATCGTCGCCAGGATAGGAGTCGCGTGGGTCATCGTCTCGTCGCCTGTCTTCCAGGCCAACTCACCGGTTTCACGGTGGAAGGCGAGCAGCGACTGACCTTCTCCTCCACCGGCCATCAGCACAAGATCCCCCACCAAGAGAGGCGAGGCCGCGTTCTGCCAATGGATATTCCGTCCGCCGAAGTCGGCCATGATGTCCTGGTTCCAGACCAACTCACCCGACTTGCGGTTCAAGGCACTTAGGCGCAGGGCGCCGCCTAGGACATAGACACGCTCGTCGTCAACACTGGGTGTGCTACGGGGGCCGTCGCCTCCGTCGTTGCCGGAAGCGCCCCTTCCACCACCTCCGTCGTACTTATCCTGGCCAAGTCCTGTGGACCAGAGTTCCTCGCCTGTGGCGACGTCCACGGCAATGCAGACCTCGCGACCTTCGCCGTCATCGGTGCCGGAGACGAGCGTAAAGGCCTGGTCTCCCGAGACGACAAATGAGCTGAAGCCGAGGTTCGTTTCGATCGCCCAGGCAATCTTCGGATCTTCCTTGGACCAGTTTGGTGAGACGAAGGACTCCGCGCTCCTGCGATCACCGCTGTTGCCATGGTATTGCGACCAATCGGATTCTCCATCCACTGGGATCGTCCCCGCGGACAAGAGGGGGAGCGCAATGGACCCAAAGAAGACCAAGCTGACGAGTACTTTTGACATGAGAGTTTTCCAGTCACCCGGAGGTGGGAACTGGTCGTGGGTGTTCGGTGAACTAGCGGACGAAAAGTTCCATCAGGAGAGCGACGCCATAGCCCGTTCCGCGCCCCTGGGTGCTGACGGGGCCGGCCATGTCGACGTGCAGCCAACCTCCCCCGAAGCTCCCCAGGTGTTCGGCAATGAACTGCGCCGCGCAGGAGGACTGGGCGTTGGCGCGATCCTTGACCGAGTTCTTGAGGTCGGCGACCTTGCTCTTGAACTCCGCGCGAAAGAACTCGGGCACATAGGGCAGGGGGTGTACGAGATCGCCCGAAGCGCGACCGGCGCTGACCGCGCGCTGCTCCAATTCCTCGTCGTTGCAGACCACTGCCGCGTGCCGCCGGCCAGTTGCGACGAGCTGCGCCCCTGTCAAGGTTGCGAGGTCTACAATCACGTTGGGCTTCAGCTCCGCTACCGCGTGGGCCACACCGTCGCCGAGGACCAAGCGCCCCTCAGCATCGGTGTTGTTGACCTCCACGGTCTTGCCAGAGAGCATCGTGATTACATCGTCCGGGCGAAGGGCGGCGGGACCGATGGCATTCTCTGCCAGGCAGAAGACGGCGTGCAGATTTTGGTCGAAGTTGCAGCGCACCGCAGCCAGGAATGCGCCGGCAACTGCTGCGGCTCCGCCCATGTCCTCCTTCATCCCGGGCATGTATGCCTTGTCCTTCAAGCTCAGTCCACCGGTGTCATAGACGATGCCCTTGCCGACCCAGGCGATGGTCCTGGTGGCACCTTCGGGGGCGTGGGACAGCACGACAAGATACGGCGGCTGAAGAGCGGTCTTGCCGACATTCCAGAGGGCTCCGTAACCGCGCTTTTCGAGTTCCTCTCCGCGCAGGACACTGACCTCGGCGCCGACGTCCTTGGCGAGTGTCCGCAGCTCGTCCACAAACACGTCCGTGTTGAGCTCCGATGTCGGCATGTCCACCAGGCGCGCGGCGAGGCGAATGCCAGCGCCACTCGCGCGGAGTTGATCGAGCAAAGTGTCGGGAATGGTGTCCGTCGACAGAATGGCGACCGCCACCGTCGAAGCATCACTCTCCGCCTTGGCCTTGCCGGTGGTCTCGTTCTTACGACTGTACTCCGGGAGAACCCTCGGCACGGCGCAACCAGCGGCAAAGGCATGCTCCACGTCATCCACGACAAGCACGACGGCCGTGCGTCCGCCCCGTCTTATGGCCGAACGCAGAAGCTTCGCGATGGCATGGGGTCGCGCCGGACAGTTGTGACGCGAGACCGCGTTGGGGAGCACGCAGGCGACCACGCGCTTGGGCTCCTCCCCCTCCAACCAAGTCTCCACGCTGACGCCGCCATCACCGGGCTTGGTGCTCTCCACCATCGGCTCCCAGGTCTGACGCACGCCCGCAGGAACCTTTGCCACTGTTTGATAGGAAAGCAAACGCGCTTTGGTACCGACGAAGATCTGGGTAGAACTGCCCGCCAAGGCTTCTTCGAGATTGCTATAGAGGAGCGTCGTCATTGCGTCTACGGGCCAGCGGCCCTTGGACCGGAGTCCGGGGTGAATTGGAAGCGATAGGTTACGGCTCCTTTGGGCGGCGGGATACACTGGGCCGCCGCCTCTTCTGGCCTGATTCTGGCCTGACGCAACTGGAACGAAAGGGACGCCCATCGCCATAATGCTTCACCTACGCACCACTACCCTCCGCTTGCTGGCGATCCCGGTCGTGGGTCTGGCGTTTGCCTGTGGTGGCGAAGGAAACACGTTCGAAGGGGCCGCTGAAGCACGCACTCTCGTTGAGTCCCTCAGCCTGGTCCACGGACGCACCTATTCCCTAGAGCTTGAGCTCCAGAGCGCATGCATTCTGGAATTGCGGGGCACCTGCGCGGGTCCCGGGACCCTGAATTTAGTCATTGTTCCCGTGGAGAACGCCGGATCCCGCGCAACCGGGGAAGGGCAACCGCGCACGGTGGAACATTCTGGCGGAGAACTTGTAGTGCGTTCAGCTGTGCCCCCTTCGGACGAACTGCGACAGCGTCTGGACCTGCGCTGGAGTGGATCGGAGCCCCTGGCGGGAGTTCACGTTCAACTGCTCGAATCTGCGCCCGTGGCGAGCCCATCGATCATCTGGATCAACGTTGACACTTTCGCGGCAACCCACTCAAACCTCTTCGGCTATGGACGCAATACAACGCCGGCCCTAGCACAATTGGCGCAGGAGTCAGTGCTCTTCGAGCACTGCCGCGCGAATGCTCCCTGGACCCTGCCCAGCACCATGTCGCAGCTCACCGGGGTACTGCCCCCGGCCTTCCTTTCGCCGAAACCCTCACCAAAGGAGGATAGCGAAGAAGAAGTCAAGGAGCAGGGTCGCTGGCAAATACCAGAGGCGCGCTGGACCCTTGCGGAGATGTTGCAAGCCGCGGGCTATACGACAGCCGCCTTTCTCGACAACCCATACCTTCACCCGGGCTATGGATTCGCCCAGGGTTTTCAGGTCTGGGATACCGAAAGTGCGGACATTGACCGCGTCAATCCTGAGGGCGGTCTGGCCCACATGACACCGCGCATGCTGGCTTGGCTCGATGGCCTCCCTGAGGGGAAGCCGTCCTTTCTCTTCCTGCAGCCCTTCGATGTCCATGAGCCCTACGTTCCCTCGGCGGACAATGCCGAACTGTTCAGGGAGGACGGCCTCACCGCGGATCTCGGCGAGGCACCCGTCGCCTGGAATGGACGATCACGGGGTTCGGTAAACTCCTCCGTGGTCGCTCATCTCCCTGGAGCAAACCCGCTGGAACACATCCCCCAGCGGGTTCAGCTCGGTCCCCTGGTAGACGACTACGATCGCTCGTTGCGCACGCTGGATGACGCCCTAGGGGAGTTCGTGGAAGCACTGCGTGCCCGTGGTTTGCTGGACAATTCGATACTGATCGTCTCCGCCGACCACGGGGAGAGCACGACCGGCCACGAGGCGCTCTTCGAGCACATGGAGCTGTGGGAAGATGTGCTGCATGTACCCCTTTTGATCCGACTCCCCCGTGGCGAGCAGGGCGGTCGACGGGTCCCTGACAACGTACAAAACATCGACATCTACCCGACTCTTGCGGAGCTTTGCGGCCTCCCCCACGGCCGATCATATCTCGACGGCAAGTCATTGGTTCGGGCTCTCGAAGGGCAGGCATTAGCCGAGCGGGACCACTACGCCTACGCGGAGGAGCTGAACACGATGGCCCTTGTGCGGGGTACCTGGAAACTCCACTACCGTAGGCCAACAGAAGGCGATCCCCACGAGTTGCAGCGAGTACCAGAGGCCAGGCGTTGGCGCGAG
>JBLHLB010000350.1:0-4633 GCA_047618505.1 Planctomycetota bacterium
CGTGGAGCTCGGAGGTCTGATCGTTTCCGTTGATCGGCAGGAGCGCGGCCAGGCGGACAGCAGTGCCCTGGACGAACTCGCCACAGAATTCAGCATGCCGACTTTTGCTATCGTCACAATCGATCAGATCGTCGAGCATCTCAGGGAGCATGCTGTCGACGGCAAACGGATCCTAGACGAGGCGGCCCTGGGCCGAATCCAGGCTTACCGTGAAGAGTGGGGGGCCCGACCCCAGGCCTCATCGTGAGTTGACCCAGGAGGTACTGGATACCGGGCTCCCGAGGTCCCACCCGGCCTTTGCCTCTGCCGCGGGCCTGGTTGTCCAAGAAATTAGCCAGCTATGGCCTTCCCGGGCGTTCTGTTCTCAGGTCGAGCCGGGGGGCATGGCGATATTCAAAGCTGACCCCAGCTGAGCCCGACCTGGCTCTCCACCCTCAGCCCCGATAGGGGCTGGCCCCCTGGGGTCTCGAAACCTACTCTTCGTGCTCGCACGGGGCCCCCCGATACTGCATCTTTGGGGTCTGATTGGTGCGGATGGAGCCCCGGACGAGATTCGATCCGGGGGCGCTCGAGGCGGTTTTGGAACCGCGATTCGAGTCCGCCCTGTCTCTGTGGCCCTAAGTGATGGGCCATCCCGTCCGAGTTCCTCGGGCACGCCTGCGGCCGCCAATTGGACGGGCTGACCGTGTCCTTGGTTCCGCCGGCGGATCAGCCTGGTTGGCCTCTCCTGAGACCTCCCATGGTTGTCCAAGGCGATTTTTCGTGGAGCCTCGGCCCTTCGATTGGCGTCGTCCAGGCATTCCGGACCTTCCAGAGCGCGGTTCAGCCGCACTCGCGCAGTAGAAACACTCCCTCCCCCCCAGACCCCCTTCGAGTTGTCCGCTGTGCGGGCTCCTTGAACATCCGACAAATCGGTTGGCTTCGAAGAAGAGTAAGACAAGCAAGGCTGCAGGGCTGCCTTTCGGTGCCGGTGCGCTGAATGGACCCGCCAGCAGTGGCACCGGGTCCTCATCTCGATCGAAGAAGGTCGCCAAGAAAGCGACAAAGACGGCTGCCAAGAATACGGCTGCCAAGCAGACGGCAACTACCGAACCAGTGACGAAGCAAATGGCAACGACGAAGAAAGCCGCGGCGAAGAAGAAGACTGTGACCAAGAAAACTACAGCCAAGAAGGCAGCCACGAAGAAGGTCGCGACCAAGAAGACGGCCACGAAGAAGGCCGCTTCAAAAAAGGTGGCGACGAAGAAAGCCGCCACCAAGAAGACGGCCGTGAAGAAGACGGCCGTGAAGAAAACAGTTGCGGAAAAGGCCACAGCGAAGAAGGAGGCAGTCAAGAAGGAGGCAGTCAAGAAGGCTTCCAGCAAGAAAGCCACGGCAACAAAGGCCAGCACAAAGAAGAGTGCGAGCAAGAAGACCGCGAGTAAAAAGACCACTGGGGTAAAGGCCAAGAGTCGCGCCAAGGTTGAGCGGAGTGTCCAGGATGTGCTCTTCCCCGTGATGGAGGAATCGAGCTCACCCGTCGCAGACGAGCCGGTTGCCGTCGCGAGCGGCGCGGGTGAGTCAGCCGTCGAATTCCCCGGCTTCAGCTCCCCTGTGGATCGGGACGGCGACACAGATCGCGCTGGACCGATCGGAATAAGCACCGGTGAAGAGGACTCAAGCCCTGTAACTAAGGAAGACACCTACGAACAAGAAGCTGCCCGGGACGACCGTAGCAACGCACGCACTGCGAAGGCCGCGGACGACGATCCCTGGGGGACCAGTGGGGAGGCTCTCTCGCGCCGCGAAGAGAAGCGTCGCCGCTGGAAAGAGCGGCGCCAGCGAGGGCGTGGGCGCGGCGCTGAGGTTGATAGTTTCGCGGGTGACGGTACCGACAGTGATGCGCCCGGAGCCGGATCGGCCGGATCGCAAGGTGCGGACGCCCCGGGACAAGGATCCGCGGGCAAGGAGAACAGCCGAGCCGAGGAGGCCGCTCCGAAGGAGCCTGCCGTCTCACCCTGGGCCGCGGCGAAGGAGCGCAGAGGTGAGCGCTCGCGTAAACGCGAGACAGTCGAGGTCGGTGCAGGGGACGAGACCACCATCGATCAGCCCCGGGGACGCGGACATGGACGCGGGCGACAGTCGGCACCTGAACGCGCCCCCAAGGCGCCCAAGGAGAATGCCTGGGCCCAGCGCAAGCGTGGCTCGGCTCCCAGCGGAGCCCAGGGCGGCGGCTCCCGGGAAGTCGAGGGCATCTTGGTCATCGAAGGCATGAACCATGGGCACCTGCGTTCGGCTGACAACAACTACTTCGCCTCTAAGGACGACGCCCATGTGTCGCCGCAGATGGTGCAGCGCTTGAAGCTGCGTTCCGGGTCAAAGATCAATGGTCGCGTGCGCCGTGGTCAGGGGCGACACAAGTGGGAGCTCTCGGACGTCGCTTTGATCGATGCCGAGGATCCGAGCAAGGCGAGCGATCACCCTCTCTTCAAGTCCCTTACCAGCATCGACCCCGACTTCCACTACGCCGTTGGTGATGGCTCGGGTGAGGTCTCCCTAAAGGTCGTCGACATCCTCTGTCCCATCGGGCGCGGGCAACGGGGCTTGATCGTGGCGCCGCCTCGTTCCGGCAAGACCGTACTCCTGCAGCAGTTCGCCCATGCGATGGAGAAAATCTATCCAGAGGTGCACCTGATGGTGTTGCTCGTGGACGAGCGACCCGAGGAGGCCACTGAGTGGCAACGCGCTCTGAAGACAGGCGAAGTCTTCGTCAGCACCAATGACGAGCTTCCGGAAAAGCACGTTGAGTTAGCCGAGGTCGTCTGGGCCCGTGCCACACATCTTGTGGAACAGGGCGAAGATGTGATGTTGCTGATGGACTCCATCACGCGCCTTGGCCGGGCCTACAACAATATCCACAGCGGGAATGGCAAGACCATGTCAGGTGGCATCGACAGCCGCGCCCTCGAGCGGCCTAAGCAGTTCTTCGGCGCCGCGCGGAACACGGAGACAGCCGGTTCCCTGACGATTCTGGGCACGACCCTGATCGAAACCGGGAGCCGCATGGATCAGGTCATCTTCGAGGAGTTCAAGGGCACCGGCAACATGGAGCTGGTCCTTGCTCGACGCCTGGCGGATCGACGGATCTTCCCCGCCATCGATATCGAAAGATCCGGAACGCGCAAGGAGGAGAAGCTGCTTTCCAGCACTCGTCACCGCCGCGTTTCCACCCTCCGTCGCGTTCTCCTGCGCATGCACTGGGCTGAGGCCATGGAGCTGCTGGTGAGCAAGCTCGAGGCCGTCGACAAGCTCGACGACTTCCTTCAGCGGTTCGACTTGGACCCGGAGGAGTAGTGGTGACTTTGGCCCAGGGCCGTACTACTGACCTCTGATGATTCGCGTCTCCGCCCTTCAAAAAAGCTACGGACCCGTGCGGGCCGTGGACGACGTTTCCTTCAGCATTGATGCGGGGGAGGTCGTCGGATTCCTGGGACCCAACGGTGCCGGGAAGTCGACCACCATGCGGATCCTTTGTGGCTACCTCGCCGCCGATGCAGGGGAAGTCGAGGTGGACGGTCATCGGGTGGACCCCGACAGCCGCGGGGGCAAGCACGCCATCGGCTACCTGCCGGAATCTAATCCCTTGCACGATCGAATGCGGGTGGCGGACTTGCTGGATTTTGTCGGGCGGGTGCGAGGCCTTGGCAAGCCTGCGCGCCGGGAAGCGCTCCAACGCGTCGTCGATCTTTGTGGCCTTGCCGGGTGGACGAATCGTCGCATCGGCACGCTCTCAAAGGGTTACCGGCAACGGGTCGGATTGGCCCAGGCGCTTCTGACGGATCCGCCGGTCTTGGTACTCGATGAACCGACCAATGGTCTGGACCCAACAGAAGTTGCGCGCATGCGACTTCTGATAGAGGAGCTTGGGCGCACCAAGACGATTCTGCTCTCGACCCACGTGCTTACCGAAGTTCAAGCGATCTGTCGCCGAGTGGTGATCCTTTCCCGCGGCAAGGTCGTGGCCGATGGCTCACCCCTTGACTTGGCCGCCGCCGAACGTGAACAGCTACGCGTCAGCCTGCGACCCCTGGAACAGTCGGCAGAGAGCGTAGCTGAGGAGCTCCAGCGCATACCCGGCGTCGTTGAGCTGCGTTCCCTGGGCGCGGATGACGAGGGCACGATCGGATTCGCCCTAGAGGTCAACGATCGTCGTACGACCGCTCTGCGTCTTTCCCGTCTCGTGCATGCGCGCGGTTGGGACTTACTCGAGCTGGCCCACGAGTTGCCGACCCTGGAACAAGTCTTCCTTCGACGTACCGAATCAACTGAAGCCGCCGGTACCTCGAGTTCGGCGAAATTGCAGGGGCAACCGAAACCGTGAACGGACTCGCCGCCCTCCTGCGCCGCGAACTGCAGGTCGCACTTGCCTCCGGTGTCACCTGGCTCTCCTGTGCCTTGGTTGTGCTCGGTTTGCACACCACGTTTTTCCTGCTCGGCTATCCGGTGGGGGATATGCGCCTTCCCGGACTTTGGGAGGGTGGCGTGGCTGCATTGGACGGGCTCTTCGCCTGGATCCCCCTGGTGCTCTGCATCGTTGCCCCGGCGATCACAATGTCGAGTTGGGCAGAGGAGCGCCGAGCTGGAACTGACGAAT
>JBLHLB010000351.1:0-4628 GCA_047618505.1 Planctomycetota bacterium
CATGGCGTCGGGGGTGGTCCGCCCCTCATCAGGTCCTTCGAAGACGGGCATCTTCTCTGCCAGTTGGTTGAGCGCAAGTCCTGCAAACTCCTGGCTGACTTCTACCACGAAGGACAGATCGGCAACGGTGAGAAGCTCATCGAGAACGCCGAGAAGGTCTGGGATCAGGTCACGTACGTTCAGTACGGTGCCTCCCCTGGTCGCAAGGAGCCCGGAACCGGGAACCTGGACTATGTCTCCCTCACCAAATGGCTACGCAAGAAGGGCTACGACGGAATCATCGGCATGGAGCACGGGGCCAGCATGGAAAACGAAGAGGGCCTCGAAGCCTTAATTGCTGCCTACCGCACGATCGACGCCTGAGGGGCGTTGGTGCATAAAGGCACCTCCCTGGGGAGCGTCTGGAGGCCGACATCATGGTTTCGGCGCAGTAGCCCCATGATTCTCAGATGAACTTCAGAGTCCAGCCGAAGTTCAAGACCCGCTACCGCGTCAGTGACAGGCCTCGGCATGACCGAGCACTCGTGCGCGGCGGCGGCGTCAAAAGCGGATACAGAACAGTCGGCGAGGGCTTGGTCTTCCTCAGTTATCGAAAGGCTGGGGGCTCCGGATATTCACTACCGAAAGTTCGCGCTAGCCGCCCGAGTGGTACCGACCTGGACTCGAACTCGACGGTCCGGTTGACGCCCGGGGTGTCAACCACTTTTGGAGACGCCAGAGACCCCGAGAGCATTTTCGCCCGGACCCCGTTTCGGGCCCCCTCGAACCACCACAAAGCCACGCATCAAGAGTACCGGCCAATCGCCCCAAGTCCGCTCAGGTGGGGGACTTACGACCCCCATCCACAGCCCGTCAACCTCCCCACCCCCGCATTCCGCGCCAGGCGAAAAAGAGGCTCCCCACTCCTACCGCTAACGCGAACTCCTGGAACGTAGAGTAATCGGCCTTCCTGAGGGTCTCAGTCGTGCTCTAGTTTGCTGGAAGGGAAGAGTGGTACCACTCCACTTATCTTCTGCTCTTCAGCAAGTGCGAACTCTTGGACTCTGTGATTAACAGGCATGGTGGTTGACCGTTGGCCGACCTGGCCCTGGAGAGACCAGCTTCGCGGATCAACTTGCGCGGAACGGCGGCAGCTGAATAAGCAGACAGGAAGGGGAGCCTGGGGTAACGCTAGCTAGACTTCTCGTCTTCCATGCCTCTCGTCGCCGGCCAATCCCTTTCTTTCTACGAGATCCTCGGTCCCCTTGGGGCCGGAGGCATGGGCGAGGTCTACCTCGCGCGCGATTCCCGCCTCGATCGTGAGGTGGCAATCAAGGTGCTACCGGAGGAGCTCGCCGACGACGACGAGCGGTTGCGTCGCTTCGAGCGCGAGGCGAAGACGTTGGCTTCGCTGAATCATCCAAACGTTGCGGGCATTCATGGCATCGATCAGGTGGACGACACCTGCTTCATCGCGATGGAGCTTGTGCCCGGTGAGGATCTGTCGCAGCGCCTCGAGCAGGGGGCGCTTCCGATTGACGAGGCGCTCGAGGTATGTCGGCAAATCGCCGAGGGCCTCGAGGCGGCGCACGAAGCGGGCATCGTCCATCGCGACCTGAAGCCGGCCAACGTGCGCATCACACCCGAGGGCGTGGTCAAGGTGCTCGACTTCGGCCTCGCGAAGCCGACGGGCCCCGTGAGAACCGGCAGCGGCGCCGGATCAGGTACTGCCAATCCGGCCAAGCCCGACAGCTTTTTGATGACCGAGGAAGGCGTGGTACTCGGCACTCCGACCTACATGAGTCCCGAACAAGCGCGTGCGAAGTCCGTCGATCGGCGCACGGACATCTGGGCCTTCGGTTGTGTGCTGTACGAGTGCCTGACAGGCAAGCGCGCGTTCGGAGGTGACTCCATGACCGACGTCCTCGCCGCAATCGTGACCGAGGATCCTGATTGGAGCGCCCTGCCCACGAACATGCCTGTGCACTTGCGCGAGCTGCTTGCACGCTGCCTTGCCAAGGATCCCCGCACGCGGCTGCGTGACATCGGCGAGGCGCGTGTCCGGCTCGCCGAGTCGCCCGCTCTCGTCGAGGAGCATGTCCCGGGTGGCGCGCAGGCACTGCGCACAAGCACTCGTCCACTGGCGTGGCTCCCCTGGGCGATCGCAATCGTCGCCATCGGTCTGGCTGGTGCGAGCTTCTTTTTGAGCGGCACGGAGGAAGCCGCATCGACTCGTCAGGTGCGCTTCACGATCCAGCACCCGAGCGAGAACTCCGCGATCGTTCACAATCCGGTCGTGGCACCCGACGGAAGCTACATCGCTTACATCGCAAGCGAGGGCAATGTGGAGCGCCTATGGGTCCGCGAGCTCGACGCGGCCGAGCCGCGCGTGCTTCCGGGCACGGAGGGGGCCAGCGCGCCATTCATCTCCCCGGACGGCCGCTTCCTGGGCTTCTACGCGGGCACCAAGCTGAAGAAGGTCGCCGTCTCCGGCGGCACTCCGGTTGAGATCGACGACATCGCGAACAACCCGGGAGCTGCGTGGAGGAGCGATGGCACGATAGTGTATACCCGCTCTTGGACCTCCGGACTCCTACAAACGCGAGCCGAGGGCGGCGCGGGTGAAGAGCTGACAACGCTCGATCCAGAGTCGGGGGAGGTCGGTCACTTTTGGCCCACCCCCTTGCCAGGCGGTCACGCGCTTCTGTATACGGTTTACACCACGGCCGGCACGCTTAACAAGGCGCGCATAGAGTTGCTCGATTCGCGCACCGGCCAATCGCGATTCGTCACCGACGGTGCGCAACCTATACCGCTCGCAACGGGACATCTACTTTACTTCCGAGCGGGCGTGTACGAATTGGCGCCGTTCGATGCGCTGAGCGGGATGATCACAGGGCCGCCGAGAACAGTCTTCGATGAGCTGGCGCCGCTCGATTCGCAGGGGAGCACGCAGCGCTTCGTTTCGATATCGGCGAGCGGCGTGATGGCGTACGTGAAACGTAGCAACGACATGACGTTTACACCGCGCAGCTGGTTCTGGCTGGACTCGTCAGGCGAGCTTGAGGCGCTCCCGCTACCCACCCAGACGCTGGGGGATCCGGCGCTGTCTCCCGACGGCTCACTGGCGATCGTGCGCATGGTCGCGGGCGACAGAGACATCTTCGTTCACGACCTGGAAGACGGTACCGAGACGCGCATCACGACTGAGTCGGTCAACATCTTCCCCAAATGGAGCCCCAATGGCGACCGCCTACTGTACAAATCGCTGCTGAACGGCTCGTACGACATATTCGAGGCAGATCCGACGGGTGCACGAGCGGCGAAGCCACTCTACATGCGCGAAGTCGACCTGGACCTCGGCGGGCTCACACCGGACGGCAAGGCCCTGCTCGTGCAGATTTCGGGAGGCAGCGCCGGCGAGGACATTTCGCTCGTTGACCTCGATAGCGGAGAGCTCGAAACGATCGTCGCGACACCGGGCAACGATGAAATTCCCACTCTCTCGCCAGACGGTCGACTCATGGCCTACACGTCGGACGTGTCTGGTACAACCCATGTGTATGTTGTGCCGCTCTCTGGTGAGAGCGGCACAGTCAAGGTCTCCCGAGGCGGGGGCGACTCACCTTCCTGGGCGACCGGTGGCGCGCAGCTCGCGTTCAACGACGGTACGCAGGTCGTGCTCGCCGACATCTCGTTTCAAGACGAGCTAGTACGCGCAGGTCGGCCGGTTCCGTTCGTTAGCGGCGGCTTTTCCGAAGATTTGAAAGAGCGCTACACGGGCGATTTTGCGATCACCGTTGATGGCAACAGAATGATCATCGGCCTGCTCGACGAGCCGGTGCGCGCCGAGATTGAGATTGTCCTCGACGGATTCGCGGCGCTGGGCATCCGCTAGCTTCCAGGCTTATGACCCTCACCACCGGCCAATCCCTTTCCTTCTACGAGATCCTAGGTCCCCTTGGGGCCGGGGCGATGGGCGAGGTCTATCGCGCCAAGGACACGCGGCTGGATCGTGAGGTGGCGATCAAGATCCTGTCGGAGCACTTTGCGGACGACGAGGAGCGGCTTAGGCGGTTCGAGCGCGAGGCGAAGTCGATCGCTGCTCTAAACCATTCCAACGTCGCGCAGATCCACAGCGTCGACCAGGTCGAGGACATCTGTTTCCCGTACTAGAGCTCGTGCCGGGTGAGACGCTCGAAGATCGCATCTCGCGGGGAGCCCTTCCGGTCGAAGAAGCGGTGGACGTCTGCCGCCAAATCGCGGAGGGGCTCGAGGCCGCGCACGACGCCGGTGTGATCCACCGCGACCTGAAGCCAGCCAACGTGCGCATCACACCGGACGGCAAGGTGAAGGTGCTCGACTTCGGGCTGGCCAAGCCAACCGGTCCACCCGTGGAAGGCGGGGTGGCCGAGTCAAGCACGGACAGTGTGCTCGCAACCGAAGCAGGTCGACTGCTCGGCACGCCGATCTACATGGCGCCCGAGCAGGCGCGCGGCAAGCCCATCGATCGACGCGTAGATGTGTGGGCCTTCGGGTGCGTGCTCTACGAGTGCTTGACCGGCCGGCGCGCGTTCGACGGCGAGTCGATGGCGGATGTTCTCGCGGCCGTGGTCCACGAGGAGGCAAACTTCGCGCGGCTGCCGCCC
>JBLHLB010000352.1:0-4624 GCA_047618505.1 Planctomycetota bacterium
GGCGTGGCTTTGTGCCGGTGCTGTGGTGCCCCGGTTGCAAGACGACCGTGCGCTGCAGTCAGTGTGACGTTTCCCTGACCTACCACCGTCGTATCCATCGCATGGTTTGCCACGGTTGCTGCGATGAGCTGAAGGCACCCGAGCAGTGTCCGACCTGTACACGCCCGGGTCTGCGCTTCCTCGGTGCGGGCAGCGAACGCGTGGAGGCGACGCTCAAGAAGCTCTTCCCCGAGGTCCGCGTGGGGCGCATGGATTCGGACACCATGCGACGGCGCGAGGATTACGAGAACACCCTCGGCGCCTTTGGTCGCGGGGAACTTGACGTGCTCGTTGGCACGCAGATGATCGCCAAGGGTCTGGACTTCCCCCGAGTGACCTTGGTGGGGGTGCTCTCTGCGGACATGGCCCTTCACCTGCCGGACTTTCGTGCCGCTGAACGCACCTTCCAATTGATCGCTCAGGTCTCAGGTCGCGCCGGACGCGGCGAGCTACCGGGGCGCATCGTTGTGCAAACCGTTGCTCCCGAGAACAAGGCGATCCGACATGCCGTGGCCAACGACTACGTGAGCTTCGCCCGGGAAGAGGACGAGGAGCGCGCCGAATTAGGCTATCCGCCCCATGGACGGCTCCTGCGTGTGTTATTGGAGGACGAATCCGAGGACCGCGTGACCGAAACTGGCACGCTCTTGGCTGAGGAACTGGACGCGCGCTTCACCGAAGAAGGCATTCAAGCACTGGGGCCGGCCCCCTGTCCCATCGCTCTCCAGCGCGGACGCCACCGCCACCACATCCTGGTCAAGGCCGCGGTCGGGAACGCAGCTTTCGCGGCCGCGCGCGAATACCTGGTTGACCGAGCCGCTGAAATCTCCCGGCCCCACATTTCAATCGATGTGGAGCCCAGTTCGCTGCTCTGATTCGGACCCGCTATTGCGTCGAGAGGATGCGAGCTTTGCGTGCGGCGTGCGTCCCCTCGTGGTTGTTGATGAAGTAGGTGAGCTTCTTCTTCCACTTGGAGGGCGGGCGGCTCCAGTAGGAACCGTAGAAGTCCGCGAAATCCTTGTCGGCATCGAGCTCGCGCTGAAAGTCTTCGTCGGCCTTCAGCTCCTCGAGGCGCTCCTTGCACTGCGCTCCAAGTGGTGTCTTGCGGAGTTCCTTCTCGGCGACGGTCAGGGCTTCGTACCCCTGGAGTGAGTTTCCCAGGCTGATCTGAAGATCGGCCTGGTCGAAGATACGCTCCACATGTCTCGTCAGGAGTTCGGATAGCTCGGCTTCGTCGGCGAGTTCCTCGGTTGTGGCCTTTGTGTCCGCTCTCAATTTCAAAAGGGCGTCGTAGGCCTTGGCCAACTTGCCATCCTGCATCATCTTCGCGATGCGTCCTAGTCGACCGTCGTAGTCCTGCCTTCCAAAGAGAAAGAGAGCCCCTTCCGCGAATACGTTAGCCGCCCCCTTCGCGCCCTTCCTGATCTTCCCATTCCACAAACCGGATAGCGGACCGTGCCAGTAGGTCCCACCATCGCGGTCGAGCATGACTTGGTAGGAGTCTTCGGTAACACCCAGCTGCCTGCGGAGTAGCGTGTCCGTGCCGATAGGGAAGAAGAGGTTGTGCTCTTCAGTCACGCGTTGGGCTTCGCGGGAACTCCCTGAGTACACCCCAAGGAAGGTGACCTTGCCCTTAAACTCCTCAACCTGGGCCTTGATCATGTTCCAGTTGACGCCGCTCTCCAGGGCCTTTGGCCCAAAGAAGAGGAACACCACAGCTCGACCCTTGAGGCTACGTAAGGTCGGCGGTTCGCCGATCAGATTTGCCCAGGTGCCCGTGCGCTCCTGTGATGAGTGCGTGTTACGCGCTCCAGAAACCAAGACGAGCAGTACAAGGAATGCCGTGCAGAAGGTCCTGCCAGCAGCCAATCGAATTCCCAGAGGCGGTTTCCACATAGGAAAGACAATAGGCGCTTCACTTCGATGCCGCAACCTGCGGGAGACGCCGTGGTTGGTCCCAAGCCGTAGGGTCCAGGCCGCAGGCTTTTGGTGCCCGGGCGCTTACACCGAAGTCGCGCGAATCTCTTGCAGGCCCTTGCGGAAGCGCTCAAAGAGGTGCGCGGAATCCAAGGGGCCCGGTGCGGCTTCCGGGTGATATTGCACGCTGAAGACCGGCAGTGTCAGATGTCGAATACCCTCGACCGTGCCGTCGTTGAGGTTCTTGTGAGTGAGCTCAAGGGTCTTCGGGAGCGTGCGCTCATCCACCGCAAAGGAGTGGTTCTGCGATGTGATCTCTACTTTGCCCGTCAGCAGGTCACGCACTGGATGGTTTGCGCCGTGGTGACCGAAGGGCATCTTGTGGGTCTTGGCACCCAGGACAATCGACAGGATCTGATGACCAAGGCAAATGCCAAAGATGGGGAGCTTGTCCACCAGGTTGGCAACCGCATCGATACTGGCCGTCACAGCCGCGGGATCGCCGGGGCCATTGGAAAGGAAGATGCCCTCGGGCTCCATGGCCAGGACATCGTCGGCCGGAGTGTTTGCCGGCACAACAGTGACATCGAAGCCGACGTGAACCAGGCTACGCAGGATGTTGCGCTTGATGCCGAAGTCGTAGGCGACGATGCGAGCGGGGTTCTTGCGATTCCCGATGATCTCGGCCGGATAGGACTCCTGGTAGCCCTCTTCCCAACGGTAAGGCTTCTCGCAGGTTACTCGTGACGCGAGGTCGCAGCCGTCTGTTGTGACTGCAGCCTTGGCCTTTGCGACCAGGGAGTCTTCGTTGTGATCTTCCGTGGAGACGACGCAGCGTAGGGAGCCCGCTTCGCGCACGAGCTTTGTCAGCCGTCGCGTATCCACACCTTCGATGCCAACGATGCCATTCTTCGCTAACCACGCGGGCAGCTCGATGTCGGAGCGCCAGTTTGATGCGATCGCGGACATCTCTTTGACCACGAAGGCTTCGGGCCAGGCGGCGCGACTCTCTGCGTCCTCCTCGGCGACGCCGTAGTTGCCGATCAAGGGATAGGTCATCATGACCACCTGTCCGCAATAGGAGGGATCCGTGAGGATCTCGTGGTACCCGCTCATGCCAGTATGAAACACGAGGTCGCCGGAGGATTCTCCCTCGGCGCCACAGGCAAATCCGTGCAGGACTAGACCGTTTTCAAGGGCCACAGATGCGCGCTTTTCTCGACTCACTATTTCGTTTCCCCTAGGGCATTGATCCGCGCGGCGGCGTAACCAGCTCCGAAGCCGTTGTCGATGTTGACCACCGTGACCCCCGCTGCGCAGGAGTTGAGCATACCCAGCAAGGCCGAGACCCCTCCGAAGTTCGCGCCGTATCCGACAGATGTTGGCACGGCCACGACTGGGGCCGAGACCAGGCCGCCGATAACGCTGGGCAGGGCGCCCTCCATTCCGGCCACCACGACCAGGGCTCGGGCCCGCCGCAGTCGCCCTAGCTCGGCCAGGAGGCGGTGCAGGCCAGCAACTCCGACGTCCGGGATCTCCTGGACTCGGGCGCCGAGCATACGGGCCGTGAGGGCTGCTTCCCGGGCAACCCCGCCATCGGAAGTTCCGGCGGAGATCACGAGCAGGTCCCCAACTCCAGTGTCCTCGGCCGGCAGCCCGACTGTGACGGCGGAGGCGATCCGGTGGTATACGGCTTCGGGGTGAGCGGCCAGGACGGCGGCGGCCCCCTCCTCGGAGGCGCGGGTGATCAAGAGCTGTCCGCAGCTCTCGACCTGGACCCGGGCGATGTCGACCAATTGCTGCGGGCTTTTGCCCGCGCCAAAGACCACCTCGCCGAATCCGCAACGTTCAGCGCGCTCCATGTCGAGCCGCGTGTGCCCAAGGTCGGCAATGCCTGGATTCCCAAGGGCAGCCACGACCTCATCCAATGTGGCCTCTCCGCTCTGTAGCCGCTTCAGCAGCTGCTCGATTTGATTCTGGTCCAACGATCTAATCTCAGGTGGTGCAAGGAGCTTATCGGAAGAAGGCTAGCGCGCCAGGGCGTCGAGGTCCCAGCTATGTCGCAGGCCTTCGGACAGGAGCTCGTGCCCCAGGCCAGCGATCATAACGGCATTGTCTGTGCAGTAGGCTGGGGACGGAAAGACGGCGCGAATGCCGCGAGCTGCTGTCTCGGTCAACATGCGTTCGCGCAGTCGCGCATTGCAGGCGACGCCGCCAGCAACGATCACGCTCTTGAGTTGTGAATCCTTCGCGGCTTGCAATGTTTGCTTCACCAGAGCGTCAACCACGGCCTCTTGGAAGGACGCAGCCACATCGGCGGGGTGTTCGATATCCTCGGGTGCAGGCGTCGGATTGAGGGCATTCTGACCGCGCAGGTGGTAGAGCACCGCGGTCTTGAGTCCGCTAAAGGAGAAGCCTGGCTTGCCGTCCTTGGGCTGATAACGCGGGAATGCAATCGACGCGGGGTTCCCCTCGGCCGCCAATTTTGAAACCGATGGACCACCGGGGTAGCGTAAACCCAACATGCTGGCCACCTTGTCGAAGGCTTCGCCTGCGGCGTCATCGAGCGTCGTTCCGATCTGAGTCATGCGTGCCGGCCCATCCATCCTATAGAGCGCAGTGTGACCGCCCGAAACGACCAAGGCGATGGCGGGAAGTTCGAGCGCTT
>JBLHLB010000353.1:0-4618 GCA_047618505.1 Planctomycetota bacterium
CCTCCAGGGTCAGTTCCGTGTCGAGATCGTCGACGAAGCGCGAGACCGTAGAGGACTCGGGGACCATGCTAACGATGCGCAAATCGGCGCCTTCCGGGTGCTTCGCCAGGTCCATTTCCAGAGCGACGCGAGTCACGGCTTGGGTGCCAAAAAAGGGCAAGCTGGCGCCGTACTCGGTGCCGTGGGCGAGTTCGCGCTGGATGGAGATCCCGGCGATGCTGACCGATCCGCCGCCGTAGGTGATCGGCTCAGTCGTCACTGGTGACTTAGGCGTGGATCGCGCAGCAGATGCGTCTCCGGGATTGCCGCCTCGGGCGATCTCAACCGTGCGTTGGGGCAGATCATCCAGGCGCTCTCCACGGGCGATCAGACCGATGGAGAGACCGATGAGGAGGCAAGCGATGGAAACGAGGATAAAGGCGGTGCGCATGGGAAAAGCTTTCGGGGTTCAACAGGGCACCCCGGGCTTCGACCAGATCCCAATCACTCTTGAGGCCCACTTGGGCGCAATCGGCCAGCGCGGGCCGACCGGGACATCAGACCCCAGCTAGCTTCTTCTTGCGGCGTAGTTTCTCGTTCAGGAACGTTTCTAGCTTGCGAGTTTCCTTTCCACGGATGGCGTTGCCGATCACCGTGAAGATCTTCCAGGGGCGACTCAGGAATGCGAGGCCGTAGAAGTTGATCAGCAGGCGGTACTTCCAGATGGTCAACTGGCGTGCCGACATCTCATCGCAGTAGTTGTGATCGTCGGTAAGCTTCGCCTCATTGGCGAAGATGGGCGTCATCAGGAACTCGTCGCTATTGCGTTCAATGCGGCCAGTCTGCACGAGCTGGTGATAGAGCTCTGTGTTCGGTAGCGGGAAGAAGAACCCGATGGCGATGTCGTCCACACCCATCAAGGCCAGCTTGCGGACCATGCGCTGCGTCAACTTCAGATCCGCCTTTGTGTCATGGGGAAAGCCCAGGACGAAGAAGCACGTGATGTTCAACTTGTGGCGCACCGAGGCCTTCACCGCGCTATAAAGACTTTCGGTCTTCATGCGTTTCTTGATCAGGTCGCGCGTCCTTTCCGAACCGGATTCAGGGGCGTAGGCCAGGGACAATCCGTTGGTGCGGAAAAGCAACTCCGCCACCTCGTCGTCGATCACTTCGCAGCGTGTTCCGCTGGGGAATTGCCAGGTGATGTCATCCAATTCGCGCGCAATCAGTGCGTTGCAGAAGGAGATGATCCAGTCCTTCTTGACGATGGCCGTGAGATCCTGGAAAGGGAAGTTCACGATATCGTGTTCGCGGCGGTAGTGCAGGATCTCGTCAGCGACGTCCTCAGGGTCGCGCGTGAAATAGCGCGTGGTCCACATGTTCGGCGAGGCACAGTAGGTGCACGAATAGGGGCAGCCGCGTGTCGCCAAGATCGGCAGGGTCTTGCCCGCCTTGACGCCATTGACGAGGTTGTGCTCGTTGTATGTATCGATGTCCACCAGGTCCCAAGCGGGCCAAGGGATCTCATCCAGATCGCGCTTGCGAACCTGGGCTCCCGTGCGTACGACCTCGCCGTCGCGCAGGAACAGCAAGCCGGGGATTTCATCGACGGGCTCGCCTTTCTCGAGGGCGCCAAAGAGGCTGACAGCTGCAGTTTCGCCTTCGCCGATCACCACGTAATCAATCGGCGACGTCTTAAGGGAGTGCTCGGGCAGGGCGGTGAAGTGTTCGCCGCCACAGACCAGGGGCTTGTCGGGGAAGCGCGCCTTCAGGCGTTGGATCAGGTCACGCACAAGGGGCCACGAGAAGGACCACATGTTCGTTAGCCCGAAGGCGTCGGCATCGGGGTCCAGCCGATCGACAATCTGTTCGGGCGTGAGCCCCAGCAGATGCAGGTGCTGGTCCCTGGTCACATTCGTCGGCGCTTCCGCCACGGCGTCCAAAAGGCTGACATCATGCCCCGCTTCCCGTAGCACCCCTGCGATATAGGCCAGCCCAAGGGGCATGCTCGGCCGCAGAGCCGTCATGGCGTGGATGTTGAGGTAAACCGGCGGGTGGATCAGCTGAATACGCATTTGAAGGCCGTCAGAGGTGCTGGAAAGCCCTTGCCGCAGCCCGGGGCTCGGCGAGGGGGAATCCGGAGTGAAGTCTACCAGCCCAAGGGGGGTGGGGGGGCTGAAATGGCAGGGGCTGGGGGGCTCAAATGATTGCCGGAGCACTTCGATGAAATTACCGCCGGCAGCCGAGCGTGCCCCGAATCCAGGGGATTCCCCTCCCGTGCCGCTTGCCGCTGGCCAGGACCCGACTACCCTTGGGTTCCTCAGGGGAGGCGGGCTAGGCCTCGCTTCTCCGTGGGCAACTTTCCGAATCGTTCAGACCGAGACAATAGAGACTGCGTGACCTCCGACCGCCCCAAGAACCCCGACGAGCTGCCCCCCCCGACTTTGGTGGAGGATGATGCCGCCCTGGGGGACCTCCTTGACGTCCTGGATTCCTGCACGGAGGCCGCCGTAGACACGGAAGCGGACTCCTTCTTCAGTTACAAGGAGAGCGTCTGTTTGCTGCAGGTCACCGCCGCCGGTCGTGACTATGTGATCGACCCTCTAGTGGGCTTGAACCTTGATGGTTTCGGTCGCTTCCTGGCGGACGAGAGGAAGGTCAAGGTCTTCCACGATGGTGAATTCGATGTGTTGATCATGAAGCGCGAGTACGACTTCGACTTCGCCAATCTCTTTGACACGCGAGTGGCTGCGAGCGCCCTGGGCTCTACTTCGCCGGGCTTGGGATCGGTGCTGGCGGAGCACTTTGGCTTCGAGTTGGACAAGTCAATGCAGCGCTCCGATTGGTCACGTCGGCCTCTGTCCAGTCAGCAAATCCGTTACGCGCGCTTGGATACGCACTACCTCTTGCCGTTGATGCGAATCCAGCAGGACGCCTTGGACGAGGCTCGCCGTACTATGGTGCTGGAGGGTGAATGCCGGCGTCTGGAGGCCCTTGAGGCTTCCCCGCGCAACTTTGACCCGGACGGCTACGCCAAGCTCAAGGGCGTGCGCACCCTGAATCCCCTTGGGCGGCGCGTACTGCGGGAACTCTTCGTCTGGCGCGATGGTCAAGCCAGCGCTCGCAATTTGCCGCCCTTCAAAGTGCTCGGGAACAACATCTTGCTTTCCCTGGCCGCGGCAATGCCGGTCAACGAGCACGAGTTGTCACGCTGCGACGGCATGTCCCCCAAGGTCGCGCGTCGCCTTGGATCCAAGTTGCTGGATGTTGTTGACGGGGCCGAGAGAATGGAGCCCATCGAACAGCTGCCGCGGCTGCCATCCAAAGACGGCACGGATGTTCTGAACGAAGAGGGAATCGAGCTGCACGAACGCCTCAAGAAGTGGCGCAAGGACACGGCCATTCGCGAGGAGATGGACTCGTCCCTGGTGCTGAACCGTCGGTCACTCCTGGGACTGGCGGAACACCGCCCGCGGGGCGAGGACGAGCTGCCTGGGATCAACGGGATGATGGTTTGGCAGAGCGAGCGCTACGGGCGCGATCTCATCGATCTCGTGGCTAAATTCGAAGGCGACCTGGAGGCGGGTGACATTGATTTCTCCCACCGCGGGCGCCGCCGAAGCTGACCAAAGCGCTTCAGCGCTTCCAAATGGACCCCGCTGGGCGGTCCTCCTTCTGCTCCTCCCCCCCAAAGCAGGCTTCCCAAAGCAGGCCTGGTGGAGATAAGGGGACTTGAACCCCTGACCTTCGCGTTGCGAACGCGACGCTCTACCAACTGAGCTATATCCCCAGGCGAGGCGGGACTATAGCGATGCGGGGCGTCCCCGCCAAGGGGGATCGCCTTGGGGTGACGGGCCCTGTGGGGTGTGGCACGCTGCTTCGAATCCTCCCCCGGACCTCTGGGGCGTAGGCTGGACGAGGTCGCCGTTGGGGAGCAGATGTGGAGACCTAAGTCCTGTGTTTCAGGGAGCTTATGGGGATTGCCCCCGAAAGCTTGGCCTCGGGCGGTTACAAACGTAAACGATCGGGGGTAGTTTGTCGACGAAGGTGAACCCTATGAAGACAGCCAAGCCCGATAGCGCGAATGCGCCCACTCCCGCCGAATGGAAGATCCTGCGGATCGTCCATGACCTGGAACCCTGCGCCGCACGGGATGTGGTGGCCACTGCGGCCGAAGCCTTCGGCTGGTCGGCCAGTACGGTCAAGACCCTGTTGCGCCGGCTGGTAAGTAAGGGGCACCTCGACACGAAGCGCGTGGGGAATTCGTTCCTCTATTCGCCAACTCGGTCTGCGTTAAAGATGCTCTGCCGCGAGGCGGACGGGCTCCTGGCGAACGCGGTTGAGAATGCGGTGGGACCGCTGCTGGCCTATATGGTCAAGAAGAGCAGCCTGAGTAAGTCGGATCTTGACGACTTGCGGGTGCTGCTCGATGAGAAGGAGGCGGGACAATGATTGGCCTAGCGACTATTGCGTCAGACGTGTTGGCCTATGCGCTCGAGCGCTCAGTAGCCTTCGCCGTCGTGTTTCTCGTGACGGGATGTCTTTGGATCTTGCTGCGACGTTGGATGAGCAGTCACGCCGGGAGCCTCTGGTTCCTGCTTCCCTTGGCGGTGCTGGTCGTGCCAGTGGAGCGTTGGAT
>JBLHLB010000354.1:0-4591 GCA_047618505.1 Planctomycetota bacterium
CGGGCGAGACCGACGATGGCCGCTGCCCGGTGTCCACGCCAACTGGGCAAAAGAGTGCGCGCGGGCACGTTGTCGCCACGGCCACTGGCCAGAAGGTCGAGCGTCAAGGAAATGGTGTCTTCCGGCGCAGACCATGAATCCGCAATACGTTCTATGGCGTCACCGCTGATCCGGTCCCAGGTAGGGTCAACGGCGATCATGATCCAGGGGCCGGACATGGCGTTGGCCGAGAACTCGAAGGCTTTGCTCATGAGCGGATCGGCGCCATCGCTATTGGCCTCGATCTGGGAGTAGATGAAGGGGCCGACGACATCTGCATCGAGCTCATCGTGACCGAGGAACCAGGCGTTGACGCTCGAGGGTGAGAAGGCCTCGGTGTTGACCACGACAAGCTCGCGCCCCTCGCCGGAGCTCAAGTTCTGCCGGAACAACGCCCGCCCGGTGATTTCGAGCGGGCGAATGACCACCAGCTGCGAGCGCATCGAACCGCTGATGTTCAACTCTGAAGCGCAGATCAATGCATTCCCCATGGTCACATCGCCTGTAAAGGCAAAGGAGCTCATGGCCACTTCGGCTTGCTGAAGCACGTCGGGACCCGCAGCGTAGGTCGGTCCCTTCTGCTCACTGGCCAGGAACCCGGCTGTGCCGAAGGAGCGGTTATTCACCTCACCTACAAGATCGACCGTGCGCAGCAATGCGCTGATTTGGAGCCGATCCCCATCGGGAACGCCACGTATCACGATGCGTTGTCCGAGGTCGAGCGTCGACGGAATCGGATCCCAGATGAAGGCGTCCTGGGCGATCTCGACGTCGTAGTCCAGCATGACAGCCAGGGGCTGGGTCATGTCGGAGATCGCAGCAGAACCCGGAACGATCTCGAGCTCGTGTCGCACGTGGGATGCACCCCGTGTGAGCGCCGCATTGATTAGCGCATCCGCCTGGGCGGTCGAAGCCGTGGCACTCTTGGGGAAGGTCAGCAGCTGGCCCTCAAGGGTCAAGATGTCCACGGTGACTAGCGCGCGGGCACCGAATGCAGTGCGCAGGCCAGCGAGCATTTCCTTGGCCCGGTCGTGCAATTCAGCCGAAGCGGTGATGCTCAAGCTGTTGTCCAGTCCCGAGTAATTCATCTCGCGGCCTAGATCGCTCAACTCATCGCCAAAGGCCTGGCCAAGGAGGTCGAAGACAGGTTCGCAGTCAATCTCAAGCGAGAGATTCGCCGCCCCGTAGCCATGCTCCTCGAAGTGGTAGTTCCCCATCCCGGGTGCTTCGAAGAGCGGCTGAATGTACTCATCTTGGTCGATGACGGGGAGCAGGTCATAGAGCGGATAGCGCCGCGTGATCAGTTCGTCCTCGCCCGTGTCCCCCATACTTGCGGGGCCAGCACTCGGACCCGAGGGGGAGTGAGGGCTCGGCCCGACACTCGGTCCAGAGGGGCCCGCGGTCTGTTGCGCCGAACCGGCAGTGGAAAGGGGAACAAGGGCCAACCCAAGGATGGGAAGGAGAAAGGTCCTAGGGATCGTGGTCCTAGGAATCATGGTCCTGGAGGTCATTGTGAATTCCTGCGCTGTAGTTGAGCGAGGCCTGCGCCGCGCCGGTCGTCGAGTGCACGTGCCACACGGTGAACTTCCACCGCCAGCGAGCTGCGCTCGGTTGCTCGATTGAGTTCGACGAGGACGTCGTCGAGGTTCGTCACGCCCAGGGCAAGCAGACACTCCCGTGCCGCCTCGCCACCGAGGACGCCTTGTGTACTGAGGAGCTGCGCCGCGAGTAGGCGCGCTTCGAAGTCAGACTGTTCACTCGCTCCCTTGATGTGATCCATCAGCAGGACGAGGTCCCCCTCGGATCCAACCTTCGCGAGGGCCAAAGCAGCCCACACACGCTCATCCAAGGGCAGGGCCCTGGCCGAGGTCAGAGCCACAAGAGCCGGGCCCGTATTCGGACTGGCCGACGCCAGGACGATCTCGGCGAAGGCTTCGAATTCGAAGCGCGCCTCGGGATCCTGGGACCTTGCTTGTCCGCGTAACTCTTCGTCGCGACCTTCGATCCAGCGCGCTGCGCGCTCTGCATCCAAAGCGAGGACGCGTGCCAAGCAGGCATCGATGACAGGCGTGGCGACACGATCCCGTCGGGCCAGGCGCGCCAGACCATCGATGACTTCGATGCCGGGCATCTCCGCGAGGACGGCCATGGCATCGTCGGAGCTACGTGTGGAACTCGCGCGCTCCTCCAGCCAGTAAAGCAGCCTCGGGTCACCACTGGTCTGTACAGTTAGGAAGGCCAGTTCGCTCCCCTGATCGCGCGTGAGCTGCTGGGCCAGAATTGCCCCGTGTCCTTCGATGCCGACGAGGGTGCCTAGGATCTCGCCCACATGCGGCAGACCCGCCCCACGGCGTTGGGCTTTCTCTGCCAGCTGAAACAGACTCGGGACCGCCGCGGGCCCGACACTCCCCAGGGCGGAAAGGATCAAGGCTTCGGGCGTTCCGGCGCCGGCGTCCCCACGCGCGAGGCCTGTGCGCGCCACGCTGGATTCGAGTGCCGTAGCCAGGACCTGGGCCGATTCGGCAAAGGGAGCCCGACCGAGATGTTCCACTGCGCTGCGTGCTTGCCCAGAGATCTTCAGGGCTCGGTTCAGTCCAGCAACTCCACCGGAAACGCCACGTCGCGCGAGTCCGCCCAGGGCATCGACGCAGGCTGCCGCCCGATCTTCATTACGCAGCAGGGCCGAAATGCGCGCAGCGCTCATGCTGTCGCCGCGCACGCCGAGGTAGCGCACCGCAGCCTGACCGTTTTCGCCTCGCAGGGATTCTTCGGCCATGCGCACCAGCGGCCAACCACTCGCGGCCAGATCGGACAGTTCCCGGTCTACTTCCCCTGCGGCCAAGAGTTCGGCTGCGGGGGTGCGCTCTTCGTCCCCAGGAAAAGCGCAGGCCAGAGCCTGCACCAGGCGTTCCGTTGCTTCGATACGCGCTTGCTCCTCATCGGGAAGTTGCCCAACCGAGTCAGCGGCCCCGTCAGTGGATTGCCCAAGAACCCCGTCAGTGGATTGCCCAAGAACACCGTCAGTGGATCGCCCAAGAACACCGTCAGTGGATCGCCCAACGGGCATCTCGACAGCTTCGCCCGTATTCCCGTCAAGATCCGCAACGAACTCGGAGGGCGTCGAACTCGTGTCCTTCTCGGACGGCGTGCGCTGCCACCAGAAGAAGAGCGTTGCGCAAGCGGCAATCGACGCGGCCGCCACGAGCAGGGGCCCGAGCAGGGAAAAAGAGCGGCGGAAAGCGCCGATCTCATTGACGTGCCCATCCTCAAGCGAACCCGCCAGCGAGCCCATAAGGGGACCTATGAGGGAATCTGCCACGGGAACATCCAGGGGCGCCGCATCGAGTGCATTCTCCAGGCGCCCCAGGGCACCATCCAAGTCCAGACGGTTGCCCGCCGTCTCCGCCCGTGCCGTCAAGCGCGCCGCACCTTCACCGAAGAGCGCGAGCTCTTCGTGCAAGGCACGACAATCCGCACAGCCTTCCAGGTGCAGGTCGAGGGCGAAGCGCTCCTCGAGTTCAATCCCTCCTTCACGGCATTCATCCGCGACACGCATCAGCGCGGCACGCATGCGCCGGCAGCCCTTTTGTTTGTTTCTCATCGCTGCGGTTCCTCCCCAAAGTTCTCGGACTCGCCCTCGGGCTTCAAATAATTCGCTAGCAAGCCCGCCAGCGCTCGACGCGCCTGCATGACCTGTGTTCGTGCCGTTGCCGGCGTGACCCCTGTCGACTCTGCGATCTCGCCGTAGTCCAACCCATCCAAGGTTCGCAGGACCAGGGGCATGCGCAGTCGGGCGGGGAGCGTTTGGATCGCCCGTTCGACGAGGCCCTCGAGCTCACGCGCCCCGACTTCACCAACCGTTCCCCGGCGCGCCTGCTGGTCGGGCAAGCTATCCAAGGAAGTCGACTCCGGCTGACGTGACTCCTTGCGAAAGCGATCGTTGGCAAGGTGCACCAGGATGCGTCGCAGCCAGGCAGCGAAGGCCCCATCTCCCCGGAACCACCCCAGGGCTCGGTGGGCCCGCACGAAGGTGTCCTGGGCCAGGTCCTCGGCGTCCTCGTGATTCCCCACCAGATTCAGGGCCGTAACATAGACCCGGCGGTAGTGGCAGCGGGCCAGGAGCCCAAAGGCCTCGCGATCGCCGGCCTTGGCCCGCTCCACCAAAGCGGCCACTTCCCCGGCCCCGAGCGATTCGCCGTCGGGCTTCGGGGAAGAGGAAAGGCGATCCAAGAGATTGCGTACTAGGCGGTCCATTCGGGGGCAGATTCGGGGGCAGATCCAGGCTGCTGGGGCTCCAACAGCGCTATTAGCGACTCCGTCAGCAAGGGGGACGGGGATCCGGGGGTGCTGTTGATCCCATTCTCACCAATCTTTGGGTTCTTGCCACGGGGAGCCCGGGCAGGGTTCTGGCCGGGGATCTGGGCAGCACTGGGGGAAATGTGAAATGCCACCCGGCTGATCCCGAAGACACCGGGCTGATCCCGAAGACACCGGGCCGACCCCGAAGACACGGGCTCCCACGGGGCAGATCCAGACAACAGAACGAACGCGG
>JBLHLB010000355.1:0-4586 GCA_047618505.1 Planctomycetota bacterium
ATGGAATCCAGGTGCAGGCGCGCGTTCTCGATCGCGATGGAAATTTGCTGTCCGAGGGCTGCGAAGAGCGAAAGGTCGGCCTGCTTGAACTGCCGCGTCGCTGCGCGGGAATCCACGTAGAGCACCCCCATGGGGGGCCCGCCGGCCGCCATCCCCGAAGTCAGGGGCACGCACATGACTGCCCGCAATTTCAAGTCGAAGACCGACCGACCGAGCTCAAGGGCCTCCGACTCCGAGTGAACTGTGGCGCGAATGGCCTGCACCTCCGCTAGCACCTTCTTAGGAATCGAGGTCGAGAAGCGTCCGTCATCGTCGACATCCTCCTTGTTGCGGCCACGCCCAACGCGCACGACGAGGTTTTCACTGCCCTCCGCCTTCATCAAGAGGAAGCCGCGCTCCGCATTCGTGATCTCGACCGAAGTGTCGACGATATAGGTGAGCAGTGTGTCCAAGTCGCGCACCTCAGAGACCTGGGCGATGGCTTCCAACAGCACCTGGACAAGCTTGCGGTCCTTGCCCGCCTCTCCTGTCAGGAATTGAGTAGAGGGAGGACCCTGGCTTGATGCCGTCCCTTCAGCAGGCTCCAGGGCACGCCCCCCTCCGGTCTCACCTTTCGGATACGTCCCCGTCGTGGAGCCGTTTCCATCCGCACGGGATTCGTCACTGGGCTTGCGCTTTTTTCTGAAGAACATCGTGTTGTTGAGTCTATCTAGCTGCTGAGAGAAGACCAGCAACGGACAGCGCTCGGGGACAGCTAGTTTTTGCCCGTAGCTTTACACCTCCGATGCGACCCCCTCCCGAGTCGGAACCCCCACGGAGCCAATAACGGGCTCCTGGGGGGTAAAAAGGCCTTGCCACAGCGGACTCATGGGGGGCATTCTGTGCCCTAGGGGCTAGCCCCAAGAAAGATCACCGGAGAAGTATAGCGAGGGCAATCCTGAAGGAACGGTGAACCACCGCGCCCGCCCCGGCAATAGACTTCCCCCCACGAAGCCGGCCCTCGGCACAAGCAAGCAACCCGCAGAAGAACATGAAGATCACTGTCGAGCCTCGCGAGAACTACACCGTCCTCCACCTGCGAGGTGAGTTCGACACTTTCTACTGCTCCCATCTGCAGAAAGAGATCGACGATCTATTGGCCGCGGGGGACCTGAACATCGTGCTGAATCTGCGTATGGTCAAGTTCATCAACTCGACCGCCCTCGGCGCCATCATCAAGACCTCCAAGTCCGCGGCCAAGGCGGGGGGAAAGCTCCTCATCTCGCGACCCTCACCCTTCTGCCGAGACATCATTGAGAAGGTTGGGCTGGACCGCATTGTGCCTGTCCATGACAGCGACGAAGCTGCCGGTGGCGCCTTTGTCGCGACTGCCGAACCCGCCGAGGACGTGGCCGATGATTCCGACGTCCTCGACGACGAAACGACCATCCTCTTCTCCCCGAAGGACGCGGCCAGCATCGAGCACTTCATCCCCGAAGATCGGCGCACAAGCCGCGCCAATCCCGTACACGGTCACTCCTTCGGCGGCATCTGGCGCGGCGTCGGTCGCATGTCCGGCCTGCACGCCAGCGGGCTGCGCTTCACCTGGAGCGGCGGAAACACGGGCCTAAACCCCTTCGAGATGGGGCAAATGTTAAGCCTCGGCACGGAGTTGCAGATCAAGTTCCGCCTTCCTCTCCTTCAGCGCGGGCACTGCGAAGCAACCGTCACCATCAACGAAGTTGAAGAGCGCGCGGACGGCGTCAAGATCGGTGCCGACTTCCACGAAATCGACGAAGAGACACAAACCGCCGTTGAGCAGTACGCTCAGGACCTAGCCTTCCTCAAGAAGGAGCTACGTCAGGCAACTGAAGAGTAGACTCGTTCTCTTCCCTGGCGCGGCATTGGGCCGCTGCCAGGATTGTTTCGAAGCGAAGGGAGACCGATTCCCACGCGAATCTGTCAGCCACGATGTTGCGGGCTTCCGTTCCCCAGCGCTTGCGCATGAGTGGTGAGCCGGAGGCGCGCCTGATTCCCTCGACCCAGGCGTCAAGATTCCCGGGTGCGATAAGGAGACCGGACTTCTCCGAGGTGATGAGGCCCTGAAGGCGGGGTAGATCTGATGCAATAACGGGCACCCCGCATGCCATGGCACGCAGGACTTGGATTCCGTTGCTGGCATCACTCAGGTACGGCGCCGCCACGAGCGTGCTTGCACCGAATAGCCCGGGAAGCTCTTCATCACGGGGGCGGGCAAGCCAGTGCACACTGGCTGCTACACCCAGCCGATCTGCCTGGGCGCGTAGGCGCGGCAGCTCCGGCCCTTCTCCCGCGACGACTAGGTTCCAATCGCCGCCCTGGGCCACGGTGCGGGCAAAGGCAAGCAAGAGCAACTCCAAGCCTCGCTCAGGGAGCAGGCGGCCCACGTAGAGCATGATGCGGCCGCGCATCTGCCGGCGGGCCACCAAGGTACTCGTCAAACCCGGTCGGAAGGCGCCCGCGTCAACTCCGTGCGGTACCACGGTCACAAGGCCCTGGTCAAAGCCTTCAGACAGTGCCCGGACCCGTGCCACCTCGTCGAGCGCAACCACCGCATGCGCCGTCTTCCGGACCAAACGACCCCAGGCTAGCTCTCCCAAGCGGCCAAGGATTCGCTCGCGCCACGACCCGCCACCCACGGGGCCCGACTCCACCAGAACGAGGCCTGCCTTAAGGGAACGAGCTGCCCTGGCAGCTCGCATAGCGGCCGGGGAAAGGGCGTCATAGGCCACGAGCACATCAGGTCGAAAAGCTTTCAGGGTGCGCAGCGCGCCGCCGCCATGGGCACCGCTCTCCGGATCAAGATCTTCACCGGAGCGAGGAATGACGCCAGGGGGCGCACCGAATCCCCGGACCACATGTCCACGCCCAAGGAACTCGCGCGCCAGTTGAGGCGCATGATTGCCCCACTTGACCCCAAGGCGAACGCCATCCTTCAGGAAGATGGAGAAAGGATCTAGCACCAAGGCGATCCGCATTGAGTCGGGCACGGTATCCACTACGAGGGAGAGGGATGAGGGTGACTGAGAAGGAATGTTCACGGGAAGAATCTTTGCAGTGTTCATCGACCAAACGGGACTTCGGCTTGATCGCTCAAGTTGCTCTCTCGTTTGCCGAAGATTGGTGCAGCACCCCGGACCAGCACCATATGTTTTCACCCCATCCCAGCCCCTTCGCCCCGATTTCGGGGACGTCACCCTCTCCCCGCGGCCTCTTCATCAAAAAATGGGGGACTCTCACAGTTCCCTCATCTGACGGTGAATGTAGCTCAGCGGATAACCTCATATTCTACGATGGCGCCGTCGAGGCGATGTTCCGCGCAGCACGGGCCAACTGGCATCTGTATGTCATCGGAAACGAAGATGATGTCGCCTTTGGACGACTGACCCTCGCCGAGTACGAGCGCACGCGCGAACACTTCGGACGACATCTGGAAAGTTTTGGCATTCAAGTCGATCGGGATTACTCCTGCGTCGACAACCCGGAAGGAGTTGCCGGGCGCTGCAATGACAGCGTCTATCTTCTGCCCAACACGGGGGCCTTCTTCCACGCCGCCCACACGGATGGCATCAGCCTGAAACACAGCTGGGTCGTCGGAGACGACACGAGCTCTCTGGTGGCCGGTTGGCGCGCTGGATTGCGGACTGCCGCCGTAGGAACGGGAGCAGGCATGCAGGACAACGTCTACGACGTCCAACCCCACCTCGAAGCCGAGGATTTCGCGACCCTGATCCACGAGTTCCTCGGGGCACAAGCCGCGGCATTGCGATAGATGTTGGAAAGCCCGCCGGGTCTCTTCCAAGTAGAACATCCTTCCCACAGGGCCTCATAGGAGGTTTTTGTGGGAAATAGAAGGGCCGGAAAAGGCTTCTCTACAAGCGCTGCGACTTTAGGACTAGGATTGGGGTCTCAGAAAACCCAGCCAGGAATGTTCTATGAAGTCGATTAGTGAGCTGTTGACGAACCGCTCTCCCCTGACCCTCAAGGGATCCACCTCCGCCTTGGAGGCCGCCCGGGCAATGGAGAAAGAGCATGTTGGTTGTTTGGTTGTCGTCGATTCTGCGAAGAAGCCCCTGGGTGTCTTCACAGAGCGAGACTTGATGGTGAGGCTTGTTGTTGGGGATCTAAATCCTGCGGAAGTTCAGATCCAAGAGGTCATGACGCGTGAGCCCTTTGTTATGGATGGGACAGAGCGACTCCTCAAAGCCGCCCACGAGATGCAGGCGCGCCACATTCGCCACCTGCCGGTGACCGAGTCTGGAAAGCTCGTTGGAGTATTGTCTCTCCGCGATCTTCTGCGCGCATTGCTCGACGAGCAGCGCGACGAAACAAGCGAGATGCGGAACTACATCCAAGGCTGAGCGGCAGTGTCGCTCAAACCAGCTCGGCAACCCTGCGCCTCAGGAACGCGGCGCGATCCCGGTCTCGGGTGGTGGGCTCTGCCATAACGTCGCCCTCTACGTCCCCTACCAATGCCTGGATGTGGCCCTTTTGAATCTGAACCGCAAGCAGGTTCAAGGCGGCAGAGGAGACGCGGGCACAGAGCCCAATGGCGCTCCCGAGTCGCA
>JBLHLB010000356.1:0-4578 GCA_047618505.1 Planctomycetota bacterium
TACAGGTCTTCCTGGCAGAGAAGAACTTTGAAGGCCTGGGCGGCTTGGAATTGACCGACGAGGTTCGCGTCACGATCGCAGCACAGGCTTGCCTCCTACTCCTGCACAGGGGAGAGGATCATTACGCTGGCCTCTATTCGATCCTCGTATACCCGGCGGCCTACAGCGCGCCCTCCAGGACTATCTCATCAAATGGGATCGTGACCGAGGGCGGGCAGGCTAGGCAGGGAGAGGCCTGGGCCCATGGCGCCATCGTTCTTTCCTGGGACAACGTCCTGCGCGGCGGGGCAGATCCCTGTGATGGGCACAATGTTGTGCTGCATGAGTTTGCCCACGCCCTGGACACGCAGGACCGCCATGCGGATGGGATGCCGCCCTTGCCCTCCCGCAGCATGTACGCCCCCTGGGTGAACGTCCTCGGGGCAGAATACAGGCAACTACAGGACAAGGTGGCACGACGGCATCGCACGGTGCTCGACCCCTACGGAGCAACGAACCCGGCGGAGTTCTTCGCCGTCGCCACGGAGACATTTTTTGAGAAGCCACGACAGCTCAAGTCCAAGCATCCGGAGCTCTACGCCGAACTTGCAGGGTTCTATCGCCAGGACCCAGCGGCGCGTCAATCCGCCAGGAAACGCGACACGCAGGCCGACTAGTCGGACTCCCCGGTGATCAGTTCAGCTTATCTCCATCCACCTAAATGTCACCAGCCGGCCGGTGATCGCGAGTTTCATATACGAGTCTCTAGGGAATCCGGTGTGAGTCGTTCGAGCCGTCAACGGCCACGGCACTTGCAGCATGGATCTCAATCAATGACGGCCCGGTAAGCGCAATGCAATAAGGTTCTCACACCAATGCGGCGAACCGGATCAATCGGCGTGTGGCGCACCGAGACCAACGGTTACGAATAACCGCGGATGATGGCGGAGGAGAGACCCAGTTCTGTGGAATCCTCGTTGATAGGGACTTAACCGCTCTCGTGGAGGGTTCTTGGCTGCAGCGGTGCCAGGGGCTCTTTGTGCCTAAGCACAAGTGGGGAGGCTACTCGGGTCCGTTCACTGCAAAGTAGCGTAGACGGCTCGCATGTCCTTTGCTTTCGGGATTGTTTTCGTCGGCCATCGTCAAGCTAAGGGTGTGCTCACCCTCTTCCAGGTCCGATGCCAACATGTAGATCCAGGGGATATGCAGTCCTTTGCTCCAGCGCGTGAACTGGTCCAGGGTTTGAACCGGACCATCATCGATGCGGAACTCCAATACCCCGACATCCGGGCCTGCGATCATCACCAGTCCGATAGCCGTGCCATTAAACTCCAGGATCAGCTCGGCTCCGGGCGCTACCGCCTCCAAGTAGGTTGCCCCTTGATCCATCGGGCGCAATGCTCCGGTGGTGCACTGCCAGTCTTGCTCCACATTCCAGCCACCCACTACCTGGGCAGTGTCGATGGACTGGAAGTGTCCCCGGGAGAAGGCCAGGGGGTCGTAGATCCATGCTTCACGATGGGCAACAAGCTCCCTAGCCTGGGGTACGGACCAAGCTCGCTGAAACAGTTGTTCGAGCATATCCCCATAGACTCGATGCCCGGCAGGCTTGGGGTGTACGCCGCCGAACTCCTCCGGACTCATCGCACCTGTATCGAAGAGAGTCCTACAGCGCTGCGTTTGGTCGACTGCGTTCACACCATGCTGCAACGCAATACGCTCCAAGGCGGCTATCTGCCAAGGCGTTTTTCCCGTGCGTAACTCGTCAACGTAGCGCGGATCAAAGAAGTACTGCGCCACCAAGTCGACGTTCGGGTTTAAGCGTCGTGCGTTCAGCACGATCCCCTCGGTTGCTCGCTGCATCTCCACTTCAGTTCGATCGTTATGCAGCTCATTGACCGCAGATTCGATGAAGAGCAGGTCCACTTGCCCACGGGCAAAAATGTCCTGCCGAAGTCGAAAGGCACCCATGCTGGAATCGGTGGAGCCAATTCCCGCGAAGACAAAGTCGAACTCGGTGTCCGGGAACCGGCTGGTCAGGGATTCCGCAACATGATTGCGCCAACCCGCCATCTGCGTAATCGATCCCCCCAGGAAGGCAACTCGACCCTTCTTGGTGGACTCGAAAACATGGCGGCTGTTCTGCAACCCGCTGCGCAGGTAGACCGGATACTCCTCTCCGAAGTCGGTGTACTTGCGGATGAAGTCCGCACCGATCTGGGGGTGCGTTAGCGCAAAGTGATGCCCTTCCGCGGCCTCACCGTGGTCCAGGGAGATGACATGGAACACACTGTGCCCAAGGCTCCGCAGGTTCTCGCGTAGCACATAGGTGTTCTCCAATGGGGGCACAATGAGGTCATCCTCTGTGACGATATGCATGATGGGAATTTGAGCCTGTGCAATGGGCTCGAGCTGGTCCACGGGGTTATCGCCGTAGGCAAGCGCACCTTCTTCGTCGAGGCCATACTGCGTAAGCACGTTGGCCCAAGTCGCAGCATCCCCTTTCCCGCGACCTCGGCCACCCGGCCAACTCTTGAAGTCACATACGGGGGTGTCGTTGTAGATGCAGGCCACCGTTTCCGGGTGGTTCTTAGCCCATCGATAGACAAACAGGCCGCCTCGGCTTACGCCATAGAGGGCGACCCTTGGATTGAGATCGTAGTCCTTCGTGAGGAGACTGTAGAAGGCCTCCCAGTGCACTAGGGCGGCAGGGCTCCCAAGCATCCCGCCGGTGTCCATGTGAGCGATGTGATAGCCCTCAGCCAACAGCAACTGATCGACCTCGCTGTGATAGCCAGGGAAGCGTGCGCGCCAAACCCACGGTCGCCCTTCCGCCACACTCTGGGGCTCGATGAGGAAGCAGGGACGGCCGTCGACGGTGAATTCCCGCTTCTCGTAGTCTTGCCCTTGGGTCGCCTGACTGGCCGTGGTCGCACCAAAGCAAAACAAGAGTCCAAGGCCAAGGACCAGGGCAAAGAAGGGCCGCAAACGAAGCCGGGCAAGATTAGGGAAAGACATGCATCCTTCTACCAAGGAGGTAAGCACTGGGCAGTGAAAGAAGCCGGAACTTCTAGGTACATCTCCCACAGCGGGTCACAGTCGTCGCGTGGAGCATTTCAGTGTGTGGATTACACCGAAGTCCGTCCGGTCCTAACCCTTCGAGGTCTCGATGGGGTGGTCCGTTCGCCAGTCTTCAAAACCGCCGCGCAGACTGCACACATCACTGAATCCATTGTCTAGCAAGAAGGCGGTGCCGCCCCTGCTCGAGTGGCCGTGATAGCAGTAGACGACGACCATTCTTTCACGATCGGCATTCGCAAGGAACTCCTGGATCGTTGCGTCATCAATGCGAACGGCTCCGGGAATGTGAGCAGCCTGGAAACTCTGCTCATCTCGAACATCTAGGAATAGCGCCGCGCCCTCCTGGTGAAGGACTGCGGCCGCCTGGGAGTCGATCTCGGGGATATCCATTCCATGAGGATAGCCGGAAAGCTCGTATTGCCAAGCCGCTTTGGCTGCCAGCCCATTTTCAACGGGAGGGCGATCGATTGAGCCATCGAACGGCTGACGTACTGCCGCTGCAACCGCTGAAGGGAAGATGCCTTGAGCGAGCCCATTTGACATCCCAGGTCAAAGCCCAGGGTCTCTCGATGGTCTCTCCAGGGACCCTCAGTGGCCCAGGGAATACCACGAAGATTCTGTCGTCCTGGGCCGGGCCTGTCCTTGGCCTACGGCCCCGATCCCACCGGCTCCGTTGAGCGGATCGGGCGAATCAAGTTCTACGTCCCGGACGACGCCATCCGGGTGACTAGCGCACCACCTCTGTTAGGTGCAGCTTCCCCAGTAGGTACACCGTGCTTTCAAATTGGGGGTTTTCGCCGCCCTCGAGCGTTGCGATGGTTGTTGCTGACTCCAGCTCTGCTGTCGCATCGAAACTGCGGAGCCGACCCTCTGCCACATCCCAAACCAGCTGCCCACTCCAGGTGCTGGTGTCCACACGCGTTTCCCGCCCCGGCCCCTCGGCAACCGGCACTTTCTCAAGGTCACTTGCTCGCCACTTTACGGCAGTGAACTCACCATCAAGGGTCAGGCTTGCACGACTGCCCCGGTGTCCACCGACCCATCCCTCAAAGGTAATCGTGAGGGAGCCGGTGCTATCCTCCTCATGCTCCCATTCCCCCTCAGCCGTTTCTTCTGACCAGGCAATCACGCCAGGTCCAGCTGGCTCAAGCAAACTGTCCAGTCCATGGGCGTCCACCTTCCAGCGGTCGCCGGGTGATACTCTTTGGTCCGGTAGCAGGGCCACGAGATCGAGATCAAAGCGTAGGCCCTCGGGCAGTTGGCCCTCTTCGTCGCCCTCCAGGGTCGCCTTGAAAGCCTCCTCCGTGGAACTTCTTTCAAAGCGCACCGATCTGCCCACGAGCGCACAATTTGCGACTGTGTCTACATCCTCGTCGACCGACCCCGAGAAGGCCACATAGGCATGACCGCTGCTCTCTAGCTCTTCAAAAGTGCGGCGAAGGGCAAGCTGAGAGCCAGCCTCCAGGGCTTCGTCTGTCACGATCAATTCAAGCCTCTCTTCCAGCTCGATTTCAAAGT
>JBLHLB010000357.1:0-4562 GCA_047618505.1 Planctomycetota bacterium
GCGTGGCTTGTGTTGGGGACAACCTACTTCCGCATGCAGCGTTATTCCGATGGGCGCGACTCCTACGAGCGTTTCCTTGGTGTCGCGCCCGGCGAATCCTGGCGAACCCAGGGACTGGCCCATTGCTACTACTCGCTGGGGTCCTACGGCACGGCTTTGGCGCACTACGAACTCGTCCTCGAACGGGTTCCGAAGAGTTCCGCCGCGCGCCAGGGGTTGGCCCTTGCCCACTGGCGTTTGGGACATGAGCTTGAGGCGTTGGAGCACATCACCGCCCTAGCCGAGGACGAATCGGAGCGCTTTGAAGCGCAGCTGTGGTGCGGGCGCATGCTCTTTGAAACCGGTTCCACAGAGGCCGCCATTTCCAAGGCTTGGCTTGCGACGCGCCTAGGCAATCATGATCCACGGGCTTGGTTCCTGGTGCTCGAGTGTTTGTGGGAACTCGGAGAAGAGGAAGAAGCGGGGCGAGTCGAATTCATCTGGCGTGAGCGCGATGCCGTTGCACAGGAACGTCGCGGATTGCAGGCGGACCTTCGTCTCGATCCGTACAACTGGGCCAAGCTGCGGCGTTTGGTCGAACTCGCCCAATCCGTGGGGGATAGCGACGCGGCCATGAAGCTCCTGCCCCGTGTGCTAAAGGATCGACCGGCGGACGTGACGGAACTCAGCGCCCGCCTCTTCGCCCTAGACGTGCTGGTACAACTTAGTGAATTGGAAGCGGCGCGTGCCGTCGCCCGCGGGATCGAACGGGGCTGCTCGGAAGACCTGCTGGCCTGGCGCGCGCTCGAAGAGTTCTATGGTCGTATTGGGGACAATGTGGGTTTGGCGCGCGCCGGCGAACAGCGTCGTCGTCTAGGTGGCAAGTAGCGCGACGCTCCCGCGCCAAATAACATCGCTGTTAAATGAAACCGGGGCCCGCCAAAGCGGGCCCCGGTTGACCGATTCCGTGCAGGGAATCCATCCAGAGAAAGTCGTCTCACTCCGTGCCGAGTGAGACAGGTGGGATTCTAGTTGCCTCGAGGTCCCGGTGCGAACTGCTCAGTAGCACCATTGGGTCCCCGCTAGATCCCGGGTAGGGAGGTTGCTCAAGCGGTCTTCTTGTTCTTGCGGGGACGTCCACCCTTGGGGCGGCGATCCTTGAGGGAGGTTTGGAACTGATCCCAGTCTTCGGCGGAGAAGAGGCGCACCTGGCTACCGCACTGGGTGCAGAAGCTGTTCTCCATCCCCTGCAGGTAGGGGACGTACTCGCAGCAGTCTTCGCAGTACTTGCGGTCGTTGTAGAAGTCGCTGTGTTCCATGGTGTGTCTCTTGTGGTTGTGCTTTGCGCCGGTTTCCATAAGCCCCTATCGCAAGGAGGTTGCCAACCTTGTGATTGAGTCTTGATTCGGCTGTAATTCCCTTCTATGTAAGGAGTTATGGATCATCGGTGGGGTGCCCGATGTCAACCCAACGGCTGGGCAACCGTTGAGAAAGATGGACACGCGAGGGGCACTAACTACCCGCTGATCGCGCTCCCAGGCCGTGAGAAGGGAGTTTGCCTGAGCCAGAGGCGACCGAAGTCCCTTGCCATGAAGGACTTATGGGGTGGAGCAGGGCTATGTCTAGGCAGCTGAACAGCACCTGCCCAATGTTCACCAAACGCAACTCGACCCGAAATGCTCCTGTGGCGTCCCTAGGGGCCCACCTGGGATTCATCCAGGCTCTGGCGAAGGCTCTCGGCGGCTTGCTCATCCTCTTCGCGGGCCAAGGCTCTCTCAATGGCAGCCCGAGTGCCGGAATCTTGCCCATGGGCCCTGGCCAGTGCCCAGCCGGCCGTTTCCCGGAGGACCGGTGAGTCGTCATCGAGGGCAGCCTTGAGCGCGGCCGCTCCTCCCTCCTGGGGGGCGTTGCCCAGGACAATGGCGGCATTGCGGGCCAAGCCCACCCGGCCAGGGCGTGAGAGAGGGGAGCCACGGAAGTGCTCACGGAAGCCACCATCTCCCTGGGCCAGCCATCCCATGAGGCTGCCCTCGGCCACGGCAGGGTGAGTGCCCCAGCCCTCTGAATGATCAGGCGCCTTTGAGCCCCAGGGGCAGACTTCCGAGCAGATGTCACAGCCGAAGACCCATTGGCCCATCAGCGGGCGTAGCTCCCGGGGCACCTGGCCGCGGTTCTCGATCGTCTGGTAACTGATGCAGCGGTTCGCATCGACCACACCGGGGGCCGTAATCGCGACGGTCGGGCAGGCGTCGATACAGGCCGTGCAGGTCCCGCAGGACCCCGGCGGGGGCGTGGGGACGGCTTGGTAAACGGTCAGGTCCACATCCAAGAGCAGCTCGCCCAGGAAGAACCAGGGCCCCATATCCGGGTGCAGAAGGTTGGCGGCCTTGGAGAGAAATCCCAGGCCCGCCTCTTCGGCGTGGCTACGCTCGAGGATCGGACCGGCGTCCACAATCCCACGCCAGCGCCCCGCTAGGCCCGCTTCCGCCAGGCGCTTGGCGAGCTTCTTGAGGAGCTTGCCCATGCGATTGTGATAGTCGCGTCCTGCGGCATAGCGGGCAATTCGGCCTCCCCCGGGCAGCTCCACGGGAGCCCTGTGGTGCCCCATGCCAACCACCAGTAGGCACCCGGGGCCGCCCTCTTCACCGTGAAGTACCTGCCCCGGCGCGAGAATGCGCTCGGCGTTGCGCTCCAGCCAGGCCATGTCCGCGTGGTTACCCGCCGCCAGCCAACGCTTGAAGTGCTCCCCGTCGCGTGGAGCCCGAAGGGGCGCCAGACCCGCCAGGTCAAAGCCCAGCTCTAGGGCTAGGCGCAGGGCCAGGTTCGCGGGGTCCTGTGGTAGGTTGGGAGACAAATCTAAGTCCTTTGGGGATAACGACTTCCACATTCTGGGCTAGGGAATCCCTGGCCCTGACGTGCAGGTTCCGTAACTGAACGGTCTACCTCGTCTACCCTAGGATAGTTGGGCGTGGGTCCCACCTTCCATTGCTCGCGGATCCCGTTCCCGACACGCTCCTTCTTCCACTCCCTATGGTTTGTACTCCGCATCACGTGATCGAGGTTTGCTTGTGATTGAAGATTCACGAGTAGACCACCCCGCGGTAGCTGAGGTGGCCTCCGGAGCTGAGGTAGCCGCCGGAATTTCAGTAGGGGGGGCGGATCACCGGAGCTTTGGCGAAGCGCGAGAGATGCTGGGGGACCGCTTGGCCGGGACCGAGGCCCTGCTCCTCGCAAAGCTGGAAGAGGTCGACTCCGAGGCGCCTTCGATTCCCGCGAGTTGGTTGCTGCAACCCCTTGCTGATCCAGAGCGTAACGCGGAGGAGAAGCGCGACTGTCTCGCAACCCGCCTGATGGAGACTTTTCGGATCCACCAGAGCCGTGCCGCCTTCGGATTACTCTACGAGCTCTACGGCTCTCACCTGTTGCAAATGGTGGCCTCGCGTCTCCGCCGCTATCAGAGCAAGGCCGACGCCAACGACGTACTCCAAGAGGTTTACGTCAACATCTATCGTTATCCCCACCGCTTCGATGCGTCGCGGGATGACGCTTTTCGACTTTGGACGTCGACCATCGTGCGTAACACGGTGCTTAAGCACCTGCGCAGCCTGTCGCGCAGCGGTCGCGCGGAAGTCGGTTTCGAAGACCTTCCGGAGCCGCCGGAGCCGCTGGCGAATGGTCCGCTCCAGGGAGTCTTGCGAAGCGAATCACAGGGGGAATGCGAGCGGGTCTATCTGACCTACCTGCACCTTTACTTGCAGTTCTACATGCTCCTCTCGGGTCGTGAGCAACGTGCGATCCATCTCGTTGAAGTAGAGGAGCACAGCTACCGCGAAGCAGCCGCGGACTTGGGCATCAAACTTGAGAATCTGAAGATGGTGATCTTCAGGGCACGTAGGAAGATCCACCGCTCCATGCGGCGAGTATTCGAGGGATTGCCCCCGGATGTGCGCCCCGCGCGTGCACCTCGCACGAGAATCGCAACGGACACAATGACTGTGAAGCCCTCAAGCAAGCGCGATGAGACGAGATCAAAGGTTAGCAGCGGATCCAAGGTCGGGACCGGCTCAAAGGTCTTGACGAGATCTGGTCACTTGACCAGTGCTGGCTCCGGTGGGGCTGGCTCCGGTGGGGCTGGCTCAGTGAATGGCAGGTCAGGGAAAGGAAGTCAGGAGGGATCGCGATGAATATTGAAGACGTGAATAATCAAGCAGAAGGGTCCTTCGGAAAGGAGGGCGCTGAGGGCCTGGCGAACACTGGGTTTAGCACTGGGTTTAACAGCGGGTTTATCAACGGGGGCTTTGCAACCGCCGGGCTAATGAATGCCGGACTCGAAACCCTGACGACGGAATGCGTGCGCTTTCAACTGGATCTCTCCTGCCTCGTCGACGGCGAGTTGGACGAGAAGGCCAGCGCACGGGCAATCACCCACCTGGAGGAGTGTGACGAATGCCACACATTCTTCCATGACGTTCGCGAACAGGTTCAGGCACACAGTGATCTGGGCGAAGGCGAAGCGTTGATTGCACAATACACCACGCTGGTTGGAGCCGCTCCCACGGGGGACGTGGAGACGATCGAGTTGG
>JBLHLB010000358.1:0-4525 GCA_047618505.1 Planctomycetota bacterium
CCGTTCCCGAAGAAACATGGGCACCGCGCAGTCGCGAGAAGAAGCCCACGTTGAGCTCGAATCCGCTGCGGGGAAGCAGAACCACCAGGGGATCCGCGTCATGGTCGCGCCCGGCTTCGCAGGCGTCAATCAACTGCGCCATGATCGAACCGATCACCGGTGCAGTCTTGAATGAGGATCCGCTAGTCCCGATGGCGACGTAGTAGCCGGGCTTCTCTGTGCGATCTAAGACAGGATTCCAGTCCAGGGGCGTGACGTCATACATCCCCGATAGACCTCGGCGCTTGCCGAGCTGAGCCTCAGGGAAACGCTTCATCAGACGCAAGACCTGCCTTTCGAAACCATCCGCGGAACAGGTGGGGTCGTGCTCGTCGGGATTGTCTACCCACTCGAGGACATCGCAACGCGGATCCAATGAGCCCACGATAAGGTCGCGAGCGCCCGTTTCGGGGCGAAAGTAAATACCGGAGTCGAGGTCCCCAACTACGGGGAGGGGCTGTTCCGACTCAGCGCTATAGACGGGATTCTCAAGGGCGCAAACCTCACGCCGCAGGGCGCGCGTCTCGATCGGTAGCGAGACCCCGGCCATACGATTGACAAGGGCCGAGTGGGGGCCGGCGGCGTTGACGACAACGTCCGCGCCGAGGGTCGTCCCGTCCGCTAGCTCAAGGGAGAATCGCTGCCCTTCGACCCCATCCCTAATTGCAACAACAGCACGGCCCAGGAGGAACTCCACGCCATCGCGCTCCCCAGCAGCCCTCAAGTTTTGAGTCGCCAACATGGGGGAAATCACATAGCCAGCGTCAGGCTCAAAGACCGCGCCCGCGATGGACCGTCCCGTATCTTCGAAGAAGTCGTCGTCCTTGGGCTGCCTGACCGGTGAGTGTGAACTCGTATCAAGGAACGCAAAGCGACCCTTGACCTCATCGGGCGAGAGCACTTCCACCGCGACGCCGAGGCTGCGCATATTGCGCACGATTTCATCAACGCCGGCGTCCAGGGCCGGCGGGATGAAGAGCATTCCGGGACGCTCGAAGCGCGCCAACCCAGATCCCTCCCCCAGTCCGGTGTGTTCTCCCCAGTGGGCCCAGGTCTCCGCACCTTCCTGGGCCATCCCGATCATCGTTCTCGTCGAATAGAAGCGCCGCACGATCCCGCAAGAGGCCGAAGTGGAGCCGTGCCCCGCGTCGCCCTCGCGGTCGATGACCGTCGCCCGGGCTCCGAGCTTCTTCAGCTCCCAGGCAATCGCACAGCCGATGACTCCGGCTCCGATGATCGCTACGTCTGTCACGGCTTGCTTCCTTCTTCTAGCGGGTTTCGAGGCCTAGATCCGGCGCTCCTCGGTCACCGAGACCGGAGCGATGAAGCTCCTCTCCCGCGCGGGACTAGCGCCTCTTCCAGCCTACAGGAAGACCTGCGAGACTTCCCCCCAGACTTAGCCCCAGACTTAGCCTCCGACGCCCTCGGGGCCGTGAGCTCAGGTCCGCTTTAGGTCGGAGTTCATTGGGTCGACGGAACTCCGCCGACCGGCCCCAGAGGCCCTAGCGAAGGACTCCGTTGGGGCTATGGTAGGGGCGACTCGGCGCGCGCGAGCTCGACCACATCGTCGCTACGGTTCCCGCGCCACACCCCCCTTAAATCCCCATGAAGTTCCCCCTGATCTCCTGCGCCTCCCTGCTCCTCCTAGCCGCCTGCCAGTCCGCGCTCCCCGCCGGAGACACCGTCGGCATGCCCATCGTCGTACAGGAGATCCATACCCTGGCCGAGGTCGACGCCTCTCCTTCGGACTACTTTGAGCAGACACTCCTGGTGGAGGCGCGCATCACCGCCGTTTGCCAGAGCAAGGGCTGCTGGATGAAAGTCGAGGACGACGGACACAGCGCCATGGTTCGCTGGGAAGAAGGCTGCGGCGGCCAGTTCGCCTTTCCCGCCTCCGCCGTCGGGCAGCGCGTCATCATCCAGGGCTCCTTCTACCCCAAGGCCATCTCCGAAGAGGACGCCCAACACCTCAAGTCTGAGGCCGCCGACGGCGTGACCTTCGAACGCGAAGGTTATGAATTCAACGCCTCTGCCGTGATCATCTGCGAAGAGTAATTGAGCCATAGGAGGAGTCGCGGGACCAAGGCCCCGCGACTCCCCACCGGTCCACGCCCGGGCCCCACGCGAATGGAATTCGCCCAGGCACAAACCAATACAGTGGCTGTTGAAACGGCGCTACGGAACCAGATTCTGTAGCGCCGTTTCACTTACTCAGCGTCGAGCAGGGCGTAGAGCGCCAGGGCTCCGGTGGCGGCGGTGTAGTCCTCCAAGCCGGGATCCGACCAGGCATCGACCGTGGGCCAGGTGCCCTTGAGCGGGCCCTGCAGAACTTGGTTGGTGAGCAGGGCGTTACGCAGGCTCAGGCTCCAATGCTGCCAGGCTTTGCCGCGCTCCTCCGAACCTGCCAGCGCCTCGGTCCCCTGCCACCAGTAGGTGTAGTCGATCCAACCATCGGCGATGTCCCAGCGCGGTGCCTTCCTCCCAAGCAAGGCCGTGGCCTCATCCATGGCCCCCTTGGCGATATTCCGCAAGCCCGCGGAATTACGCAATCGCATGTGCATCGCCGTAGGTGCCTCAGCATGCTCAGCCGGGTGGCTCTTGTGACGTGTGAAGAGGCGGAAGGCGTACTCCGTTTCCTCCATGTAGTTTGTGCGGCCAGTCTCGTTGTTCTCGCAGAGAAGCATGTAATCCATCCCCGCCGCGAAGGTCTGGGGTGCCGCGTGGGCCTGGACGTCGAAGGCCGCCGTCAACGCAAGCATCACGTAACCCGTCACGCGCGTGTCATTGTCGCCCAACGGCGGCGAGTCGTAGCGCCAAGCTCCATAGGGATTACGCGACCTCTCCAGGAAGGCAACGGCGCGTTCAAGGCACACCTGGAGTTCGGGGGTCATGCGCCCAGCGTTTGCCCGGGCAAGGGCTTCCGTTGCCAGGGCCTGCCCCACCATGAAGGATATGGATTCCTCACCGAAGACGCCGGTCTCGGGGTTCTGCTGGCCCACCAGGTTCTGCACGGCACGATCGATCGCTGCAAGCACTGGCTTGTTCTTCGGCTCAAAGCTCGCGCGCCGTGTCAGGGCCTGGAGCGCTAGGGCGGTCAAGGCGACGTCCGTGTGGTAGGGCTCAAAGGCTCGATTGGTGCCGCCCCCAGAGGCTTCACCCTGTAATCCACTAGCCCAGCCTGCATCGTCTTCACCCGGCTCACGCGTCACGGCACGATACTTCCAACCGCCGTCTTCGCCCTGGGTCCCCAGGAGCCAGTCCGTAGCAATCGTCACGGCATAGCGCGCATCAGCGAGAGTATTCCCGGGGCTTTCGCCGTGGTCCTGCGCCGTGCTCGGATCGTCAACGAAGGTCAAACCGACCTCCTCGATAGCTTCCCCCTGCAGGACTCCCGCTGGGAAACGAGCTGCAGCAATAGAGGCCACAGAGGCAATTAAAACAGGCAAAAGGGCAGTAAACCGCAATCCACGCGCAAGGGGGCGGTCGATTTCAATCAGACGCATAATTCGTTTCCGAGTGAGTTTCTTTGAGTGAAAGAGAGTGGCCATCGCGTGGGTTGTTCTGTGGTTGTTGGCGGCCTGGGTCGACTCCCCTGCCAGCGCCGTGGCGTGGGCCACAACCTCGAAGAGCGCCCGCGCACAGCGGGGACGGTCTTCCTTCGCGCAGCGCGCCAGGGCAGCGTCGTCGCAGGCCATCTCCCGATGGCTGCGCGCAATGTGATTCGTCAGCCACACCAGGGGGTGGAAGAAGAACACGGCGCCGAGCACGCGCTGGATCAACTCCGCCAGGTGGTCACGGCGCGAGAGGTGCGCAAGCTCGTGCAGGAATACCCAGCGCAGCTCCCGGGCTGACAGTCTCGCCACGAGACCTTCGGGGATTACGATCGCAGCCGTTGCCCGCGACTTCGACACGCGCCTCCAACGGCGCGGAAGCTCACCGGCCCAAAGTGCAGGTGAATCAAAGTCAGGGCTCTCCAGTACTACGATTGCCCCCGACACATTCGCCTCATGGCGGAGCTCGTCCATGTCAACGGAGAGCGCCTTAGGCTCCACCAGGCGCGCACGGCTGAGCAGCCTGGGAACCACGCGCTGTGCGCGCATCAAGCGCACTAGGAACACCAACAGACCAAGAATCCAGACCCCCAATAGGATCGCGGGCAGGTCCCAAGCATGGCCGCCGTCGACGGAAATCACCGGCTTGCCGGCGTCCAAAACCGACCCTGGGTTCTCCCTATTTCGCCAACCAGAGAAGTCCAGAAAACCCTCGGTCGCGGGGTTCACCAAGACCTCTTCGACCGAGGTCGGCAGGACAGCCAAAGCTACGCTCTCGATCGGGTTGCGATCAGCCCAGGGGTTCGGAATCCAACGCTCCACTGGCACGACCAGCACCGCCAAGGGAAGCAGGAACCAGAGGCTCCCGGCGTGACTGCTCATCCAACGTCGCAGCAAGATCCAAAGACATCCCGTCACGAGAAACACGACGGCGA
>JBLHLB010000359.1:0-4516 GCA_047618505.1 Planctomycetota bacterium
CCTCCAGCAAGTTGACGCGCAGGGAAACACCACCGCCACCCGCGTGCGCCACGGCCTGCACCGCGTTCTCAGCCAGGGTTGATAGGCAGCGCTTGAGTACTTCGGCGTCCGCTAGAACCTTCTCCGGCAGGTTTCCGCCGAGGACTACCCGCAGGTCGACATCGGCAGCCTTGGCACGGGCGCGAGTTGCCGTGAGAGACTCCGCTACAAGTGATTCCAGCATGACCGTTTCCTTGTGTAGTGCCATGCGCCCGGCCCGCAGTTCGCCTAACTCGCGGTGTTGATCCAGCACCCGGGCCAGGTCGCAGGTCTTGAGCACCGCTTGGCGTAAGGCCGTGCGGTCGCTGCTCGGCAAGTCCTGGACATCGATACGCCCAACCGCACCGGCGAGTTTCCGCAGGGCGTTGGGAAAGTCCCTGGATAGGGTCAACTTAAATCGCTCATGGCCCTTAGAAGCCTCATTCGCACTGCGCGCCTTTTCGTGCTCCCGTGCGAGCTCAAGGGTGAGCTTGCTGCGCGTCTCTGTCTCGTGTTCGCGACGTGCCTCTAGCGCTTTCACAAGTTGGAGCACTTCCACGCTGACATCGTCGGCCAAGTAGGGTTCTTCCACCGTGCCGCCCTTCGCGATATCGCCCAGGGCTGCTAGAGCCCTTGCACTCCGTGCGCCGCGCCGTGCGCCGAGGAAGACAGCTCCACCAAGAAGAAAGCACAGTGATCCGCCCAGGATTACGAAGCTCCGGTACAGGGCTGCCAAGGTCTCCTCCATGGGGACCTCGACTTGCACGATGGCCGCGACTTTGCCGAAGCCATCCATGACCGGGGACCAGGCGAAGAGGGAGCGCCCGGCGTTGCCCGACTCTAGGGAGGCCGTCGAAGCTTGTGCCTGGAGTAGGGCGAGTTCCATGGCGGGCAGATAGGCGGTCGCCTCGCGCCACTTGGATGTCGGGGCGGTCGTCAACATGCGCTCGAGGGCGTCGGCCATCGGCGACCCGGGGCTCGAATAGACTCTCGCCTCGGCTTCCGGTCGAATGCGAAGGGTCGTGATGACAGCTCCCACTGAACCGGCTTCCACTGCCCTCCCCAGGCCTGCTTGAAGTGCGCGCATGGGTTGCGGTGCGCCGGACCAATCGGCGATTTCCCGCTGACTTTTGAACTGTTTGATCCAGCCCTCGTGCTCAAGACCATCGATCCCCAGGGAGATGCTGGAGGCCATTGCTTCGGCCGTCTGGGAACGCTGTTCCAGGGCCTGACTCCGGGAATTCCACCAACTTGCCGGCAGGCCCACCAGGAGCGCCAGACCAAGGACCGTGCAGACGGGGGCCAAGCTGCGGGCTCCCAGGTGGGTGGGGAAGAGGAGCGAGCGAAGGGAGCTCGAGAGAGCTGCGGTGATGCGGTGTGCCATGGTTCACGAGTTGGGGGCCCCCCGGCGAAGCGGGGTCCTGGGCAGGACATCCATCGTCGTCTCTCGATAGCGCCCTTGAGGCTTGAGCACAGGCGTCCTAGGGTGCGGCCCCGGATTCCGTTTCCTTGACCCCTAGGCCCACCATGCCCAACAAACGACTTACTGATTACTCCGCCAGCGCGGGGTGAGCGGCCAAGCTTCCCCAGGGGGAGCTCGCGCAGGTTCTGCGCGGTATCACGGACGCGAGCGACGCTCGCCTGCTGGTCGGGCCCCAAACGCTCGATGACGCTGGCGTTGTCCTATTGGGAGAGAGCGAAGGCCTTCCCGCCGGCACACGGATCGGACTCGTCCAGACGGTCGATTTCTTTCCGCCGGTGGTCGACGACCCGAGCTACTACGGCCGCATCGCCGCGGCGAATGCCCTCTCCGATGTCTATGCCATGGGGGGCAAGCCCTTCAGTGCCTTGACCCTGGCGGGATTCCCGAAAGACTTCGACCCGGAGCTGCGCGACAGCATCATGCGCGCGGGCTACAAGGCCGTGCGTTCCTCAGGTGCGATCATTGCCGGGGGCCATACGGTCGAATCTGAAGTGCAGTTCGGCTACTCCGTCACCGGATTGGTGGATCCTGAAAAGATCATGACGAACGCCGGCGCCAAGGCCGGGGACGTTGCCTACCTGACGAAGTCCATCGGCATGGGTTGCATGACGACAGCGGCCAAGTTCGAGGTCATCACATGGGAAGAAGTTGAGCCGGCAGCGAAGCAGATGGCTGACCTCAACGATCGTGCGGCGCGAGCCATGGGCAAGGTAGACGCCCACGCTTGCACGGACATTACGGGCTTTGGTCTCCTGGGCCATTCCTTGAACATTGCCCGCGCGAGCGAGCTTTCCCTGCGATTGGAGGCCAGCGCTGTGCCGCTCTTCCAGGATGTGATTGAGCTCGCGCGCCGCGGCAAGTTCTCCGGTGGTGCTGGACGCGGACGCCGCTCCCTGGGCCATGAGATCGATTTCGCGCCGGACATCGAAGAAGCCCTCGGGAGCCTTTTCTTTGACGCTGAGACCTCCGGTGGATTGTTCATCGTGATCCCCGCGGCTGAAGCGAGCAAGCTTGAGCAGGCGCTGCGCGAAGAAGACCTGCCGGTGCATCGTGTCGGTGAGTTCATGCCCCGCGGCGAGCATGCTATCGAGGTCCGCTAGACCACGTGGGAAACGAGGGGGGCACGCCGTCGCTGGGCTCTCTCTTTGGACGGGGGGAGCTCGACTCCCGCGTCAACTTCGACGCGGGAGTTGAGGGGCCGCCTTGGATCCTCGGGCACCGGGGATCACCGCGTGAAGCGCCGGAGAACACGTTGCTTTCCCTTCGACGAGCAATCGATCTGGGGCTGGATGGGGTCGAGTACGACCTGCATGCCTGCGCTTCGGGGGAGGCGGTTCTGATCCATGATGAGACCCTGGATCGAACGACAGATCACCATGGATTGGTCTCTGAGCTGACCCTCCCGGAGTTGGCCCACGTGGACGCCGGAGGGTGGTTTAATAAGCGCAGTGCTGGCGAGCCATTGCCACTCTTGGGGGAGGCCCTAGAGCTGCCCGGATCCCGCCCCGGCGAAGCGCCGCGCCATATGATCGAGCTCAAGGATCCCGGGCTCGTGTCGGAGGTTGCGCGCGAACTCAGCGAATTGTCGCGACCCCTGCGGGTGCACATCGCTTCTTTCCACCGGGAGGTTTGCCTCGGAGCCCGCGACAGCGGAGTTCCTTCGATGCTCCTTGCGGTGGAAGCTACGGAATCCGACCGCCGCTTTGTTCGAGATGAGGGCATCAGTGCCCATAGCGTCGGACCCTATGGTTGGCGAACAGAGGCAGGCCGGCAAACCTGGGACTGCGAGCGCTGGGCCTGGTCGGTTGATGATCCCGAGGACATCCTGGAGTGTTGCCGCGGCGATCTCACGGGCTTCAACACGAATGAGCCCCTGCGTGCCCTGGGGCTGCGGGCCCTGGCGAAGATTGCCGGACAGGGCGCCGAATCCGTGCCCCTGTTGATCCCCAAACTTGAAGTTCCCTATGTGGCTGACGCCCGCGATCGCGGGCGTCACGGTGAATGGGCCGGTCGCTGGCAGCCCACGGTTACCGTCACAAATCCCTTTGGCTTTCCCATCGAGGTTGCCCTGGCCCTGCGCGTGCGTGGCGGAGCATTTGAGGTGGAGGGCCTGCCCTGCGCCTTCGAGCTTGAACCCCACGCGGTCCTTGATGTGCCCGTGACTCTCTCTGGGGGGTCCTGGTCTCCGGGAGACGATCCCGTGCTGCTGGCTCGTATGAAATGGCGGATGGGGCCCGGGCGGAGCCAGGGGGAGTTGCTCTTCGACGCACCCATTGAACGGATTCGTCGGGTGCAACTCGGAACCTCGGCCCTGCGACTGCCGTTGCTCTCGGAGCGACCCGGGGAGCGGACTGGCACGATGACCCTGCGCCTGCGAGGGGAAGAGGTGTTGGTCTCCATCGAGGACGCCGGTGGTCTTCAGGAAACCCGCGCACTCCTTCGTCTTGGAGCGGAGGTTCACCGTGGCGCCCATGGAGTCAGGGCCAGATTGCCCGAGGCTTTCCGGCATGATCCCAGGGGAATTCCATTCTCCGTCGGCCTCCTTGGGCTGGACCCCGAGCGGCCCGATGCGGGCCGGGTATTGCGCCGATTCTCCGGCGGATTGCCCGCGGGGATCTTCGGAGGGGCGCCAGCTCGCCTGTTCCTGCAGCCCGACGCTTGAGACGCCGCGCTTCCCCCGTCACAATGCCGACGCCAAATAGACGGGAGTGGATCGGTGCTGGTGTGCCGCCCGGCCTTCAAAGCCGGTTGGACTTCGTGAACAGCGGGGTCGGTGGGTTCGATTCCCATGCACTCCCGCCAAATGGGGTGGCGGAGCCACCCCATTTTCATCCTTTTGGTTCAACGCCTGACGGCGTTGAGACGGTCGGAGCGAGCGGTGGCGGAAGCTGCTGGCAGATTTGGCGCTTAGCGGCGTCGGGACTGCTGTGGCGTCGCCACCCCATTTTCATCCTTTTGGTTCAACGCCTGACGGCGTTGAGACGGTCGGAGCGAGCGGTGGCGGAAGCTGCTGGC
>JBLHLB010000360.1:0-4503 GCA_047618505.1 Planctomycetota bacterium
CCTGAAGTTGGGGGAGGTGCCACAACTTCATGCACACACCGTTGCGGGAGCGATCGCTAACCGCGCGGGTTCAGGCCTGTCGCACTACCGTAGCTCGGCCGTGACTCCGCAATAGCAAGATGCTCCCGGGTTCACGTCAGAGCGTGCCCAGGCCTCCTCGAGTCGTTCACTCAAGAGGTCGGCATCAAGGGGGCGCCCCTGGGCGCGCAGTGTGCGATCGAGTCCAAGTAGAGACCAGGCGTTCTCTGGATTGTCCTCGAGGTCGAAGCGGTAGACCTTTTCGGCTTCCACATTGCGTCCGCCAAGGAGCAAGAGTGCGCCGAGGGCATGGCGAATGGGCTGCATCCAGCCGGGAGGCTCGTCGTAAACCAGGTTGTCTTCCATTGCGACGGCTTCGCGCAAGAGGCCATAGGCCGCGTCCGCGGAGCCCTCATTCCAGTAGATCTCGCCCTCGGCCATTTTTCGCGCGATGGTGAGTACCAAGGGCGCAGCATTGATGCCGATGCTCCAGTGCACCTCTGAGGCTTGGAGCTCCTCGATCAAAATATCGAGGGCGTCTAGCTCCCCGCGTGCTTCCTCGCAACGCTTGAGATTTGCCAGGGCAATGGCCCGGGCGTAGTGGCGTACAGCGCGGCTGGTCTTACGGAACTCCGGATACTCCGGTTCCGCAATGATGTCCTCCCATCGGCCGAAGCGAACCATGACGTGGAAGGTGGTCGGCATCAGGCCATCCGCGTAGGTGACGGCCTGCTCGAGGAATTCGGCGGGGATATTTGCTTCCAGCTGTCGTGCCGCATCCATGGCCATTTCAAAACGCCCGTCCATCATGGCGGCGAAGGCCAGGAAGTGGATGTTGTGAATGTAGTAGAGGTTGTAGAAATCCGGCGCGGGGGCGAGAGCGAAGTAGGCTTCGTCGGCCCTGATCGCGCGTTCGTTGGCTGCGGCTGCGTCGGCGTAGCGACCCACGTTGATGTACACATGGGAAGGCATGTGCACGAGGTGCCCGCTGCCCGGGACAAGGTCGATCAAGCGATCTGCTGCCGCGACAGCGCGGGCCGGATCGGAGGATGCTTCGACGGCGTGGATGTAGAAGTGGTTCGCTCCGGGGTGCGCGGAGTCGAGGAGCATTGCACTCTCAAGGGTTGCGACGATTTCGTTCGTGCGCTTCACAGGCTCTCCGCCGACCGTCCAGTAATCCCAAGGCTGAAGAACCATCAAAGATTCGGCATAGAGCGCCGCAATATCAGCGTCCCCGGGGAATTGTTCCCACACGGCAGCCATGGCAGAGGCGTAATTCTCGTCGAGCACTACACGGTCATCAGGTGCAGGCCATGTGTAGCGCTCAGCAATTGCCTCCACGATTGCCCGTTCCGCCTGCGTGACGCCATCAAGATGACCCAGGGCTTCTTGCGCCGCATCAAAGGCCTCGCGCCTGTCTTCTTCGGACATGGCGCCGTCGTTCACATCGATGCCATTAGCGTAGGCAACGCCCCACCAGGCCAGTGCGCAGTTGGGGTCCGATTTCGTCGCCTGTCGAAAGGAGCGTAGAGCCTCGTCGTGGTTGAATCCGTAGACCAACTGAAGCCCCTGGTCGAACCACCTCTGGGCTTCCTTGGAGTCAGTCGTGATCTGCCGGTGGTAGCCCCCATAGCCCGGATAGAGTCGCGCAGAGGAGGGCTCTACAGTGCTCGCGCATGAGGCGCAAAGGACGAGGCAAAGCCAAAGGGGAAGCCAGAGGCAAAAGCTGCTGAGGAGTCGTTGGTCTTGCATTGGGCTAGGTGATGACGGACAACGTGCGCAGACTTAGGAGCGTACAGGGGGAACAAAACGGTCAGTGCACAACTTTCGTGCGGCGAACGAGCACCACTTCACCGCTGTATCCACAGCCAATTAGCTCAAAGCCGATGCCTGCGGAATCGACTTCGCCGCTGGTTAAGTGGTGAAAGCGTTGGTCACTTTGCCAGACATCTACCGAGAGAAACTCTCCGGGCGCCGCCTCCGCGAGGATGACGATGCGACCTTCATAGCCTGCGCTTGCGTACTCAAGGCCAGGAATGTCCGGGTCGAGGTCCGCATGCACCGCGCCGCGTAGCTTCTCGCTCTCGCGGTGAATTTCACGCCCCGCTCCAGCGGTGTCGAGCTCCCACAGGATGCCGTCATCACGGGCAACCAAGAGGTGCTCGGAGCTGGGGCCAAGTCGCGCCAACCCCGCCGGTGCAGTGGCGAGGACGCGGCTGTTCCAGGCCTGATTTTCCTTCGTCAGGAACACGAGTTCCCCGTTCGAGCAGGCGACTGCGATGCCGCCGTTCCAAGCCACCACCTGTTTTGCTGGACCACTGAGTTCGCCCGCAACTTCCTGGAAGTAGCCCGCGCCATCGAAGCTCAAGACGTGAACTTTCTTGCCGAAGCCGGCCACGACGATCTCCTCACCGGGTCGGTCAGGGTCGACATCCGCTATGCAGCCCCCGTGGATCAACGCGCTGTCTTCGAAGAGCGGTGTGAGGATCGGGCTGGGCGAGTTGATATCACTGACAAGCCAGGCCATGCCGGTGCCGCCGTCCTCTTCAACGCCGGCCTTCATGCCAACGGCCAGGATCTCAAGCCCGGGGCTTGTGGGGTCCGCATCGCCGACGGCAACCTGGATTAACTCGCCAGGTGTCTGCGCCAGTAGACGAGCATCCCAGCCTTCCCCGTTGCGCTGGAGGAGATGAATCTCGCCGGTTATGGAAACCGCGACGATCTCCTGGCCTTCCGCTTGCGGAATGATGTCGCCGACGGCGCAGCCACCAAGTTTCGCCGGTGCCGTCCAAACAGCCTGGGCCTGCCACTCCGGGGAGAGACTCGTGCCGGCTCCTGAACAGGCCGTCATCCCAAGCAGGAAGGCGAAGCTTCCGATGACAAACATGGGATGCGAGAGCTTGGAGTGATTGTTGTGCATTTTGGAGCGGAGCTGCAGGGGAACTAGCGACGATTGCGGCAAGCGGCAGTCTGCCACGGAAGGGGCCGAGAGAGTGCGTAGGGACGGGAATCCCATCCGAGGGAGTCGGATCACACAACTTGGTTTGGATCCGGGAGCCCCGGGTCGCACAATGCTCACCATCTATGAACGCATCTCAAGTGTTGATTTCAAGCATTGGATGGATCGCCGAAGAGGACCCGGGGAAGCGGTCGATCCGTGACAGGATTTGGGAGACCCTAGGGGATATGGGCCCCGTTATCGGGGCGGCTCTGGCCGTGGTCTTACTGCTGTCCGTCACGCATTTCCTGCTGGGGAAACGCGCTAGCCGTAAGAATGATTCTGGGTTCGGCCACCAGCTGACAATGTTCCTCCTGACCCTCTTGGGGATCGTGCTGGTGATCTTGGCCCTGCCGGTGACAGAGGCGATGCAGGCGCAGCTCCTGAGTCTCTTCGGCTTGCTGCTGTCGGCGGCCATCGCATTGTCCTCCACGACCATCCTTGGGAATATGATGGCAGGGCTGATGCTGCGCGCCCTGCGCAGCTTCAAAACCGGCGACTTCATCCGCTGCGGTGAGGACTTCGGTCGCGTGACAGAGCGCGGGTTGTTGCACACAGAGTTGCAGACCGAAGACTCGGATCTGACCACGCTACCTAACCTGCGATTGGTCACGACGCCCTATTCGGTCATCCGAGCCAAGGGCACGATCGTCACGGCCAGCGTTTCCCTGGGCTATGACATTTCCCGGACTGAGATCGAAGCGCACTTGCTGCAGGCCGCGGAAGATGCGGGATTAGAGAAGGGCTTCGTGCAGGTGCTTGAGCTCGGAGATTTCTCCGTCGTCTACCGCGTGGGCGGGATGTTGACGTCGGTCAAGCAGCTGCTTTCCACACGTTCACTTCTGCGGGGACGAGTCATGGATCGCCTGCATGAAGGCGGCCTAGAGATCGCGTCGCCAACGTTGATGTCGACCCGCGCCTATCGGAACACCGAGACCTTTGTTCCTGAACAGGACGCCTCCGCCAGCGCGGCCGAGCTGGCCTCTCTGCAGAATGACACGCCCAGGCTCGACGACCTAGCCTTTGAAAAGGCAGACAAAGCAGCGAGCGTGGAAGAGTTGGTCACGCGCGTTGCGAAGACGAAAGACGAACTGCTGAACGCCCAGGAAACGCATAGGAAGGCGAAGGGAGTCAGCGAAAAAGCGGATTGCGCCCGTGACGCGAGCATGTTGGAGATTCGCCTAGAACGCCAAGAGTTGCTGCTTGAGCATCGCCAACAGGAAATGACCCAGGGCGAAGACGAGTAGCTTCGCGCTGGGTCATTTCTTGGGCTACTTTCTGGGCTACTTTCTGGGCCACCGACTTTCCGGCGGAGCGGCTACTCAGCCGTTCTTCTTCTCGAGGGCCTTCTTGAAGAGGGAGCCCAGGCTCGTCCCCAACTTAAGATCTCGCCCTTCTTGGACGATGCGTCCGACGTCTGGACCGGCGGCGGCCTCGTCGGAGCCCAGGACGGCGCCGCTGGCGTCGAGTCGGGAAAGGGAGATGCG
>JBLHLB010000361.1:0-4474 GCA_047618505.1 Planctomycetota bacterium
GGGAGGCCTTGATCGGCTTCTTCCTGGGCTCGCTTCTACGCCTTGTGACCCTGGCCCTGCATGTCACTGGCGAAATGATCGCCCACGAGATGGGCTTCATGATTGCGCGTCAAGTGGACCCCGCCACCGGCATTCAAACAACGCTGATCACGGGCCTCTACGAGAACATGTTCCTCTTGGCACTGCTGGCCTTGAACGGACACCACTGGTTGTTGCGCGGTCTGGCCGATTCCTTCGTACGCGCGCCCGTGGGCGAGCTATTCCTGTCCGACGGACTTGTCGACGCGATCCTGCGTCTCTTCACGCAGATGTTCGAAGCGGGCCTAGTCTTAGCGGCTCCGGTCATGGTCTTCCTCGCCTTGACCTCGATCTCCATTGGATTGCTCGCTCGGGCAGTTCCGCAGCTGAACATCATGGAGTTGGGTTTCAGTATCCGCGTCAGTGTGGCCTTCGGCGCCCTTGTGCTCTTCTCCCCGATGCTCGAACCGTCCCTGACGAGTTTGAACGGGATGTTCGTCGATTGGTTGCATCATGGGCTGGACGCCCTGGAGGGATAACCCATGGCGGACGAAACAGAGAAGGACCAGAAAACAGAGGACGCCACTCCACGGCGACTCGAGGAAGCCCGCAATAAGGGCCAGGTGTCCATGTCGACGGAGTTCGTCGCGGCCCTTGGACTGGCGGTGGGCGCCGCCATGTTGGCCGTTGGATCCAAGCCCCTCTTCGAGGCGGTGGGTCGCCTCTTGGTCGACACGATCAACAGCATCGATGACCTAGGCGTGAAGGAGATCGGCGTCCCGGAGGCGGCAGGCATCCTCAAGGGGTCGCTCTTCTCCGTAACCGGTGCCATTGGCATGGTTCTCTCACCGGCCATCGTAATGGCGGCCATGGCGGGATATGGCCAAGTCGGCTTCCGCATCGCCCCCGAAGCCATCAAGGTCGACATTGAGAAGCTCAATGTGATCAAAGGCTTCGGCCGCATCTTCGGCATGCGCGGCGCTATGCGTGTGCTCCAGTCGGGGGCCAAGATCACCGCCATTGCTAGCACCGTGGCTTTCATCACCTGGCGTCATGTGGAGGAAGTCTCGCGGGTTGGGACGAGCGAGCTTGGGCCCATGCTGCTTGCCGTGAGCCACATAGCGATCCGTGCCACGGCCGGAGCTCTGCTTGTGATCGTGCTCCTTTCCCTGGTCGACCTTATCTATCAACGCTGGCAGCACACGAAAGACATGCGCATGAGCAAGCAAGAGGTCAAAGAAGAAGCCAAGCAAAGTGATGGTGACCCCAAGATCAAGGCGCGCATACGTCAGCTCCAAATCGAGATGTCAACACGCCGCATGATGGACGATGTTCCCGATGCAACCGTCGTCGTTACTAACCCGACGCACTATGCCGTGGCCCTGCGCTACGATAGTTCCGGTGTCGGCGTGAATGCACCTATCTGTGTGGCAAAGGGCGTCGACGCCATGGCCCAACGAATCAAACAAGTGGCCGTCGAGGCCGGCGTCCCGCTACACGAGGACGTTCCCCTGGCCCGCGGACTGCACGCCAAGGTAGAGGTCGGCGAAGAGATCCCCGAGGAACTCTTCGCAGCGGTGGCCGCCGTCCTTTCCCAGGTCTACAGAACGAAGGAGGCGGTGGCCCGCGCCTAGGCGCGTCTTAGACCATGGCAGATCAACTACCTAATTCCGGAGCATCCGGGGTGCAGAAGATCGGCGGCTTCGTAGGGAAGTACGGCGACTGGATGCTGGGCATCGGCGTCTTGACCATGATGGTCACGTTGCTGACACCGCTTCCCGGTGCCGTGCTGGACGTGATGCTTGCTGGCAACATCACCCTCTCCCTGCTGTTGCTCCTGGTCACGATGAACGTGCACAACTCCGCCGAGTTGTCCACCTTCCCGTCGATTCTGCTGTTCGTGACCCTGCTGCGGCTGGGGCTCAACGTTGCTTCTACACGCTCCATTCTTTCGGAGGGTAAGGCGGGCACGATTATTACGGCCTTCGGTCACTACGTGGTCGGCGACAACCTAATGGTCGGTCTTGTGATCTTCCTGATCCTCGTGATTATCCAGTTCGTGGTGATCACCAAGGGCGCGGGACGGATTAGTGAGGTGGCAGCGCGTTTCGTCCTGGATGCATTGCCCGGCAAGCAGATGGCCATCGATGCGGACCTCAACGCTGGCCTGATCGATTCGGACCAAGCGCGCTTCCGGCGTGAGGAAGTCGCCACCGAGGCAGAGTTTTATGGTGCCATGGACGGTGCTTCGAAGTTCGTTCGGGGTGACGCGATTGCGGGCTTGATTATTACAGCCCTGAACTTGGTGGGCGGCATCGCCATGGGCAGCATCTCTGGAATCACGATGGGTGAAGCTGTTCAGAAGTACTCGATGCTGACCATCGGTGACGGCCTGGTTTCGCAGATGCCGGCGCTCTTCATCTCCACCGCCGCGGCGGTCTTGGTGACAAAGGCGACTAGCCGCGAAACCCTGGGTACCCACCTGATTTCCCAGGTGAGCGGTCACCCCAAGGCGACCCTGATCACCGCGGGAATGATGTTCGTTATCGGGCTTCTACCGGGCATGCCGGCGACGCCGTTCTTTGTCTTTGCGATCCTGATGCTTGTCACTTGGCGAGCCTCGGCGAAACGCGCCCAAGAGGAAGCTGAGGCCGCCACGTCCGGAGTGGGCGCCGGTGGTCAGAATTCTGGGGCAGTGGGCTTCTCCGGTGCACCCGGGGAGGAGGCCGCCCCCGCCGCGCGTCCTGAGGACGAGGCCCTAGGCCTGCTCAACGCAGATCGTGTCGCCCTCGAAATTGGCTACCGCCTGATTCCCCTCGTGCAAGACGAACAGGGAGCGGGTCTGCTTGATCACATCTCTCAATTGCGCCGTCGCTTTGCTTCACGTGAAGGCGTGGTGCTTCCGCCTGTTCGTATCCGCGACAACATCCGCATGGAACCGGGCGCCTACCGCGTTCTGCTCTGTGGCCAAGAGGTCGCCTCTGGAACAATCGAGCCTGGCAATTGGTTGGCCATGGACGGAGGTACGGCCAGCGGCAAGTTGAAGGGTCGCGAGACCGTCGATCCTGCCTTCAATCTGCCCGCCTGGTGGATTGCCGAGAACCAGCGCGATGAGGCGGAACTAGCCGGCTATACCGTCGTGGATCCCACCAGCGTTTTGGTCACGCACCTCTCTGAGGTTCTGCGGGGCGCACTGCCGGAGATTCTGACCCGCGATGACGTGAAGGAGTTGGTGGAGAACGCTCGCAAGCTCGCCCCAGCCGTCGTCGAGGAGTTGATCCCCGACAAGATGGGCTACGGTGAAGTGCAGGGCGTTCTACGCAATCTCCTCAGCGAGAACGTGCCCGTGCGCAACATGCCCGCCATCCTTGAGGCCATCGCCGACAACGTTGGTCGCACACGCGATCCGGACACGCTGACGGAACTCGTGCGCCAACGCCTTGGCCGCGTGATCTGCGAGTTGTACTCCGACGACCGTGGCACGGTTCACGCCATTGCCTTGGACCCCGCCGTAGAGGCGCGCCTAGCCCAAGCGGTGGGAGCCTCCAAGGAACAGGGCTTGCCCCCGGTCGGCCCGGCTTACCTGCAGGTTCTCGTGGAACGCATTAGCGAAGCCCTTGGAGCTGCAGCCCGGGGCGGCCACGAAGTCGTCGTCCTGGCGCGTTCCAACGTGCGCCGTTTCCTGAACGAGCTTGTCAGCTCCTCGCTGCCCAAGGTGGCAGTGCTCTCTTACAACGAAGTCGTCCCGGCCAAGGCCGTAGAGACATCCGAAGTCGTGACCGTCGAGGATTGAAATGAACTTATCTGACCTTGAAAAGAAGGTGGCTCGGCTCGTTCCGCGCCGTTTGCTACGCAGTGCCCTGGGACAAGTCGTTGAGGCGGAGGTTAAGCGGCGAGACCTAGCCCGGTCCGAAGGGCAGGTGAAGTCACTGCGGACGCAGCAGGAGACACCGCAGACGCGGTCCAAGCCGAAGACATACGCACCTCAGCAAGCTCTCCCTAAGCCGGTAACGGGGCGCGCCCCGCGCATTCCCCAGGCTCAGCCCGAGCAGTCCACAGGCAGTGTCTCTGACCTGGAGCTGCGACCCGCCGAGCTAGAACCCGGTGCACGCGATGTACGTGAACGCATGCTTCAACGGGGCGCCTCCGCAGCCCTCGCCGATCGCATCGTGCGCGAGGTCGTCGCCGCGGGGGCTCGCGGGACATTTGCCATCGACGCAGCGGCTGAAGAGATGTCGCGCGTCTTCCGTTTCGAAAAATCACCGCGTGGCGCCTCTGCGCCGCACATTCTGTTCTTCGTGGGGCCGACCGGTTCGGGCAAGACCTCGACCATGGCGAAGCTCGGCCGCAAGCTAGGCGCCGCCGGGCGAAACGTCTTCTACGCCACCCTCGATCCCCTTAGCGCCAGTGGCCTCAGTGGCGCGGTCGGCTCCGACATCGACCGTACGGAGTTGCC
>JBLHLB010000362.1:0-4460 GCA_047618505.1 Planctomycetota bacterium
ACTCTTCGAGCAGCTCGGATCCCTGGGGCAAGAATCGAGCTTGGAAATCACCGGTCTCGTCAAGTCGGACGAGCGCGCCCCCGGCGGGTTTGAAATCGGCGTGAGTGACGCCAAGATTCACCAGAACTCCAGCGATTACCCGATCACGCCTAAGGAGCACGGCACGGATTTCCTCCTGTCCAAACGCCACCTTTGGCTGCGCAGTCGACGCCAGTGGGCGATCATGCGCATCAGGCACACGATCATCATGTCCCTGCGCAACTTCTTCGATCGCCGGGACTTCCTGTGCGTGGACTCTCCCATGTTCACGCCCAACGCTTGTGAAGGAACGTCGACGCTCTTTGAGGTGCCCTACTTCGATCGCTCAGCGTTCTTGACCCAATCTGGGCAGCTCTATGCTGAGGCTTCGGCCATGGCCTTTGGCAAGGTCTATACCTTCGGGCCGACCTTCCGGGCGGAGAAGTCCAAGACTCGCCGTCACCTCACAGAATTCTGGATGCTCGAGCCGGAGATCGCCTACGCCAACTTGGACGATGTCTGTCAGTTAGCGGAGGACATGCTTGTCTGTGTCGTTCAGGAAGTGCTCGAAAAGCGGCGCGTGGAGCTGGAAGTCCTCGAACGGGACATTTCCAAGCTCGAAGCAATCCAAAGTCCCTTCCCGCGCATCACATACGAGGAGGCTTCCAAGATCCTCCTGGAGAGCTCTGACTCCGAGTTCGTGGCCGGTGACGACTTCGGTGCGCCCGACGAGACTATCCTCTCGAACCGCTACGATCGTCCCCTGATGATCACGCACTATCCTGCGGCGATCAAATCCTTCTACATGAAGAGGGATCCCGAAGCGCCGGACAAGTGCCTCTGCGTGGACATCCTCGGCACGGAGGGTGTGGGCGAAATGCTCGGCGGCAGTCAGCGTGAGGAAGACCTCGACGTGCTACTCGCTGGCATCAAGGAACACGATCTCCCTGAGGAGGCCTTCTCCTGGTACCTCGACCTGCGCCGCTACGGATCCGTACCCCATGGTGGGTTCGGCCTCGGACTGGAACGCACGGTCGGCTGGATCTGCGGCGTGGAGCACGTGCGGGAGTGCATTCCCTATCCGCGCACGATCAACCGAGTCGAGCCCTAGCGCCTTGGGGCGTTGCGTGTGCGGCAAGAGCTGCTCGCTTTCACGTTGGGGGCGGGGGAGTTCTTAGCCCCGCTCCCTGAAGTGGAGCACAAGGAGCATCGCGGCCGGCACGCCTGCAATCCAATAGGGCAACCCGGTTTCCAGAATGGAACCCTTGTCCCAGTTCCTAGCGCCGCTGCGACTGTTTACGACAACGACAGCCAGTGTGAAGGCTGGGATGCAGACGATCATGAAAATACGCATGGCGCCAAAGGCCGTGCGCTGCTCACGTCTCCTCCACAAACTCCAACCCCAAACGTTGAGGCCTAGGAAGATCGCCAGGCAGGAAATTCCTGCGATCGTGTCATGGGCGAGTAGCGTCAGGCCCAGGAGCCCCATCCAAAGTGTTGAGCCCACCTGGGAACCGAGCCAGGAACCCTTGTTCCAGTGGAAGCGGGAGGGGGGCGTCGAAGGCTGAGTCTCCATGGTCTTACTCTTGCTCCTTTCGTTTGAGCACAAACGCCATGGCCGGGGGGATTGCGATAATCCAATAGGGGAAGCCATCGGCGAGCTCTGGCCCGTTCTTCCAATGGCCGGAAGAACTGCGCAGGTAGATCGTGAGGCACACGGCGGCGTAGACCGGCGTTGTGATCCACAGGAACTGCCCCATGGAGCCTAGATCTGTGCGTCTTGAACGCGTGAGCCACAGGGCCAGGGCGACGACACACATACCCGCGGCTCCTCCCATAAGCGCCTGACCTGTGAGCCTGTCCTCCTCGAGCAGAAAGAAGCCGAGAACCAGCATCCACATGGTGGTAACGATCTGCGCCGCCAGAATTCGGGTGGGCTTTCCGGGGACGGCGGTCTTGCCTACAGCACTTGCCCCGGGGGAATGCTCAAGCTGGCCTTTCGCCGTAGTGGATGCGTCTTCCATCGCGAGCTACTGCTGGCGGTCCCCGGGCTGCACGTCGTCGTACCGTGGGGCCGCAAAGCGCCAATTGGCGGGGTCACCCGCGTTAAGGCGGAAGCCTCGTGGGCCACGTGTAAGTGTGCCACTGAGGTAGATGAAGTTCTGATGGAAGTTCTCATTCACGAGCCGGACATCGAAGCCTGCCAGGAATTCATTCTTGGCTGCGGCGGGGATGATGGCGCGCACGGCAGCGTCCTTATCGCCGGCGCGGAATAGAACCGTGAGTGAGCCATCGTCCTCATCGAAGAGTCGATTGACACCGGCGAAGATGTTCACCGGATCACCGGCCGCCGCAGCACGACGAACCGATGCGGAATCTTCAGCTTCGATCCACTTATCGGGCGCCTCGGCTGCACGTGCCCGAAAGAGATCCAGCGCGTCAGCACGTGCCTGCCACCAGGGCAACAGGCGCTCGTAGGGACGCTTGACCGCGGGCTTCGCCGGGTCATCAGAGGAGTTCGTCTTCGGATCCCAGATGCCAAGTTGAGCTGCCCGAGCCGCATCCTGTGCAGCGACGAAGGCTGCGTGAGTGAGGCGACTGTTGCCGTACTTGTTGAAGTAGGGGCTCTTGCCTTTTTGAACCAGGAGTAGGTTGTAATCGGTTCCATCCGGCAGCACGACCTGGCACAGGAGGCGTCCGTAGATGTCATTGCGCTCCACGCCGTCCGGGAAGACCAAGCCCACCATGGGCGTTTCGCCATCCAGAGCGAGCCCCGCGAAGAACTCCTCGGACCAACGGGCGCACTCCTCACCGAAGAGAGTCTCTGGCTTGAACACAGTCGCGTTGCGACTCCCGATCATCTGCTCTTCGGTGTCCACCGAGAGCAGGCGCAGCTTGTCGCGTTTGCCATTGCGCTGGATCCAGATTGTATCGCCGTCGATTACGCGCGTGACCGGATAGAGCTCCGTGGGTGCCGGCCACTTGCCCGTTTCCGTGTTGAACCCGCGATCGGCGATCGAGGTCCCCGTCTCCTGAGTGCCGCCCGAGTCTTGCCGCGTCGCCGCCAGAAGGGCCAACTGGGGGGCCAACTGGGGGAGAGCAGCCGCAGCCGGGGCGACGGAGAATTGGGCCAGGAGGCCGAAGATAAGACTGGCGATCATGGGTCTAGTGGGGGGTGGAGCCCGGTTTGGAGCCCGGTGCCGGCTAGGGAAGCCTCATTTTGAAACTCGAGGCCGAGTGTACTCCTTCCCGGGGTCCAGGGTCTCGGCGTAGGCGCTGCCCCAGGTCGCCGCGAAAAACTTAGAAAGTCGTTCGGAAAAAGCGGCGCCATCCACCACGACCCCGAGGTTGCGTCCTTCATAGAAATAGCCCCGCTGCCAGTTGTTGGTTCCGAGCCAGGCCTGGCGTCCGTCGACCACTAGGTATTTGGCGTGGATGACACGGCTGAAGGGCTCGAATCCCTCGGACCATTCGGGGATCGTCACCAGACGCACCTCGACGTTGGGGAGGCACTGGAGGCTCTTGAGGCGGTCGATTCGACCGGGAACCTTGCTCCAATCTGCAACGAGTAGCTCGACTCTTACGCTGCGGCTGGCGGCTGCTCGCAGGGCGTTCTCCAATTCGGGCCAATAGCCCGATCCGTAGGCTTCGGCGTCGTAGGTTAGGAGCTGAACTCGAATCGTCTCCTGCGCTCCCTCCAGAAGCCTCAGGATTGCCGTGAGGTCGTGCATGGCCGCCTTCTCGCCGGCCGGGTCGTTAGGCCCGCCGGGGCTGACTACGGCTAGCACACGCACGTCGGAAATTTGATCGCCATCGCGGAACCCGAGCGTCAGGGCGCTAGGCCCGTGAGACACGCGCGGTGTCTTGCTGCGGCCCTCCTCAAGCTCGCCATAGGTGGCGTCGGACCAGTCGGCTTCGAAGCAGGCCAGCACGGCGCCCGCGATCTCTCGTGAGCGCGCGCGGATCCCCAGCTCTTGTATGTGCTCCATCGATCGCCAGTCGAAGTTGGCGCTTCCGATGTAGACGTCCTCAGCATCGACCACCATGGCCTTGGCGTGTTGCACGCCGCCGCGCATCGCATTCCCATCGTTTGGATCGAGTGTTTGCAGTTCCCCAAAAGCGATGCGCCGCAGTGCAATCCCGTCATGCATGGCGATGCGATCCATGGTCTCCGGATACTCGGCCCTGAACCGTTCATCTAGGAGAAAGCGCACCTGCACGCCACGGTCCGCCGCTGCGAACAGCGCAGCGATTACTTTCTCCATGCGGCTGCCCTCCCTTGTCGTCGCATAGAAATGCAGCAAATCGACGGTCTCGTCCGCGTGCTCCAGCATGTCGATCCACACCTCCCAGGTCTCCGGCAGGTCGTCGGAGCCAAGATCGGTTTCGATTGGAGCCGTCTCCACAAGCTGGATCTGCCCGGGTGCGATATCGGCGGGTGA
>JBLHLB010000363.1:0-4435 GCA_047618505.1 Planctomycetota bacterium
GGCTTGTTGGCCCTGTTACGGTGGCCCTGTTACGGTGGCCCTTTCCTGCCATGCTCACATGTGCCATCCCTCGCCTCGATCCCTCCGCAGTTTGATTGCTCCTTCAGTTCTTGTCCTGTTCGCGGGAGTAGGACTTGTGCCAATGTCGCATGCGGCCGGTGGAACAACCGAAGCGAACCTCCTAATCGAAAGTGTCGATTGGAAGAGCAAGAAGAATGACTCCGTGCAGGCGAGTGTTGAGGCGCTCGCGGAGCTTGCGAAACTTTGCAAGAAGAACCACGCCTTGTTGGAGCGCGATCATGCCTACGAGTCGTTGATCGCCCTTGACCCCGATCACAAGCAGGCACGTAAGGGACTCGGTTGGGCCTGGGATCGTAAGGCGGAAGAATGGACGCGCAGGAAAGAGTACAAGGCTCCTGAAAACAAGCGGCCCGACTTTGTGGAAGAGGCGATCACCCAGCGCAACAGGATCGCGAATGCACACCGCGACCTTGTGCTTGGATTGCTGCGCGACACGGCAGGCATCACACGCGCAGTGCGTGAGGGAGAGATCGCCATACTCCTTGCGGCAAGTCCGGACGACGAACTTCTGCGGGGCCTAAATGGTGAAACAAGAGACGTCGACCGCGACGGAAACCTGCGCTGGATCCTCAAGGAAACAAAGCACTCCCGGGAAGCGCGCCGTTCCCTGAGTCGACGCCTACGGGAGTTGACGGAAGTGGTTGCCCTGGGCGAAGTCGAACCGGAGGACTGGGAGAGAGAACTCGGACTGGGCTGGAAATCATCCATCGGAACCACCCGTGTCAAGGTTCTCGGCACCTCACGTGGCAATGCCGAGGTGGAGCGCGTGGCCCGCCACGCGCATGTGATCTTTGACTTGCTACCGCCCCTTGTGGGTGGTGACACGCCGGCGCCTGAAGGCTTTCACATCTACCTGATGGCGACCGTTCCTGAGCGCGCTGCCTTCCTGGGCGGCTATCCTGATCTCAAGCCTGAAGACCGTGTGGCCTTTGCGGAACTCGATTCCGGTTGGCTTGTGTGGGGGCGCCTTGGTTGTTGGAACCCGGGCGAGGCCCAACGGGTGGACAGCGCAATACGCCAGACGGTTTCGTTCTACCTCTGGCGTAGCCATGGGGTTACTGACAAGCAGGGCTGGATCGAGCAGGGGCTCGGGCTCTACCTGACCAGCCGTGTTATCGGAACACGCCTGTCCTTTGCTGTTTCCAACAAGAACAGCTCGAGTGCGAATCAGCCGGAGTGGGCCAGGGATATCCACGACGACAAGGCTAACTTCCTGGACCTCGCCCGCCGCATGCTGGCCAGCGGCGCAGGTCCCAGGGTTCCATCGACCCTTGGTCGCAACGTCAACTCGATGACGACAGAGGATTTGCTCTTCTCCTATGCCCTCGGCGCTTACCTCATAGAGGGGCATTCCCCGGGGGTTGTTGCGGAGATCCTCACTCGCTGCGGTGCCGGTGAAGCGGCGGTCCTGGTGCTGGAGGATGTGCTCGAAATGGATATCAAGAGGATCGAAGCACGCGTGTTTACGTGGCTCAAGCAGGTGCGCTAGGCCGTGATCTCGGAGGCTTCTCCTAAGGCGCGCTTCTGGCCGCGCGCGCTGAAAATCATCCTCGTTGGCCTAGGCCTTGCCATGGTCGGGATGGCTCCGCAAGCGTGGGCCCAGGCGCAGGTCGTGGCCCTTGCTTCGGGCGAGTACAGGCTTGCGTCTGACTCGCCTTTTGCGACAAGTTTTGAGGTGATAGACAGCGGTGTTCCGGGACCGACCGTTCTGGTTACGGGTGGCCTGCACGGAAATGAACCGGCGGGCGCCCGAGCCGCCCGCCAGATCGCCGGATGGAAGATTGCGAGTGGTCGCTTGATCGTCATCGCGCGTACAAACGAGTTGGCACTCCTTGCGAATGAACGCAGGACCCCCGGCGTCGAGAGGGCCGAGGGCGACCTCAATCGACAATTCCCACGTGCAGAGGGCGACCATGCCAACGGGCTCTTGGCCCAGGCTGTCTGGGATCTCTTGCGGGAACAGCGTCCGGACTATCTGATTGACCTTCACGAGGGCTTCGACTTCACCCGACGGAACCCCAAGTCCGTCGGCAATTCTGTCATCGCAACAGCGCCCCTGCAGGACTTGGGCCGGGGCATGATCGCGGCTGTCAACGCGACAATTGAAGAGCCCGAGAAACACTTCAGCCTCAAGCGCCAGCCGGTCCTTGGTAGCCTTGCGCGCTCGGCCTTTGACGTCCTTGGAATCCCTAGCATGATCGTGGAGACCACGACGAAGGGCCAGGCTGTTGCCTTTCGCGTGCGGCAGCAGCGCGTGCTGATCCATTCCCTTCTGGTTCAGCTCCTTGGGGTAGAGCACGGCCCCCAGGTCCTGGTGGGGACGCGGGCTGATGGCGCGGGGATCAATGTCGCCCTCTACGCGTCGGCAGGTGTCAGTGGGCAAGGTCCGAAGCGCCTTGAGCTGCTCCTCACCACCGAGACGGGTTTCCATTTGCGGCAAGTCTGTGCCAGCGACATCCGAGACGGATCCCTAGCCCAGTTCGATACCGTGATCTTCCCCGGTGGATCGGGCTCGGGCCAGGCGCGCGCCCTCGGTCCCACTGGTCGTAGCTCCGTTACGGATTTTGTTGAGGGGGGAGGCGGCTACCTTGGAATCTGTGCCGGTGCGTACTTGGCAGCAAACAACTACGAGTGGTCGTTGGGTATCCTCGATGCCAACGTGATCGACCGTGCCCATTGGAAGCGGGGGACAGGCGACGTCGCCCTCGAGTGGACGTCGGGACAGCAGCCGGGCCCCATCAAGTACGCTAACGGTCCCCTCTATGCACGTGGGGATGATCCTCTGCTACCTGACTTCGAGATCCTTGCGACGTACCGCGGGGAGATCAACAAGAACGACGCACCGGTGGGGGTGATGATGGACTCACCCGCCATTGTCGTTGGCACCTTCGGGGGTGGGACCGTGGTCTGTTCCTCCCCGCACCCGGAGCAAACCCAGGGACTTGAGCCGGTCCTGCGCGATCTTGTGCGTCGCTCCGTCGCGCGCATTAGGTGAAGCCTCCCGCGCCGCGCCGCCCAGGCACGTCTGGGGGAGCAGGCCCATTCAGGGAGGCCCTAGGCACAGCACGGGAGAGTTTCGCCACTCCAATCCGGGGGGCATCTGACACTCCTGGGGTTGACCGGTAGGATAAGTCCATGCGACATCACTCCACATCTGTACTTGTACTTGCGGCCATGCTTGCGAGCTCTCTCTTTGGGGCGGAGTCCAACGGCCAGAGTGAACTCGGGAGTAAGCTCGGACCCGAGGCGTTCGGTGTAGGGCTTGTGGAGACGATGGGGGAAGTTGTCTCGCGAGACCTGGCGCGAGGTCGAGCCAGTGACGAGGGTCAAAGGCTGTCCCGTGCCCCCGAGCACGGGGAGTGGTTTGTTCCGTCCCGCCGGCGATCGGCCGCCGCACACTCCGGTCTCCACTACGTGACAAACCGCTGGGGTGACACCTCCATGGGGATCGGTTTCGGAGAATTGGTTGATGTGGATGGTGCTTGGTTCTTCGGCCATGCTTCGCCGGAGGTTTGGACCAGTGGCCTGCGGGTGCTTGGTTACCGAGGGGGCGAGTTGGTGGACCAGACGCGGTGGTTCCGCGATATCGATGGGAAGCCAGCGCGCTTTTCGATGCAGCTCCAGCGTGTAGATCGCATCGAGATTCAAGCCGAAGCCGTCATCGGTGGTGGTGGGTGGTACGCCATGGATGATCTGGCCTTTCGCCCCTCGTCGGCGGGGGAGGGGACGGCGCCAACGGTGCTGGACTTCGAAGACTTGGCCTGGCGCACAGGTCTAACGGACGGCGGCTACGCAGGTTTGAGCTGGGAAATGGGTAGCGGTTCGTTCTACGGAGAACCTGCGGTCATCCCCGCACCGTGGACGCCCCGGGAAACCGATCCTGTGCAAGCTTCGCCTCCAACAGCAGAGTCGAGCGGAAGCGCAGGCACCTTGCCGACCTTGAGCTTCTCCTTCGACGGTCCACGCATGTTCGACAACGGGACGAGCTTTATTCCCCCGGACTCCTCTGGAGCGGTGGGGTTGAATCACTATGTCTCGATCGTCAACTCGAAGCTGTCGGTCTATGACAAGGTGACGGCGACGAGGCTTGTGGATACGCCGCTCTCCAGCTTCTGGACCGCGACCGGAGTGCTTGGGGATCCGCGCATTGTCTTCGATCCCCATAGCCAGCGCTTCTTCATCCTGGCCTCCGATGGGATCTCAAGGCTTCACATCGCCATTAGCATGACGGCTGACCCGACCGGCGCTTGGTACAAGAACAGCATCATCGTTTCCTCCGACGCCGACGCCGGAAATCCGCCTGACTTCCCTACTCTCGGTGTCGACGAGAACGGTTTCTACAGCGGTGCGCTGA
>JBLHLB010000364.1:0-4432 GCA_047618505.1 Planctomycetota bacterium
CGTTGAACGCCGTGGCGCTTCGTCCGTCCTGGGGTTCTTTCCGGATGGCGCGGCCGACCCGAATTCCAACATTGACGATGCTGAAGCTGGGCTCGCACGCCTGCGCTCCGGGTTCCCCAATCACCTAGGAGAATCGGACGCCACTTACGAGTCCGTCATTACCAAGGTCACGGGCGCCTACAACGCACGCGGTACGACGATCACCGAGTTAGAGACGCAGATCGCGGCTCTGAACACCGAACTAGCCTCCGCGCGCACCGCCGCGACCGCGACCGCCAGCCAGAAGGATGACACCATCCAGACGCTGACGACGCAGATTAGCGATGACAAGCAGAACGCGGACTCGCGTCAATCCGACCTGGAGGGCCGTCTTTCGGCGTCCCAGGAGCAGACCTCGGAGCGCGATGGCGAGTTGCGCGACGAGCGCTCTACCTGGAATGTTTCCCGCCGCGGGTTGGAGCAGGAAATCGCCCGCCAAAAGGTTCAGATCAGCGAACTTGCTCGCACCCTGCGCTTCACGAAGGAGCCCTTCGCAAACCAGCCCGACGGCGCCGTCCTCACGGTCTCCGATAGCCAGCCCTACGGTTGGATCAACATCGGTGCGAACCAGCGCCTGACCACCGGTACGCGCTTCCGCGTCGAGGCCGGATCCCCGGGCATGCGTCGTTTCAAGGCCTGGGCCGAGGTCACATCTGTGGATGCGAACCGCGCCCAGGTGCTCTTCTCCGACCTCGCGGATCGCTTTGATCCGGTCGCCGGTGGCGACGTCGTGATCAACCCCCTCTTCGACCCCACGGGCACTCGCAACGCGGTCCTGGCCGGTCGCTTCACGGGCACCTACACCCGCGATGAGCTGGGCGTCCTTCTGCAGCGCGTCGGCATCAATGTCCAAGACGAGCTGAGCCTGACGACCCACTTCCTGATCGTGGGCCAGGAGCTCTACCAGGACGAGAACGGCGAGCCCCTGGAGGATCCGATTCAGGTCGAAGACCTTCCTGTCTACAAGCAGGCAGCTGACCAGTCGGTCCAGATCATTCCGCTGCAGGACCTGAATGCGTTCTTCGGCACCGGTTCCTGAGTCGGAACCGGTTCCTAAGCCCTAGGGCCCAATAATCTGCCGCGCGGGCGACGCTCCAAAAGCTGGAGTGTCGCCTGTGCTGCGTTCTGGGCGGGCTGATTTTGGGCTGGCTGATTCCGGGCGACTGCTCTTGGGCAATCAGTCTTGGCATCGTTGTGTTGCGAGGCCAGCGTGTTTCGAGTGGGCCCGCGTTGCGTTTCAGATCGGATGGCGGAGAATGATCCCCAGCCGGGGCCCTGTTGGCCTTGCACGAATTCGATGAGCCCCGAGACCAACCCCCTCGAAGAAACCCGCATGTCCCTGGCGGAGCACCTCAACGAGTTGCGTCGCCGCTTGTTCCGGGGAGTCCTTGCGGTGGCCGTCGCCTTCGGGGCCGGGCTCTTCTTCCAGGCCGCGATCGTCGAGTTCGTGAAGCAGCCCTACATGCGGGCTTCGGAAATGCTCAATGAGTATTGGCTCGAGACTGCAATAGAGGCAGTGGCTGAGGATCCCACCTGCGCGCCTGAGTTCTTCCAGGACGGGTATCCGGAGGTTGTGAACCTCCTCCGTCCGGTGCCGGATCTGATCGGGCTGAAGCCGTCAGAGGGCTTCCTGTTCTCGATCAAAGTGGTGTTCTACGCGGCCCTTGTCACCGGTGGCCCCGTGCTCCTCTGGCAGATGTGGCAGTTCATCGCGTCGGGCCTCTACAAGCATGAACGCAAGCTGGTGTACGCCTACTTTCCGATCTCTCTTGGGATGCTCGCGGCGGGGATCTCCTTTGGCTTCTTCGCCACAGTCCCCTACGCGATCTACTTCCTGAACAAGGACGCCTACGCCCTGATGAGCATCACCACGGAGTACTACCTGACCTTCGTGACCGGGCTTTGCATAGCCTTTGGTGTGGTCTTCCAGCTGCCCTTGGTGCTGACTTTCCTGGGGCGTGCGGGCATGGTCGAGGCGAAGACCCTGCGGAGCTACCGCGGGCACTTCTTGTTGGGTGCCTTCGTCTTCGCTGCGATTCTGACGCCGCCGGACCCTTTCACCCAGGCTCTGCTTGGTTTGCCCATGATCCTGCTCTACGAGTTGGGCATCATCGGCTGCCGTATCTGGGGGCGCCCGCGCTCCCGCTCGGTCGTCGTCGCTGATGACCTTGCGTAATAGTCACTACCCGTAGTGCCCATTCTGCATAGTGCCCATTCTGCATAGTGCCCAGTCTGCGTAGTGCTCAGTCTGCGTAGTGCTCATCTTTCACTGTTCTCGTCCCTGACCGTGTTCCAGTTCAATGACATCGACCCCCGCTCAAGGCCTGCCCCCTGAGCCGATTGATTCCGCGGTGGTTGTTGCCGTCGGCGACGAACTCCTGGCGGGGGCACACCCCGATCTAAATGCGCCGGAGCTGGCGCGTTTCCTGGGATCCCTCGGTGTTGCCGTGCGCGAGGTGCGTGTGGTGGCAGACGACGTTGAGGCCATTGCCCAGGCCCTCTTGGCAGGCGCGCAGAAGGCTCGCCTGGTCTTCGTTACCGGTGGCCTTGGACCAACCCTAGACGACGTTACCCGAGATGGCGTGGCCCAGGCCGCAGGGGTGGGGCTCTACAGCGATAGGGGCGCAATCGCCGACCTGGAGAATTGGTACGCCGGTCGCGACTTACCGATGCCCGAGTCCAACCGGCGCCAAGCGCTCTTTCCCGTCGGGGCCACGATGATCCCCAATGGCTCCGGAACTGCGCCGGGTTTCCGCATCTGCCTGGGGGATTCTTGGGTCGTTTCCCTGCCCGGGCCGCCGCGTGAGATGCGGCATGTTCTGGGCGCAGAGGTCCTGCCCTGGCTGCGCCGGGAGAACCTGGTCGGCAAGCCATTGATGCAGCAGAAGGCGTTCCTCTTCGGTGTCCCAGAGGGCGCCTTTGCTGAGCGAGCGGGCGATTGGATGGGGCGCGCTGCGGACCCGCTGATTTCCTGTTCCGCCAAGGCAGGCTCACTGTGGATTACCCTGCGTGCAGCGGGGACGGATCCGGCCCTTGGCGAAGCGCGCCTTTCGGAACGAATGGAGGATCTCAGGGGCGAATTCGGGGACGCGATCTACTCGGAGTCGGAACCGTGCATTGGGAATGTCCTGGGCGAAGCGCTGCGTTCGGCCGGCGTATCCTTCACCACGGCGGAGTCCTGTACGGGTGGCCGGGTGGCTGGGCTCCTGACGAACACAGCGGGGATCAGTGAGGTCTTCGAGCGTGGCTTCGTGACCTACGCGGATGCGGCCAAGCACGAGCTCCTGGGCGTCGACAGAGCGATCCTCGAGGAGCACGGGGCTGTCTCCGAGGAAGTAGCCGCTGCCATGGCCCTGGGTGCCGCCCGCGAGGCCCGGGCACGCTTGGCGGTTTCCGTCACCGGGATCGCCGGTCCTGATGGGGGCAGCCCAGGGAAACCAGTGGGGCTGGTCTGGTTCGCTACCGCCCTGGATGGGGTGGTCGAGACCTTCCGTCGCGAGCTCCCGGCCCTGGGCCGCGACTGGGTCCGTGGCGTCGCCACTCAGACCGCGCTCTATCGTTCTTGGCTGAGACTTCACAGCGCTGGGCTAGCTCCTGTCAGAAGACAGGGGACACGCGATTGACCGCCCCCTAGGGCCTTGGTATCGTCCCCGCGCAACAGACGCTACCCCGTGGTGTAATCGGCAGCACAAGTGGTTTTGGTCCACTCAGTCAAGGTTCGAGTCCTTGCGGGGTAACCACCTTCTGGTGAGGTGGTTGATAGCGAGAGTTCATGCTGGACTCAAGCTGGGGCTGGCAAGCTGGGGCTGGCATGTTGCGGATCTGGTCTGCTGCTGGCCAGATCTGCCGCGATCCCAATTTACTGCGATGGTGGAGATCGAGTCTCCCAGGCAGGCCTGCCGGAGTAGCCGCTAGCGACGCTGCAGATGCTCTTCCGAATGGAAGAAGTCCGCGCGTTTCTCAGCATGGTCTAGCTCTGCCTTCGTCGGCCTGTCCTCTGAAAAGTCCGCGCCGAATCGGCGGGCGAAGACGGCCTGAACTCGATCCGCCAGGGCGGCCGCGTCGAGCTTTGCTCCGGCGGCATCCAAGGTGGCGATGGGACCTTCGAGGTCCGTCGTACCGAGCTTGATGGAGCCGTGGTGAAGGACGCGGCCGCGACTGCGGCGTTGGGCCGAGCCGACGCCCTTGGCCCCACCCCATTCCAGGTCGATGGGGGTGGAGCGGTGAAAGCACATGGCGCTGGCTTCGTCGTCCGAAGACAGGATAGTGCTCCCGCGCAGGGAAGCTGTGACCCCCAGCTCCGCAAAGACTTCGCCCAGAGCGCCGTGGATTCGTTCGTAGGATTTCTGCACAGCTCCTCTGTAGAGCGGGTGCTCCAGAGAGGCCGCGATGG
>JBLHLB010000365.1:0-4421 GCA_047618505.1 Planctomycetota bacterium
GAAAGGAACTGGGGCATGGCCTCGGTAAACTTGCCTTGCTCGCCGGTGGCTCCAGTCGTCGGCCTCAGCATCGCCCGGCTTCACCCCGGCTTCACCCCGGCTTCACTCCGGCTTCACTCCGGCTTCACCCCGCGTCTTCTGCCTCACCCCGTGTACCCAGCCCCAAGCTGGCGCAAGAAGTGGTAGCGGAGGAGGGACTTGAACCCCCGACATGCGGATTATGATTCCGCTGCTCTAACCAACTGAGCTACTCCGCCAAGGTGCAGTACCGGCGAAACCGGTGTGCGGGCGGGAGAGTAGCGGGGGGCTGGATGCGGGTCAAGCGGGGGGGCTGGGAATGGTCCCTGGGCTTGGATTGGGTCCAGTCGCTTGATCTGGGGGAGCCCAAGGGTCGAGGGTTCGAATTACCCAGCGACTGCCTCCCCGGGGTCATGTGGGAAGGGGGCTAGGCGTGGCTCAGCTCGAGATTCGGCCTCAGGTCTGCCTTCCCCTGGTCTACTTTTCCGCGCTATTTAGGCGGCGGCTGTAGGCCCTCGGACATGAGCACGTTGCCGTCCAATCCCACGGCGATTCCCTCCACGCGGGGAAGGCGGTTGATCAGGGCTATACCTTCCGCGGGGCCGAGAACGCAGAGGGCTGTGGCCATGGCGTCGGCGAAGGCAGCGTCTTGGGCCATGATGGTCCCGCTGGCGCAGCCCGTGGCGGGGTAGCCCGTGCGGGGATCCAGGATGTGGTGGTAGCGGCGGCCGTCGACTTCGAAGAAGCGCTCGTAGTCACCCGAAGTCATCACACAGGTGTTGGTGACGGGCAGCACTGCCAGGGCACGCTCATCATCGCGCGGGTGCTTGACGGCGATGCGCCAGGGCTCGCCGAGCTTGCGTCCAAGGACCTTCATGTCGCCGCCGGCGGAAACCAGGGCGTGCTTGATCCCGTGTTCAAGAAGCACAGCCATGGCGCGGTCCACGCCGTAACCCTTGGCAATTCCCCCAAGACCAATTCGCATGTCGGCGGGCAATTCTATAGTGCCCGCGGCGCGGTCGACTGTGACTCGACCATAGCCGACGTTCTTGAGGGCTGCCTTGACCTGCTCCTCGGTCGGAAGGACGGGCGGGTCGGCCTTGAAGTCCCACAGGCGACCGGCGCCGGCGTAGGTAATGTCGAAGGCGCCTCCGGTGAGCTTGCCAACTGCAAGCCCGCGCTCGATCAGATCCAACAGTTCCGCCACGACGGGAACGGGACCTTGACCGGCGTGGTCATTGAGTACGGTCAAGGGCGACGGACGCCAGTCCGTCATCAAATCTTCAACGCGGCGGATTTCCTTTTCCGCTGCGTCGAGCGCCTTGTCGAGCGCCTCCGGATCAGGGCCGCAGGCCTCGAGCAGCAGGTCTGTCCCCATGACCGCGAGGGTCCGCACGCGCAGGACGTCAGTCGACAGCGCGCCTTCTTCATGGGGAGACTCCGCCTGAAGGAATGCCGCCTGCGGAAGCACAGGCATCAGAAGCGGAGGCGGGGACGTAACAGCGGTGCCGAGGCACAGAAGCAAAGGAAGCAGCATAGTGCGGCCGAGTCTCTTCGATTAGAAGCCGAGATGCAGGGCTGATTTCCAGTCCTTAGGCGCGTGGTTGCCGCGCCAGATGATGTCGCCTTCCTCATTGAGGGCGATCATGGTTGGGGTGCCATCGACCTTGAAGGTGCGGGTCCACTCCAGGGTGCGATCGCGCAGGTGTGCGTAGGGCATTCCAAGCTCGTCGGAGATCTGCCGCACGCGGTCCTCGTTGACGGTCCCGTCCTTGCCAGGGACGACACCGAGGAAGTCGACTTTGCCACTCAGGGAGCGGGCCGCTCGGCCCAAACCGGGCGCCTCCTCCAGGCAGGATTCGCACCAAGATTGCCAAAAGACAAGCACCAGCGGGCGTCCGGCAGCAAGTCCAGCTTCCAGAGCCAGGGGGTTCCCATCCATGTCCACTGGCGAGTTGCTGACCAGGGCCAGGGCGTCATCCGAGCTCGAGACAATCTCTGTCGTCGTCGATTCCGAAGGGCCAGCACAGCCTGCGAAGAAAGCCAAGCCAAGGAGACCTGCGAGGGCAGTGAGGCGCCCCCGCATTAGTACGTTGCGCTCCATCCGATACTCCCGTAGATGTAATCGAGTCCGTCACTGCGTGACGCAAAGTCCAGGCCCACGTTGAAGGATTGATTCTCGTTCTGGTACCAAATCAAGCGCGCGCCGAGGGTGTTCGTGTCGAACTCCCCGAGGTCGGAGTCTTGGGTTTGGAATGTCTGTTCTGTCGTGAGGTTCAGGTCGAAGTAGTCCGCTTCGGTCTGAGTGTAGTAGCGGTAGCGGACCATCAGGTCGAGCTCGTCGGGGATCACCGTTTGATAGATCGCCGGTTCGACCGTGAAGCTCGTGATACCCCAGTCGTCGTTGTACAAACGGCCGCCGAATTCGAGGGCAGTGCCAGGACGGATCCGCTTGCGCAGACGACCGTGAAGGGCATAGCGCATGCGACTGTCGGGCAGGACTTCGTTCGTCTCGCTGCCGGTCGCATTGTTGTCCAGGGCGGGGTTACCATCAGGGAACATATCATCGTCGATCACAACGGCGTTGTAGGGCGTTGCGAGGAAGCCCGATTGGTTCGCGAGAGTGACACCTAGCTCGCCCCACATGGTGGGGGAAAGCAGCTGCCACCAGGACGCACTCAGGGTCACGGACGTACGCGAATCAGTGCCATCATCTTCATTGCCGTCGAAGCGGATCAGATCGATCGAGTCGACGTAGCCGTTGAGTCCGAATGTGAAGACACGGTCGCCTCCGTCGGGCTCAATCGTCGCAGTGCCCCCCAGACCGATGGACGTGTAGTCGTATTCCACGCTGCCACCGACATGCCAGCCGAGTCGCAGGGTGTCGCTCATCTTGTGGCGGAAGCCGAGGTCGAGCCCAATGTAGTTGTCGCCGCTGGCGCCGGACTGGTCTTCGAAGTTGGAAAGGCGATCGATCGAGGCGCTTGTGACCCGGTCGTAGCTGATCATGGCCGTGTAGCCGAAGGTGTTCGTCAGGTCCTGGTCGAAGATCAGGACCGGCTCGATCACCGTCAGATCCTCGTCGAGGAAGGGGTTGCCGTCGCCGGGGTTGTCGTCGTGGCCGTAGTAGGCCAACTGGAAGGAGACCGTGAGCCCGCCGGCTTCATCGATATCTTCCACTGCGCTTCCGAGATTCATGCCACGGGCCGCACCAACCGAGCGCCCGCCGCTGGAATCATCTTGGGCAGAGGACTGCGTGCCCAGGCAGCATATGGCCAGGAGCGTCGCCGTGAGCGCCGCTTGATGTCGTTCCACTAGTAGCATCCGCAGCCACCACCGGCAGAGGACCCAATGCCACCTGCGCTACCTTCCATGGAGTAAATCACCTTCTGCCGCAGGTGCGTGATCGAAGGACCGTCGTCAAAATTCATGACCGAATCTGTCATGGCCTCGCGTTCCCAGAATTCGACGGAACGGCAGCTCGCAAGCAGGCCTAGGAGCGCGGCGAGAAGGAGGAGAGATGTCCTTCTCCGGGTGAATGCAGCAGTCATGAAGTTTTGGTGTCGAGGAGGTCTGGGCGGCGCTTGGTGGCGCCTGCGTACCTTTGACTTGTAGCACTGCCATCGGCTGTGGGCACTCATCAGGGTCATTACCTTTGTGCAATACTCCAGCGCCTGGGATACCTCGGGGCCAGTCCGCTTCTTCACTTTCCGGGAAACGTGATTCATCCTCGCCCGCGGACACCGAGCCAAGCGATAGTGGTTGAATGTCAACTGCCTTGCGCATCTTCCTGGTCGACGACGACGCCAAACTCCGTGCAACCATTACCCAAGGGCTTGGGGAGAGCGGTCACACCTGCACCTCTGCCGGTGCGGGAGATGAGGGGCTCCAACATCTCTTGGACTCGCCGGGCGCCTACGACGCGGTTCTCTTGGATGTGATGATGCCGGGGTTGAATGGTTGGGAGGTCCTGGAGCAGTTGAGGAAGGCGGGAGATGACACACCTGTAATCTTCCTGACGGCACGGGACGCGATCGACGAGCGAGTGAAGGGCCTCGAGCTTGGCGCGGACGATTACCTGCCCAAGCCCTTTGCCTTTGCGGAACTGTTGGCACGCTTGAACGCGGTGGTTAGGAACCGGCGCTCGTTGCCGACGCTCACCCTCGGGGACCTAAAGTTGGATTTAGCGCGTAGAAGCTTGACTCGTTCCAATCGCCGCGTGGAGATCAGTCCCCAGGAATTCGAGCTGCTGGTGGCCCTGGTCCAAGAACCCGATCGCGTGTTTTCCCGGGCGGAACTTCTGAAGCGAGTTTGGTCCCTGGATTTCGACCCTGGAACAAATGTCGTCCAGGTGCAGGTCGCGCGCCTGCGGCGCAAGCTCGACAACGGCGGCCCGTCGATCA
>JBLHLB010000366.1:0-4408 GCA_047618505.1 Planctomycetota bacterium
GCGCCCAAGGTGGACGTCTTTGCCGGGATGCCCGATCCGATTCGCTTGGCGCTTAAGGAGCGCGGCTTCGACAAGCTGACCACCGTTCAAACCGCGGTCATGGCATCCGAATCCGATGGCCGCGACCTGCAGATCTCTTCGCAAACTGGTTCAGGCAAGACCGTTGCCCTGGGCATTCTCATCTCCCCGGGGTTGATCGCCGGAAATAACGACGGCTCCAGCCCGCGCCCCATGGCCCTAGTGGTCACGCCGACACGCGAATTGGCTGCCCAGGTGCAAACCGAGCTGCGCTGGCTTTTCTCCAAGGTACGCGGCCTCTCTGTGACCGTTGTGACCGGAGGCACGAGCGTCCAGTTCGAGCGCCGCGAGCTGCGCCGTAACCCCGCCGTAGTTGTCGGCACACCCGGTCGTCTCCTCGACCACATTCGCAGCGGCGCCCTGCAGTGCGACGGCATGCACCAGGTCGTGCTGGACGAAGCCGACCAGATGCTCGACATGGGGTTCCGCGATGAGCTGGAAGGCATCCTCGATGCGACGCCCGGCACGCGCTCGACCCACATGGTCTCGGCCACTTTCCCTTCCGCGATCAAGCAGCTGGCCCGTCGCTACCAAAAAGACCCTCTGCATGTGGAAGGCACGGCTCTCGGCAAGGCCAACTCGGACATTGAGCACATCGCGCACATGGTGCAGGAGCACGATCGCTACGGCGCCCTTGTCAACCTGCTGCTCTTGGCGGAGGGTCAGCGCGTTCTGATCTTCGTCAACCGTCGCGCCGATGCCTCGAGCTTGGCGGAGTCCCTTTCGAAGGACGGCTTCCCGGCCATGCCCCTAAGTGGCGAACTGCAACAAAGCCAGCGTACGCGTACCCTGGCCGCCTTCCGCAACGGCGCCGTCAATATCCTGGTGGCTACTGACGTCGCTGCTCGCGGATTGGACATCGCCGACGTGGGCACCGTCATTCATGCCGCGCCGCCCATGGACCCGGAGGGTTACACGCACCGCAGTGGTCGCACCGGCCGTGCGGGCCAGAAAGGATGCTCGGTCCTACTTTCACCGGTGCGCCGCGAGCGAGCCCTACGTCGCATGCTCTCGGACTCCGGCATCCAATCCAATTGGTGTGACGTGCCCACCAAGGGCCAGGTGGAGAAGGTCATGCGAAAGCGCGATCGCAAGCGCCTTTACGTCGCCATCGATGACGAGACCGCGATGCAGGAGTACGACTTGACCTACGCCGCGAAGTTGGCGGAGGAGCGCGACCCTGTGCGCGTGATCGCGACACTGCTGCGGATGAGCAAGCCGGCCAAGCGCCGTGAAGCCGCGGAGATCGAGCCGCCCCAGGCCAACACCCGTGGCTGGAAGGGCCGCGATCGCGAGCGCGAGCGCAGCGGCGGTGGCGGTGGCGGTGATTCCTGGGGCCCGAAGCAGAAGGCCCGCGGTAAGGATGACGCTAAGTTCGTGCGCTTCCACATCAACCTGGGCCTTCGCGGTGGCGCTAACCCGAAGCGCCTCCTGGCAATGATCTGTCGTCGTGGGAACGTCAACGGCACCATGATCGGTTCCATCGACATCAACGACAGCGGCGCGACCTTCGGAGTACGTGCTTCCGCTGCGACGGACTTTGAGTCCAGCGCGGGCTTGCCGGATCCCCGTGATCCGAACGTGCACTTCCAGCGCGCCTCGGAGGGTTTCCGCGGACGCCAACAGGATCGCCCCCAGGGTGCCAGCAGTGGCGCCAGTAGCGGCGCCAGCAGCGGCGGCGGCGGCGGAGCCTGGGGCGGCGGCGGTGGCCGTTCCCGCGGCGGACCCCAACAGGGCGGCTACAACAGTCGCCCCGCCCGCGGTGGATTCCGCGGCAAGACTGGCGGCGGTTGGTAGACACCCGCTGAGCCGTACTTGGAAGACCTAGAGACCCAATGGGTTTCGACGTCTTTCCACGGACACGCCCGGACTAGCCAAGCATGGCTGGTCCGGGCGTTCTTGTTCCGGGGCCTCCACCGGATGTCCCGTGTCTGACCGGGATCATGGTCTCGCAGCTTGGGTCGGGCCTCAGAGCCCTTACGAAGATTCGCCTGCCGAATTGGAAATCAAGGTGTTGGTTCTGCGTAGAATTGATCGATGCAGAGAATAATCGACGCCATTGACCACCGTATTCTGAGGTTTCTTCAGGATGATGCCCGCCTACCCAACGCGGAAATCGCCCGTGCCCTGGAGATGGCCCCCTCTGCGGTACACCTGCGCACGCGGCGACTGGAGGAGCGTGGGGTGATCCAGGGCTACAACGCGCGCGTCGATCCACCCTCGGTTAATCGAGGCCTGGCGGCCTTCGTGCACCTGCGCACGGATGAGGCCCTGGCTTCCTCCGACGTCGCCGAGGCCGTGGCCGCCCTCGCGGGGGTACTCGAGGTCCACGACATCGCTGGTGAGGACTGCTACCTCGTCAAGGTGCGTGTGCCGGACATTGCTGAACTGCATCGCTTCCTGCGCGAAGATCTGGGCGCGGTGCCCGGGGTGCGCTCCACGCGAACGACGATCGTCCTGAAGACGATCGCCGAACACACCAACCTGCCGATCCCATCTCCTTTGGAGATGACGGCAAAGGACCTTTAGGAGACCGCCTGATGCTGCGATTGATCCTACTCTCGACTGCTCTTGCTGCTGGGCTAACTAGCTGGCCAACGAGCGACTCTACTTCCGAGTTTGCTTCCGGGCCTGCAGATAAGGATTGGACAATCCTGGTCTATGGGGCTTCCGACAACAGCAGCGAGGAGTCCTTCGTGCCGGACATGCATTCCCTGATGCAAGGTTTGGCCTCACCGGGGATCGAAGTGCTTGGCTTTGTGGATCGCTCCCCTGAATTCAGCAACGACGCCATTGGCCTGGGGGAGGACTTCGCAGATTCTCGCCTCTATCGCCTGACTTCCAATGGTCCGCGTCGTGTGGGCGGGGGTGAGCATTTCCCCGAGATCACCGTGGACAGTGAGTACGAGGCGAATAGCGGCGCTGTCGCGACCCTTCGCAAAGCCCTGCGCTGGGCCAAGGCAACCAGTCCCGCCAAGCGCTACGGAGTGATTTTCTACAGCCACGGCGGTGGCTGGAGTTGGTGTCCGGATGACACAGACGGCGGCGACCAGCTCTACCCTGCTGAGTTAACCGTGGGACTTGAGGCGCAGGATTCCCTGGACCTAATGGTCTTCGATGTCTGCCTCATGGGTGGCATCGAGAACGCCTACCAATGGCGCCCGCGCGAGGATGCCTTCGGCGTCGATGTGATGCTGGCGACGCCTATGGCCGGCTACCCCTTCCCCTGGGGATCCATCCTGGAGAACATCGCGGCGGGGGAGATCGACACCGCAGACCTAACGGCACGTGAATTCGGCCGCATCATCGTTCAGGTGACCAAAGCTCACCGCACCAGAATGCAGGACAGGAGCGGGGAATTCGCGCAGGTGACGCGCAATGAAGCCATGGCCTGCTACGACCTTTCGAAGGCGGCAGCTGTGAAGTCGGCGGTGGATCAATTGGCCCGCGAACTGGCCAGCATCGAAGGAGCCGAGGAGAAAGTACGTGCCATGCGCGGCAGTGGTGATGAGATCCCGTGCCTCAACTACATGGGCTCCACGAATGAGTCGAGTTGGCGGCACTACCCCTACTTCGATCTCTTCCAATTGGCTGGGCGTATCGGCGAGCTTCCCAGCGGCACAGAAGCCCTTAGGAAGAGCGCACTGATCCTCCAGGACCGCGTAGATGACATGGTGCTGGATTCCTTTGGCATGGCGAACTACGACTCCTTCGGCGGCTTCGAGGCGGGGGTCCACGGGCTCTCTATCGTCTTCCCCGACGGCGACGCTAAGGATGCGACCGGACGCAGCCACTGGGAGCGATTCACTTGGTTTACCGCCAAGGAGAGGTCCCAGAAGGACGGCCAATTCGGCCGCTACGACTGGTGTGCCGATGGCGCCTCCGCTGCGGTGGGGGGGGTTGGCAATTGGTACCAGCTGCTTCAGAGTTGGTACGAATAGGTGCGGTCCTCACTCCAAATTCAAACGACCTTCACACTCGGTTTCGTACCCTAACCCGATGGGACGTAACCGAATCACTATCGTCGAAGACGAGGAAGACATCCGCGAGATCCTCGAGTACTCCCTTCGTCGGGAGGGCTTCGAGGTCGAATCAGCGCCGGATGGCGTGACCGGGCTTGCGAGCATCCGTGCAAGCAGGCCCGATCTCGTATTGCTCGACCTGATGCTGCCGGACATCGATGGCCTGGAAATCTGCCGGCAGTTGAAGGCTGATGAGGATACGAAGCGGATCGCCATCATCATGGTGAGCGCCAAGGGCGAAGAATCCGACATCGTCTTGGGGCTTGGGATCGGAGCCGATGACTACATCCCCAAGCCCTTTGGGAAGC
>JBLHLB010000367.1:0-4384 GCA_047618505.1 Planctomycetota bacterium
ACGCGTACCACACCCGGATGTTGAACCCGTGCAAGGGAGCGCGCTTCGTTCAGAATCCACCCTTGGCCTTGCCCGGAGTTTGAGCGCAGGACCTTTAGCGCGACCTCGTGCTTCAATTCCGGATCGAGGGCCAGGTAGACCGAGCTGAGTCCGCCTTCCCCCAGGGTGCGAAGGACTTGAAAGCGACCGATGCGCGCGGATCCTTCGTCTGACTCGGGCACTCCTCCGCCGAAGCTCTCCATGGCCAGGTAGAGGCGGATGCGTTGGTCGAGCTCGCCCGATCGGTTGCCGGCGCGTTCCAGGAACGACTTCACATCCTGTTCCTCCCCTGGGCCTTCCCGCCGAGACAACCATTCACCGAAGAGCTGGGTCACCAACAGTGAATTCTCACCGTCGTCCTCTGGCGGTTGCCGATACTCGCTCCTCGGACTCACAGATCTGTCTTACGTTGAAGCCGTTTCAGTGCACGCAGGAAGCGTTCTTTGGCGGTTTCTCGATCACATTGGAGGACCTGTCCCATCTCGGTCCAAGTCATGGACTCATAGAAGCGCATGCCAAGCACTTCCTGATCTTCGTTCGTCTGTTGACGTAGGGTGTCGATCAAGTGGGTGAGACTGTCTTCGCGAGAATGGATGCGAGCGGGATCCTTTGCACCGGAATCCGTATCCTCATCGGAGCCGTCTACGAGTCCCTCCTCGTCCAGGGAAAGGTGTCGACCCTGATTTGCCGCGCGCCGAAGTTGGTTGCGGAAATGGTTAAGGACGATGGCCTTCAGGTAGGCGCGAAAGCTGCCCTCACCCTTGTACTCGAAGTTCAGGATATTCACCCAGGCGGCCAGGAAGGCACTCTGAAGAATGTCCTCGGCGTCGAACTGACGCCGCGCGAACTCGGGCATATTGACCCGGATGTTGTAGATCAAGAACTCCCTGTAGCGCTGGAAGAAGACTTCCCAGACGGCACTACTGCCTTCTCGGGCTAGCAGCAGGAGGCGTTGCGTGTTCGTCAGATCCTCTGTCCGAACTTTGCTGGAGGGAGCCTCGGAGCAGGCCTCCTCAAAGTCGGCTGAATCTTCTAGCCGAACAATTTTCGACTCACCGGAATCGGAATCACAGCGGGAAGCAGGGACTCCATCGGGGCGACTATCGTTGTCGTCGTCTTGGGGCGATGACTCGGCGGCCATTATCTCAGGAGAAGGGCTAGCGAACCACCCGATTGCACCACGTGGGGGCTCTCGGGAGGGGGCCAGGTCGAGGACTTGGCCGGGGCAAGGTGAAGCAGCAATCGCCAGGGGAGGGGGATCCCCAACTCCAAGATTCTAACCCTCTTCATCCTCGGTCGATACCTCTCCGGAGGTCTCGCTTGGTTCGGTTACTTCTTCCGAAAGACCCGCTGTCTCCTTGGGCGCCTCTTCAATTCCTAACCAATCCAGAGTGAGGGAGCGGAGGGCGCCCAAACTGAGGGCGCCCTGGCCCAGGACCAGGTCGTGGAATTCTGCGTAGGAGAATTCTTCGCCGAGCGTGTCCCGGGCCAGATCTCGGAGGCTCAGGAATTCGCGTTGGCCAAGCTTGTAGGCCAGGGCCTGGGAGGGCCAGGCGATGTAGCGATCCACCTCGTTGACGATGTTCTCGCGCGAGAGCAGCGTGTTCTCAAAGAGGTACTGGATCGCCGTTTCCCGGGGCCATTTCATCGCGTGTAGTCCCGTGTCAACCACCAGGCGCGAAGCTCGCCAGGCATCAAAAGAGAGCATGCCCATGCGATCAAGGTCGTCGGTGTAGAGACCCATCTCCTCGGACAGACGCTCGCTATAGAGGGCCCATCCCTCGACGTAGGCCTCGCAGCCAAGGTGGCGACGGAAGCGCGGCAAATTGGTCAACTCCTGCTGGATCGCGAGCTGCAGATGGTGCCCCGGCACGGCTTCGTGATAGGCCAGTACGGCCGCTTCAAAGCGCGGCCTGGTCTCCGGACCATAGGTGTTGATGTAGTAGCGTCCAGGCCGCCCACCGCCGGGTTCCGGTGCGTTGTAATAGGCCGTGGTGGAGTCCTGCTCCTCGTAGGAGGGGAGTCGCTCGACGACACAGGCCGCCAGAGGCAGCCGACCAAAGAAGTTAGGCGCCGCAGCCTCGGCGCGGGCCAGCGCATCGACGGCGAACTGCTCCACTTCCTCCCGTGTCCCAAAGAACATGGCTGGATCACTGCGTAGTTGCTGCTGGATTTCGCTGATGACGCGCGTGCCGAAGAGCTGCTCCCCGAGGTTCGCGATCTCCGCGCGGATGCGCGCAACTTCCTGAAGTCCGTAGGTGTGGATCTCCTTTGGATCGCATTCCGCCAAGGGCAGGGAAGTCGTCTCCTGGATCAGTACCGGATAGGCTTCGAGTCCACCGGGGACAGCCCAGATACCAGGCTTACTGTCATCGCGCGCAATGGGCAGAAGCTGGTTCACCAGGATGCTGCGGTAGGTGGCGAAGGCCGGGTAGATTTCCTCTTCCACGGCCTGCAGGACTTCGTAGAGAAAAGTGCCGCGCTCCTCCGGGGAGAGCAGGTCGTCCTCGTTGGGAATCAACACGCGCGTGCCGCTCACAAGTCGTTCGCCGTCCTGGAGGTGAGGGTTGGCTCTCCGTAGGAGGGACTGCTTGCGAGCGTCGCCGAACTCACGCATGGCGATATCGGAAACACTTCCGAAGGGCGGTAGTTCGACCCAACGGCCACCACTGGCCGCCATCAGTACTAGCGGACTCTCCAGGGGAGACGTATCCAGGATCGCCTCCAGTTGGCGGATCGATTTCTGGATCGCTGTTTGGCTAGCAACCTTGCCGCCCTTGGCGCCGCGCAGGAGGTTGTCCCCGATGCGCAGCAGATAGGAATCGAGCTGCTGCCAGCGCTGAACGAGCAGTTCCCGCTCCCTGCGGGATCCGACAGGTTGGGTCTTGGTCAGGCCGAGCACCTGCAGGTGCGGACCAAAAAGTGGATCTACCATCCACTTGTGAAGTTCGAGGGCCATCACCGCCAACTCACTCTCGAAGCTTTCTGCCAAGAGGGATCTGGTCAGTCGATCGGCGGGATTCAACTTGGAGTCCTCGATCTGGGCTAGGCGTTCCGCGAAGGTGCTGAGCTCTTCTCGCCTGCGCTGGATCTCCACGTCGTTCAGGATCGGAATCGACCCGTGGTAGCGCGCATCACCCAGGCGACTAGCCTCAAAGGGATTCGCCCTAAGCCATGCTTCCCAGGATTCCTTAACGAGGCGCGTTAGGCCGGGGTGCGTAACCCCCGCCGCGGAATCTGACCAGCGCTCCAGGGGGCCAGCTGTGGTGGTGTTCGTCCTAGGGGGTCCCCCGGCTGTGCACCCGGCACCAAGAAAGAGGAGAGAAAGGGAAAGCCCCAGGCTCAGGGCAGATCGGCAACTTGCTCTCTGCCTGCTCTCGGCGGCCATTCGGTGAGTGGACATCGGGTTCTTGTGGGGGACGGTGGCTTTTTGGGCAAACATGGAGGTCTAGGATCTACAGCGGGGGGGCTCTGGCGGGGAAACTCCAAGGGGGGACGATGCAGGGCCGGGGCGCAGAAGCCAAGGGGGGCGAGGCGATTCCCGAGGCAGTCGGTGTCCAGGGACCGTGGAAGCCTCCCGTGAAACCCCGGGTCGCTCCCGATCCTCAGCGCAGGTCGATAACCCGGGCCAGGGCGGAGAGGACCAGGCTATGGCGAATCGAGCCTGACTGAACACGCGCGCGCACCACCTCCAAGCCAAGAACACCGACCACGATGTCTTCGCCTGGGTCGAGTTCCAGGGAGTGAGTGTGCATGACGTCCTCGGCTAGGTAGTGGTAGCAGAGGTTGTCTTGGAAGGCAGGGTTCGGTTCGACCGCACCCAGGAGCGACCAGCGAGTGGAGCTGTAGCCGGTTTCTTCGCGCAGCTCGCGTTTGGCGGCGGCCAGGGGTTCCTCCCCTGGATCCACCACCCCACCTGGAATCTCAGTTGTGACGCTTTGGGTGCCGAATCGAAATTGTTGTACGACGACAAGTTCGCGTGCCGGAGTGAGGGCAACAACGTTGACCCAGCTAGGCATCTCCAAGACTGTCCGCCTCATGTCCTGTCCCGTGCGCGGATTCGTTAGCACGTCATACCGCACCCGGGCCACCAGGATGCCGGGACCGGTTTCGCTAGACACCAGCGGCCAATCTCGGGGGTGCCCTTGAGCGTCCTTGGCGTGTCGCTTTTCTGCGACCTTCCTGTCCTTCTCGGGCGATGACTCCATAGGGGCAGTGTACGCTCCCGCGCCCGGCGACCGGGTCGCCATTGAAGCTTCGATTCTGAGACCTTGAGCCAAGCCAAAGCCAAACCGCTGAATCCCGCCCTTGGTGAGTCCACCGGCGATGGTGGAGTGAGCAAAAT
>JBLHLB010000368.1:0-4370 GCA_047618505.1 Planctomycetota bacterium
AGCGATCGATCGACGTGCAGACCTATCTATGGCACGGAGACCGTACTGGACACCTGCTGCTGGAGAAAGTGCTGCGGGCGGCAGATCGCGGAGTCCGAGTGCGGATTCTGATCGACGGGTTCGAAGTGGATGGCGGCTTCGGAGCGGCTGCGGCCCTCGCCTGGCACCCCAATATTTCGATGCGCGCCTTCAACCCCTACCTGCAGGCGGGGGCGGCGGCGCATGTGTTGGAATTGCTGGAGGACTTCGGTCGGCTTGATCATCGCATGCATGACAAGCTGATCGTGGCCGATGGAATCTTGGCGGTAGCGGGTGGGCGCAACCTGGGCGACGAATATCTTGGTCTGGGTGAGGTGTTTGACTTTCGTGATCTTGACTTGGCGGTGGCCGGGCCGATCGTGGATGAGTTGGAGCGGGACTTCGACGAGTTTTGGAATAGTGACTACTCAGTGCCCGTCCACGACTTGGCTTCGGGGAATGCGGCGAGCGAAGTCAGGCACCACGCTCGACGTTCGCGTCTTGCGGCTGACATTGCCGGACATCCACTTCTCCTCAGGCGCCGGGCCACTGAAGGAGAGCATTGGCGGCCGGCACTTGGGCGCCTGTTCGAGGATATGCATCCTGGTAACGGACGTGTTATTCGTGACGTGCTCTATTCTTCGAGCGGAGGGCTCGAGGATGGCGGAGCGCGATTGATGGCCCAGGAGTTCGAGGCCCTGCAGGTCGATGCAGGAGAGGCAATGTGGTTCGTGACCGCGTACCTCGTGCCAGATCAGGCCTTCGTCGACCACCTAAGGCGTGAAGTAGAGCGCGGCGTGCGCGTGCGAATCCTGACCAACTCCCTCGCTTCCACAAACGTCCCCATGGTTCATGCGGCGTACTCGAGTTGGCGGCGTCCTCTGATTGAGGCGGGGGTGGAGTTGCACGAATTGCGCACCGATAGCGCAGCCCGCAGCCTTTACCAAAGCCCCGGAAGTAGTGCGACTCGTTTGGGGTTGCATGCGAAGGCAGCCCTGTTCGGGGAGGACACCGTCCTCGTCGGCTCGATGAATCTCGATCCGCGATCCATGCGTCTCAACACCGAACTTGGGATCGTGGTGGAGAGCCGCGCCCTAGCGGCCGAACTGCGCCGCTGCTTGGAGCGCGACTTTTCCCCCACAGGCAGTTGGCGAGTCGAGATAGATTCGGACGGCGATCTGCGCTGGGTTGCGGGCGAGCGCATTTTGACGCGACAGCCGGCACTCGGGTCAATGCAGCGTGCGACCGCTTGGTTCTGGAGCTTCTGGCCCATCGACGGTGAGGTGTAGGCGTGGACGTGAAATCAGCCCAGGGACTCTTCGTTGCGACCGCACTACTGGTCGGGAGCTTCACGAGCTGCCAAGCAGTGAGTGGAGGCCTGTCCTCGGACGTGGCCTTGACCGCCGACGCCGCGCGTGACGCACATCCCGGTGTACGGGCGCTGCTGGACGCGGCCCTGGCCCACGCTGTCATCCCCCATGCAGAAGCGCATCCCAATGGGTCGGTTCAACGGGCGGGACTCCTGCGCAGTAAGAACGCCGTATCGCGTAGCTGTGAGCTGCACTCCTCACTGCCATCCAGGGGGCCGGCGGGGGCGCGCTTTCATGTTCTCGTTCTGTTCTTCTCAGGCGAACACTTGGGGGATCTAGAACGGGGCATGCTCGAGTTGCCCAGCACCTCCCACCTCCTGACAGATCCGCCTAGCCTCGCGTCGGCGCGGAGCGCAGGGATTGTCGTCCTGACCACAGATCGCGGCGGGCTCCTCTTTTCAGAGCCCTTCGAGGGCTTCAGCCTCGTTCTTGCCAGCGACTAACCTCCGCATGCCTGTGACTCCCATCCTGGGGTTGGCAGTTCCTAGTAGCGAAGGAGCGATGAGCGCCTCCTTCGGGCGCCAAGAACGGCTAGAGTGACGCCATGTTCAATTCTACGAATCGACATGGCCGCGCGTTCCGGCGGATAGTGTCAAGCAACGCCGGGCTCGGGATCCTCGGGGTACTGCTCCTCTGTATGTCGTCAAGCCCCTGGGCCCAGGACAGTCAAAGTCCCGTGACTCTTGAGACCTTGGAGCAACGCATCGCTGAGATGAGGTCGGAGTTCGGTCTGGAGCGCGAGATTCTTGAGATGGACATGGAGGACCTACGCAGTCAGCTCGCGGAGGTCGGCGTAGCGGGTCAGGAAGTTCAACGCGCCAACGTCTTCAACCCTTCGATTACTGTCTTCGGGAATATGTTGACGCGCTTCGATGACCGTCGCGTTTACCTTGATGATGATCCAACAGAGGCGCGTTTGGATGATCGCCCGCACTTCCGTGAGGTTGAGATCGACTTTCGTGCTGCGATTGATCCTTTTGCAGATGCCGTAGTGATTACCAATCTGGAATCCGAGGCGCCCGGTGAATTCGGAGCAGGTCTGGAGGAAGGCTATGTGGAGATCAAGCGCTTGCCATTTCTGGAATCGGCCCCATGGGGCTTGAAGTTGCGCGTCGGTCGTATGCGCCCGGAGTTTGGGCGACTGAACCAGGTGCACCTGCATGACCTTCCCCAGCCAAGTTACCCCCGCTCCCTGCGTACTTTCCTCGGCGCCGAGGGCTATGTGCAGGAAGGGCTTTCCGGTCGCTTCTTTCTGCCGATTCCCGGTGAGGAGCATGCCCTGGAAGCAAACGTGCAACTGATGACCGGTGGTGGATTGCCGCTGGCCGAGGATCAGTCGGGGTCGAATTTGGCCAGTGTTGCGCGAATCAAGTACTTCCGTGAGTTGGACACGGCGAGCACCGTGGAGGTGGGTAGTTCCATTTGGCACAGCGACGGGGATCATGATCTCTATGGCTTTGATGCCACCTACCATTGGAAGCCCTTGAGCGGCGGAGAGAGGCATTCTCTGCTGGTCGGAGGTGAGGTCTTTCAGGCTCGTCTCGATGATCCGGCCACGGATAGCTCGCCGGGGGGATACTACATTTGGTCTCAGTATCAGTTGATGCGAGACCTCTACCTGGGGACGCGCTTTGATCGAAGCGAGGCCCTGGAAGACGATGGAGAGAACACGACGGAGCTCGGTTTCTTCCTGACCTACTACACCAGCGAGTTCCTACGCTTTCGATTGGGCTACGAGCACGTCAATAGTGACAACCCGATCCTCGACGATCGTGATTCCCTTCTGCTTGAGCTGAACTTCATCTTCGGCTCACATCCGACCGAACCCTATTGGGTCTCCCGCTAACCTCGGTAGCTTTGTTGAAGCACATCTTCCTCGTTTTCCTCCTATGTATCCTGCCTGTGGCGCCACAGGCCTCGGCCCAGGAACAGAGCTCGACTCTGCGGGTGGTTGCGACCCTGGGCATCCTGGGGGACCTCGCGCAACAAGTCGGGGGAGAGCATGTGCAGGTACAGGTGCTCAGCAGCCCGCGCCAGGATCCCCACTACGTGCAGCCGCGGCCGACGCTGATGCGCAAGGCGCGCGAGGCTGACGTTTTCTTGCAGGTCGGACTGCAGCTTGAGCTGTGGGCCGACAAGGTCGTTTCAGGTTCAGGTAATCCGCGCATCCAGTCCGGGCAGCCTGGGAATGTGATCGTCTCCAGTGGCGTGCCCACTTTGGAATTGCCGAGTGTCCTTTCACGTGAGTGGGGCGATGTACACCCCTATGGCAACCCGCACATCTGGCTCGATCCGGTCAACACCAAGATCATGGCGGCCAACATCGCGAAGGCCTTTGTCGCATTGGATCCGGCACACGCCGAGTCCTATCGGGCGAACCTGACCGACTTTGAGGGGCGTCTGGACTTGGCGCTCTTTGGCCCAGAGTTGATCAAGAAGTTCGGGTCCCGAAAGCTGACGCGATTGGCGCGTGGCGGCCAGCTCTTCAGCTATCTGGAGCGTCGCGGAGAGCTTGGACTGTTGGGGGGCTGGATGAAGAAAGCTCAACCGCTGCGCGGCAAGCCCTTTGTCAGCTATCACAAAACGTTCGTCTATCTGGCGTCTCGTTTTGGCTTGGTCATCCCCATTGAGGTGGAGGACAAACCTGGGATCCCCCCCACGGCCAAGCACAAGCAGGCAGTGCTTCAGTTGATGCGGGAGCGCAAGGTGGGGGCTCTGTTGCAGGAGATCTTCTTCGATTCTTCTGCTGCGGAGTACCTGTGTGAACACACGGAGGCCAACTTGGCCGTGGTTCCCATCGACGTAGGAGCTGAAGTAGAGGTAAACGACATCTTCGGGCTAATCGACCTGTTGTTAGAGGAGCTGTTGGAGGCCCACGGTTTGGCTACGAATTGAGATGGACCTCATCATCGAATCCATGGCCTATCCGTTTCTGGCCTGCCTGATCCTGACTGGTATTCACGTCTATCTGGGCGTGCACGT
>JBLHLB010000369.1:0-4350 GCA_047618505.1 Planctomycetota bacterium
AGGCCAACGAGAACGGGATCTACAACAACACGCTGAGGAGGACGGGCAGCAAAGTCGTCGAGTACATGAATCCGCTGATCCAAGGGACCGGGCAGATCGTGACTCTGGAGCTGCTGCTCTCCGGTGGTGACAGCATCTTCTTGATCTCCAACAGCATGAAATTCCTGGAACAGATCGATCCCATCGCCATTAACGTCGAAGGCGCCGGTGCGAACAGCCTTGCGGTGCGGCCTGACTTCGAGGTCTACGTGAACACGGGTCTCCCCAGCGCAAGCGTCTTGACTTGGGTGAATCCGCGTTCAGTCGGGGCTGCCCTGCGCACCATCTCCGACGAGAATGTGAGGCTCAAAGCCCGCAACGGCATCGACTGGGACACGATCACGCCGGGGGTTATACAGCGCATCCTCCAGGAAAAGTTTGGTGGCGTGAGCGAGGGCAACCTCACCCAGAATCAGCGCGAGGAGTTCGACATCCTGTACGACACGGCCACCATGGAAATCCAAGATCGCGAGACAGCTCAGTCCTACCCGCGCTTGCGCCAGGAGGCCGAGGACCTAATCGCTTCCTGGGAATTGATCAACGCGGGCCTTTTCGAACTGGCTCTAGACCCGAAGAGCCTGGCCTTCCACATGCGCCTCGCGATCCCCCTGGATCCGCCGCCGGGGGCGAACTAGAGCTCGACCTGCAACCGGCAGGGGCCGGTTGCAGGTCGATTTCAGTAGCCGTAGTAGGCGTTGTATGGCTGCCCGTAGTAGCCATAAGCTCCATTGGTATTGCTGACGGTGACGGAGTGCGAACTCCCCGAGATCTTGACCCGTGCGAGGACCGCCTTCGAGTCGTCGTGAAGTGCCGCCATGCAGATCGGCTGTAGCCCCTGGAGGTAGGCGAAGGTGACGCTGAAGACGCCGCTTTGTCCCCGGTACTCGGTTCCGACCGGTTCACGCTCTGTTCCGAAGAAATCGAGGCGTTCCGGGCGCTTAGGGTCTTCCCCAAACTCGATGCGTTTGACTGCGAAGCCCGCGGGTGTTGCCGTGAGCTCGCCATCGCTTAGGCAGAACTGATGCTCGATCACCTGGTGACCGGCAGCAGTGCTCGAGAAGCTGGTGCGTTGCTCGTTCCAGCAAGCCTCGGTCCGGGCGGGGTCGTCGTTCCTGTCGAAGGCACGCGCCAATATCTGGCGCCCTTGCGCGTCGTATTCGTAGCGCAGGGTGCACATGCCTTCCACGAGGGACTTGTCCTCCTGGCGATACTCTAGGGTCTGGAGCCGTCCTTCCATGTCCTCGAAGCGGTAGGTATACCCTGCGGCTGTCTTCGCCTTTGTCAGGGTTCCGATGTGCTGGCCGTCCTCCATCCACGGCTCGGTGGAGGTGGAGCTGCAGGCGACGGCTGTTGTTAGAAGCGCAAGTCCGGCGACTCTGAGTATCCAGCTCACGGCAGCGCGACGACGTCGCCCTCAATGTTGTAGTACACGGCGTGGGGCATGATTGGGATCAACGAGGTCAGGGCGAAGAAGTAGTCCTCGGAGGCATACACCTTCAGGTTGATGATCCCGTCTCCAGCGTGCTCTTCGATCTTCTCATTCAGCATTGCTGCGATGTCGTTGTCTTTGCTTAGGGGGATCATGGTCCACAGGATTGACCAGGCGGAGTAACCCTCGGAGAAGTGCGCAACGACACTGGCCTCCTCGGGGATGACGACGTCGCCGGATTCCGTATAGATAGCCTGGCTGAGGCTAACAGGATGGTTAAGCTCATTCGCATGGACCCGGACGCTGGCACCCGCGCAACCGCTGGAGAGAGCGGCGAGCAGTAAGGTCCCGATCATTTGGTGGACTTTCATTGGTCTTCCCTCTTGGCGCCAAGCGCCTTGATTTCGATGTACTGTGAGATCCACAGGAGCGGGTAAGTGGAGGAGCTGCGCAGGTGAATCTCGACGTTTGTGATGCCTGCTTCTTCGGTGCCGCCGACCAGCTCAAAAGCCGACTCTTGGGCATCGTTCACGAGCTCGATACGGCTTCCGCCACCGTTGAAGCCGTGGATAAAGTTGTGCTTGGACGCTGTGCCGGTGTACGCGAAGCTCGCTTCCACCGGGGTCTCCTCGCTGCTCACCTTGGGCCCGTAGGAATTGAGCATGACGGGCGATTCGAGATCCGAGAGGTCAAGTTCCGCAGAGACGCAGGAACACAGGCTAAGCCCGAAGGCAATTAGGAGCGGATGTGCTTGCATGGTATTTGGCTTGGGTTGTGAAGGTGTCCTTCGAGTGGGGCTGGACGTCAGTTGCTCTAGAAGATGAAGGTCAGGCGCAGGGCGGCGAACACCCCGCTGCCGGAGGCGTCGGAGGCGAGATCGCCGTCGACAACTCCATCCACGGAGGTGTAGGTTTGGAGGCGGTAGCCGAGATCGAAACCAAGGCTGAGTCGCTCGTGGAAGAAGTAGGAGGCGCCGGCCCCCAGGTTCACGCCGAGGCCCTTGTAGAGGGCGTCCTCGAGCTCACCGCCGCCACCGACGGAACCGTTCTCGACTGAAATGTTGCCGAGGCCGATCCCCACAAGAACATGCGGTTGGATGCGACCGTTCAGGAGGAAGTGGCGCCGGTAGTCAAAGTTGTAAGTGCAGGATGTGCTGTCTACAGCTGCCAAGCCGAAGCTGCCCTCGTGATCCACCGTGGTGAAGTTGAACTCCATCGAGTTGCCACGATCGCGGTAGCCAATGGCGAAGCCGTTGCCAGTGTCCGTGTTGAGCGTTGGCATGATCTCAGCTGAGCCGCCGCCGCTGACAAAACTGTTCCCGTCAAAGTCCTCATCCGAGATCTCTGCGTTGTGCAGCATGGCCGCGATGAACAGACCTTCCCGTGCCCGGAAGGGCGCGTCGGATTTCCGTTGAGACTGCTCTTCATCCGCCGGCAACTCAGTGACGGCTAGGCTGGACTCAAAGGGATCGACAACGCGGCGAGCGTCGAGCCAAGTGGGTTGAAGCGTCGCCGCGGCGTGGGCGGTTCGGGGGTTGAATCCCGTTCTGGGCTGGGGAGAGAACCCCTGGGCTTGACCCGTGCTGCAGAGACCAACCAGGAGGATAGTCGTCAGAGCAATGTGGGTGATGGGGCGGAGATAGCCTTGCGTTTGCGCCGGGGGTGACAGGGAGTCACTAGTTAGAGTCTCGGTGACAAGTTTGTGGGCAGTGGGCGTGGTCTGATTGTGTCCTGTGGTGTTCATTGATCTCGTCCTTGGAGGGGGGCGGTAATGGGGCGTTAATGTCCCTTCTGCAGGCAATGAGCACCCGGGAGCCACGTGATTACATCGATCTGGAGAAAAGCCGTGTTGTGCGCCAAGCCCGCGCTCTCGTCCTGGCTCTAGCAGCCCTGCCGTACGAACGGGTGTTCCTGGCCTCTCCGAAGTCATTGGGACGCTTGGGCGACTTACTACCGGAGTCCTTGCGAGGCCAAGCAGCCTGAGTAGAGTGACTCAGGGTGAGAGACTGGTCCGATGGCCCGGACGCACTAGTCTTCTGTCGAGGTCAAGCAGACATTTCGCGCACCGAGCTATCACATTAAGGAGTGCGTTCTGCATGGAGTCATGCGAACGGAAACGAAGGAATGATCGCAATGAAACCTGCCTATATCCTCGTCGCGCTGTTCATGCTTGCCCTGTTCCTACTTGCACCGAGCCAACAGGCTCTTCAAGGGCTTCAATTTTCTAAGGAAGAACGCGAGCTTCTTGCGGCTGAAGTTGACCGTATCTCCGAAGAAACCAACGAGCTAAGGCGAGCGGGAAAGTGGCAGGAGGCGTACGAACTCTGCCTTGAGGAGTATCAAATCGAAGTCGATCTTTACGGCCCCCGGGCCTGGGACGTGGCGGGCTCACACCAGTTCTTGGCCGAGGCCCTTGAGCATCTCGGACGGACCGATGAAGCGAGAGAGCACCTGGAGATGGTGGTCGACATTGCGGGGGACTTTGCCGACAAGCCCTGGTACATGGTCTTTGCCCGCGGCTTCATGCAGGACTTCGAAGCGCGCTGTGCGGCCAGTCCGGGAGATCGACAACGACTCTATGCGGCGGAGGCAACAAGCTCCGTAATCAAGCAGTTCTTCCAGGGGGGGCGCAGTCGTGAAGCCCTGCCGCTTACGCTTGAACAGCTCGAGGCGCGTACAGCGGTCTATGGCGAGTATCACGTGCGCACCGCCATGGCGATGCACAGCCTGGGCATGCTCCACGTTCGTCTGCGGGAATTCTCGGAAGGGGAAGCCTACTGGGAGCGTACCCTAGAAATCCGCAGGCAGCTCTTGGGTGAGGAAGACCCCTTGACCGGGGAGAGCCTCAATAATTTGGCCGTTCTGCTGGTCAGCCGCGGGCAG
>JBLHLB010000370.1:0-4338 GCA_047618505.1 Planctomycetota bacterium
TAGAGTGCAGATCCCGCCCACCCGGAGTGATCGAGCCCGGCCACGTGACCAAGCTCGTGCGCAGCGATCGCCTGAACATCAAATGCGCCTGGCGTACCACTGGTTGAAAAGTTGTAGTCGCGCCCGTTGAAGAGCACATCCGCGTCGGTGATCTTGCCCGCGTTCGTGTAGGTGATCGATGTCACCGCAACGATTCCGCCACCCTGGAAGTAGCCCGTCGATCCGTCTTCATCAAAGAGGATCGTGTGCAGATTCTTCGATTGCCAATCGGTGCGTGCGCGCTCCGTGGGATCGGTGTTCTCCACCAAGACCAGCGCGCTGCCTTCGATCCCACTCCAATCCTGGAGCGCCAATCGAATTGCGCTGTCGTCAGTCAGGTCCCCCACGTCGTCCGATCCATTGAGCTGAATCACCACCGGAACGCTGGGATTAGCCCAGTAGAGGGGGTTGTTCGTCGCGGGGTTTCGCAGGCGAACGTGACCGCTAATCACGCCCACCAGCAACGCCACGAGGAGGCCCGCCAGGCCGCGGCGCCATTGACTGTTCATTAGCGTCTGCTCGCCAGGGTCGCTTCGATCTGGGCCACGACATCGGCGTAGTCCCAAAGGGAGACGGGTGAGGCTTCAGAGCTAGCGCCGGTGCCCTGGTCGACGAGAACGACACCGAGGCCTTCGCGCTCAAGCAGCTTCGTCCCATCGGGCCTACGGACGATGCGGAACTTGCCCTGGGCCAAGCCAACGGGCATTCGTACTCCGCCATCCGCTTCGCCGGTAAGGAACAGGAGCACCTCCTCCCCATCCATCATGAGTGGCATGCCCGCCAGGAGCATCCCACTTCCGTCGCCCAGGGTGCCACCGGGGATGCGGACGGTTCGGTAGGGCAGGTCCTCTCCCAGGAAAGTGCGCTCCACCTCCAGGAGGAACTCGGTCTCTACGCGACCTTCCTCGTGTCCGAACACCAGGCTAGTAAGAATACGACCCTCTAGGATCAGCCCGGAATTCATCGCAAGGGCCGGGATATCCATCCGGACCGCGGTGCCGGCAGCAACCCCTGCTCCTGGTCGGGGAATCCCCATCATGAGCAGGCAAGTGGTGAGCAGGCCACCGATAACTAGCAGTGTACGCATGGGGACGGGTTTCCAGGCCATGGACCGGGGTCCAGGGGCAGCGGGGAAGGATTTGCAGAGGGGTTTCGCTCCTTGACCCATCGACCGACTTGTCCCTGCCCTTGAGCCCCCAGGATCGACCAGCCCCCCTTCCCGCCACCAGACTTCCCCCAGGCCCAAATCCGGGGGTAGGTTTGAGGTGGTACGAAAGCAATGGACCCCAACGAACTCATACAAGATCTCTGTGTCCGCCACGGCGTTCCCCGCGCCTTTGGCGAGAGACTCCGCCCGCTCCTGGTGCGCGCCCAACGGGTCGGCCCCGTGGCACGTCAGCGCATCCTAGACCTAGTCACTCGCTCCTTCGAAGAGGAAGGCAAGCGCGTCCGGGCCGATCAGAGGAATAGCGCCGGCACTGCCGCCCTTTCACGGGAAGACCTGAGAGTCGTCCAAACCGTTGCAGATGTGCTCCACGGCTGGGTGCCTCCCGGATGGTTGAACAGTTGGGGCAAGCACCAAACGGAATAGAGCGAGGGAACTCGAAGCCTTGGCTTCGAACTCCCTCGCCCCAAACTTTGTCGCCCTAGACTCCGTCTTCCCGAAGTCTGTGGAGATCTGGAGGTGGACTAACGCCCAAGCTCGCGCAGGCGTTGCCGGAAGATGCGCTCCTGTCGATCGAGCATGCGTCGGTTGCTCTCGCGCCAGCTCTGCAGACGCTGACGTAGGCGCTGCACTCGCACACGCGCACCTGCATCCAGGCTGCGGCCTTCAAGCATGTGGTTGAGATCGTTCTCCAGATCGTTCTCGCGGCGCTCCATATCACCGCGAATCCTTTCCAGTCGACGCTCCACGCGCTGGCGGAGTTCCTGGACGAGCTCTTGGCGCTCAGATTGCTCCTGGCGGGCGCGATGGGTGTGCTCTTCGCGCTCAACTTGCTCCTGGCGGGCGCGATGGGCGTGCTCTTCGGCCTGATCCCGGAGACGGCGCTCTTGATCTTCATGCTCTGCCTGGCGTTCACGCAGCATGTGCTCTCCGTGAATGCGCTGACGCTCATACAGATCACGCTCCGCGGCTGCACGACTGGCTTCGCGCTGGTGCATCTCGCGCTGGTGCACCTCATGTTCCTCGGCCGCACGCCCAGCTTCACGCTCGTGGGCCTCGTAGACAGCCCGGTCACGATCATCCATCTGGCGCTGCCGCGGACCTTCCTGGAGGCGATGAAGCTCCTCCAGAAGCTGGTTGTGCAACTCGGACTCAGCATCACCGCCGTGGTGCTCGGCGAAGGTGTCCACCGTCACATCGACGGGCTCGGAATCACCACCCAGGTCTGTCCATCGGATCTCTTCGGTGACCATGCCCGGCAATCCAGCCGGTGCATCTGATTCCTCTGGACGCGACCCAAGGGACGCGACCATGTGAATTGTCGTCTCGCCGCGGGAGAGCGTGAGCTCAATGGTGCTTCCAACCGGGTGACTGGACATCAGCTCCAGGAATTCTCCCGAGGAATCGATCTCGTGCCCGTCGAGGGAGCGAATGATGTCGCCTTCCTCCAGGCCCGCGCCGTCGGCAACGGTCCCGTCGATGACCCTTGTGATGCGCAAGCCGTCATCGCTGTCCTCAAGCTGTACCCCAAGGAAGCCGCGCTCGTCACTGGCGTACGCGTGCTGCTGCTCCTCTTCGTCAGCACCGAGGTAGCCAAGGGCGCGCAGTGCTCGCAGATCAGCGGCGATTTCAACGGGCACTTCTGCCTGCTCGCCTTCCTCCGCCGGACGAGTTCCAAGGTGAGTGGACAAATGCAGGACTTCGTCGCCCCGGGAAACCACCAAAGAGACCGCCATGCCGGCTGAAACTTCGGCAATCCTGGCGCGCAAATCGTCCGCATTCGCGACGTCCATTCCGTTGAACATGCGAATGATGTCACCAGCCTTCAGACCCGCCCGCACCGCTGCGGAGTCATCTACCAGTTGGTCAATGTTCAGGCCCCGGTCGGTGTCGGAGAGATAGACGCCAAGGAAGCCGGGCTGATCGCTGGCTGAATCTTGGGAATCGAAAGTGACTTCGATGGTGCCGAGCCCAGAGAGCGCATCGACCTCATCGGAGTTGGCGTAGCCGATGTCCTGGAGCCGCAACCGTTGGCTTACTTCCACGGGGGAGCTCACTTGCCCCTCACCCTCTGCGGGACGCGAGCCCAGGTTGGTGGAGAGGATGTACTGGACGTTGTCGCCCTGGGCAACCAAGAGGGAGACACCGTCGCCCACAGAGAGGTCTGCCATCAACCTGCGGAAGTCGTCGGCGTTCGCAACGTCGACACCATTGAGGCTGCGAATTATGTCGCCGGCCTGGAGCCCGATACGCGAAGCAGCGGTGTTCTCCACCAGACCTTGAATTTGCAGGCCGGCCGCGGTGTCGTCGAGGTACACCCCAAGGAAGCCGGGCTCGTCGCTGACTGCCGTCTGGGGAGTCAGGGCAATTTCGAAATTCTGGTAGACGGCAACATCCTCCAGATCCTGGACCCCCTCTTCGGAGCCGGCGTAGCCAAGGGCCTCGAGAGCTTCGCGAAGGTCGACCTCTAGCTGTTCCGTGGCTACCTCTCCAATTTCAAAGGAGCCGTGCTCGGAGAGAGCCGGGACCTCAAGGGCAATAGGAGCGTCTTCGGATACCACAGCGAACTCCTCGGGACGAGCGCCCAGGTCCGCTGAGAGATGGACGGTCATTTCGCCCCGCGTGACCTTCAGGAAGACACGCGTACCGGCAGCCTTGTCCGTCATCAAGCGGCGGAAGTCATCGGCAGTCTTGACGTCTTCGCCATCGAGCTTGCGGATGATATCACCCGCCTGGAGACCTGCACCAACTGCGGCGGAGTCATCGACCAAGCGGTCGATACGCAGGCCCTGATCGCTGTCCGCCAGGTAGACGCCGAGGAATCCGCCCTGGCTGGGAGCTACGGCAACTCCAGTGGAAAGAACCGCGTGGCGGAGCCTTCCGAGTGAATCTGTTGCTGCTTCAATGTCAGACCCTTCTAGGACGAACCTGATCGCCTGGATCTCACCGGGGATCGGCTGATCGAACCCGACAACCACGGGCACTTCGATCACCTCAGCTCCGACGATGACTTCGATGAGTTCTGCCACGTCGTCAACACTCTCGACTGTCTCTTCTGCTGCCTCTTCTGCGGGTGTGTCGTTGGTGCCGGCGGGGTTGGCGCGGCTGGCAAGCACAACAGTCACGTCCACCTC
>JBLHLB010000371.1:0-4332 GCA_047618505.1 Planctomycetota bacterium
TCGGCTCGGGGGCGCTCCCCTCTCCATCCTGCAGTCCAGCGGTGGAACCGTACCAGCAGAACGTGCCGCGACCGAACCCGTGCGCGTCATCCTTTCAGGTCCCGCGGGCGGCGTGATCGGCGCAGCCCGGGCGGTGTCGGATGCTGGCTTCGACGCCTTCGTAGGTCTGGACATGGGTGGCACCAGCACCGACGTCGCCTTCCATCGGGCGGGACTCGACGCGGCTTTCCTTGAGGCCACCAAGCCCCTGGAACCGATTCGGATCGGAGGTCATCCGGTGGCGGTCCCGACCCTCGACATCCACACCATCGGTTGTGGCGGTGGTTCCCTCGTCAGCGTCGACGCTGGCGGAGTCTTGCACGTTGGCCCCGCAAGCGCGGGTGCAGATCCCGGCCCCGTGGCCTACGGCAAGAGCAAGGCTCTAACTGTCACCGACGCACACGTTTTCCTGGGACATGTGGCTCCGGGGAACTTCCTTGGGGGCGCACTCGAGCTGGATCTCGATGGCGTAGCGAAGGCCTTTGAAGCCCTGGGGAAGAAGCTCGGTGTCAAGCCGGTACAAGCCGCCAAGGGTGTGCTGGAGGTCGCCCGCGCCGCCATGCAGCGGGCCATAGGGCTCATGACGATGCAACGCGGCAAGGACCCCGCGGCCCTGCCCCTGGTGGGTTTCGGGGGCGCCGGCGGATTGCAGGTGGCGGCACTCGTCGAGGCCATGCACATGCAAGCCGGTCTGGTGCCGATGCACCCCGGGGCTCTTTCGGCGGCCGGCATGACCCACGCCGCCGGCCTCGCGGACCTGGCCCACGCCGTGGTGGATTCCCTTGATACCTGGCCCGCGAAGCGCCGGCGTGCCCTGCAACGTGAACTCGCCCAGACTGCGAAGAACGAGTTGATCGCCGCAGGTGCGAAGGCCGGCAGCATTCACCTAGAACAGGCCCTTGAACTGCGCTACCGCGGCCAATCCTTCGAGGTGCGTGTTCCGGAATCCGCCCAGGCGCGTGAAGTCTTCCACGCAACGCACGAGCGGCTCTATGGCTATCGGCTCGAGCAGCGCGAAATCGAACTCGTATGCCTGCGAACGCGGGCGACGGTGAAACGCGCGGAAGCAGGATTCAGCAAGCCGCGGCGACGCAAGCTTCCGAAGGCCGCGCTGCTCGGCACTCGCTCGGCTTGGTTCGAGAGCAAGGTCAAAGCCCAGGTCATCGACCGCGCCGCCCTTGCCCCGGGTCACACCTTCAAGGGTCCTGCGTTGATCGAGGAGTACTCCGGCACGACACTGCTGCCGCCCAATTGGAACGCCCAGGTCACGGCGGGCGGGCATCTCCTTCTCTGCCCCTGATCCCCCCGTGAGCTCCCCCCCCAGCGCTAGCGAACACGTGCAAACTGAATCGACCTTCCAGCGGCTACGGCGACATGTGAGCCCCCATCGTTCCCGCATTCGCTGGGCGACGGCGTCCTCGATCGTCGGCAAGATCTTCGATCTCGCTCCGCCCTTCTTGATCGGCGCCGCGGTGGACCTTGTCGTTCGTCGGGAGGAGTCCTTCCTTGCCCAGCGCTTCGGGATTGTCTCCACCGACACGCAGCTGATCGTCCTGGGGGGATTGACCTTTGCTATCTGGTTCTTTGAATCTGTCTTCGAGTACATCCAGAAGATTCTCTGGCGCAACCTGGCGCAGACGATCGAACACGATCTGCGCATGCAGGCTTACCGGCACGTACAGGGCTTAGATTTGGCCTTCTTCGAAGACGAGAGCACCGGTGGTTTGATGTCTGTGCTCAACGACGATGTGAACCAGCTCGAGCGCTTCCTCGACAACGGCGCCAATTCGCTGATTGAGTTGGCCACGACCGTCTTGATTATCGGAACGGCCTTTTTCGTTATGGCACCGAGCGTGGCCTGGATGGCGGTCCTGCCCATGCCCTTCGTTATATGGGGATCGATCTACTTCCAACGTTTGGTCGCGCCGCGCTACGCCGCCGTGCGCGAGGAAGTTGGCATCTTGAACTCGGACCTGGCGGGCAACCTCGGCGGCATCGCGACCGTCAAGAGTTTCACAGCCGAAGAGCGCGAAGACGAACGTATCGGGCAACGCAGTAACGCCTACCGCGAGGCGAACCGCCGGGCCATCCAAGTCAGCTCGGCCTTCTCACCCTTGATCCGCATGATCATCGTCATCGGCTTCACGGCCATGTTGATCTTCGGCGGCAAGCTAGCCATCGCCGGCGGCATCCAGGTGGGCATCTATTCGATCATGGTCTACCTGACGCAACGTCTGTTGTGGCCCCTGACCAAACTCGGCGAGACGCTCGACCTCTTCCAACGCGCCATGGCCTCGACGAGTCGCATCTTTGGCCTCTTGGACACGGACGCTACGATCCAAGACGGCACGACTCCCCTGGCCCTCGCCGATGTGCACGGAGCCATGGCCTTCGACAACGTGAGCTTTGCCTACTCCAACGGCTTCGGCGTGTTCGAAGGGGTGTCATTCGACATCGCCGCCAAGCAAACGACGGCCATCGTCGGAGCGACGGGGGCGGGCAAGAGCACAATCGTCAAGCTGCTCTTGCGCTTCTACGATGTCACCGGCGGGAGTGTCACCTTAGACGGTCGCGACCTTCGCGAGCTGCCCCTGCGAGATCTGCGTCGATCGATCGGACTCGTCAGCCAGGACGTGTTCCTCTTCCACGGGACGGTGGCGGAGAACATCGCCTACGGCCAACCAGATGCGAGCCGCGCTAGCATCGCCTCAGCGGCCCGCGCCGCCGAAGCCGAGGAGTTCATCAATGCCCTTCCCCAGGGTTACGACACGGTCGTCGGCGAGCGTGGGCAGAAACTGTCGGGCGGACAGCGCCAACGAATCTCGATCGCGCGCGCCGTACTCAAAGATCCGCCCATCCTGATCCTCGACGAAGCGACGTCCTCGGTGGACAACGAAACCGAGGCTGCTATCCAGCGCTCCCTGGCCCACATCGCCAAGGGCCGCACAACCGTGGTGATCGCACACCGCCTTTCCACCGTTCGCGATGCGGACCAGATTCATGTTCTGGAGAATGGCTGCGTTGTGGAATCCGGGCGCCATGGCGACCTGTTGGACTTGAACGGTCTCTACGCTGCCCTTTGGCGCGTGCAAACAGGGGTCGCGGCACGCTCTGGGGGCTAGCCCTCTTCGGGCTCATAGAACTCTGCGTCGAGGTCGTCGAGACGCTCCTGGAGAAAGGCCCGAGCGTCCTGAATAGCCTGGTTGTAGACGGGTGGCCCGAGCTCCCTCAGGAAAAACTCGATCAGGGTATTCGCCCGAAAAGAGCTCAGCTCCTCGTCGTATTCCTCCTGCATCAGCCGACTCAGGCGCGAGGAAAGTCCATCTCTGCGTTCTTCCGAGAGTTCTAAACGTCTAAAAGAGGGTTCCTTCGGGGACATGGATTCACTCCTCCTTACGGGGCGCCATCTTGTGCTTGGGGGCCATAGAGGGCCCGTATCTTGCGTTTTGGTGGGCTGCCGACACTCCAAGAGCCCACCGTTCTCACGCCCTCGGCAGGGTACCTGTCCAAAAATGTCTCTGGAACCCAAAAAGCGCAGCGATGAATGAGGTGCAACGAGACTCCCGGTGCCCCTACAATGCGCGCCCCTGTCCGGCCGCTGGCCGATGGACAGGCCCAACGGTCTTGAGACTGTCCCCCCGCACCTACGAAAACAGTCCCGACCCCCACGAGCAGCGAGCTTGTACACATGCTTTGTCATGTCGAGTTCGCAGCAACACGCACCGCCCACTCTGGACAGTGTGTTTCCTAAGATAGACAGCGAAAGCTAGATGATCTGCGTTTCAGAACACCTTTCCGTTGGACAGGTCCGAGAACGCTAACCAACGGAAAGCAAAGGTAACATCCCATGGGAAATCGACTCTACGTCGGCAACCTCTCCTTCGGTACCACCGAAGACTCCCTCCGCGTCGCACTCGAAGATAGCGGCGGCACCTGCAAGGACATTCACATTGTGACTGACCGTGAAACCGGTCGCCCCCGTGGCTTCGCATTCGCCGAAATGGCGGACGATGCCCAAGCCCAAGCCGTCATCGACGCCTGGGACGGTAAGGACCTTGACGGTCGCAACCTCACGGTTAACGAAGCCAAGCCCCGCACCGGCGGCGGTGGCGGCGGTGGCGGCGGCGGCGGCGGCGGCGGCGGTAACCGCGGCGGCGGCGGTGGCGGCGGCGGCGGCGGTCGCTGGTAAACAGCACCCGCTGACTCCGGCCTAGCCGGTTGACGCAAAGAGAGAAGGGGGCGCGGACGCCAGGTCGCGCCCCCCTCTGTCTGTGGGTTCGTGTCTCGGTGGGT
>JBLHLB010000372.1:0-4284 GCA_047618505.1 Planctomycetota bacterium
CTTTGAAGAGGTAGGGGAACATGTCCCCGCCGGAGCCCGCGTCGCGGTTGATCAACATGCACTTCGGACCCTGGTGCGAGTCACCGGGAACCGGCATGGAGGTCGCCCAACGGCGACCAAAGTAGTTAGAGATCGGGCGGTTTAGGGCCTCAATCTCACGCGTCGGCAGGAAGCCGCCCCCGTTCCAACGCTCATCGATGATCAACGCATCCATGTTCGCCTGGCCGTAGAGCTGGCGGAAGAAATCGTTGCGCCCAGTGAAGCCCGTATCGGGCACATAGACGTATCCGACCGTGCCGCCGGACTTCTCGAAGACAGTCGCGCGGTTCTGCTCGATCCACTGGCGATAGCGCAGGGTGCGCTCGCTGTTCAGTGCGGTGACCCACACGCGGCGTGCCTCATCGTCCAGGGTCGGGTTGACGCTAACGGTCAGTTCGACCGCCTTGCCGCCTTGCCCGACAAGCGCTGCCCAGGGATCCTGCGCAGCGTCCACCGGAATGCCATTGACGGCCAAGAGATAGTCGCCTGCCTTCACATCCACGCCGGTTTGGCTCAAGGGTCCACGGGCATCCGCGTCCCACACGCCGCCTTCAATGATGCTCGCGATGCGGTAGGCACCGTTCTCCAGGGTGTAGTCGCACCCAAGCAGTCCGCCGGAAACGCGAGAGCCGCGCTCGAGCGGTCCGCCGCGCAAGTAAGCGTGGCCGACGTTCAGTTCGGCGATGGTTTCGCGGATCACATAATCGACGTCGTTGCGCGTGACGCAGGCATCGATCATGGGACGGTATTGGGCGTAGACCGCGTCCCAATCCACGCCGTGCATATTGCCCGCGTAGAAATAGTCACGGAAGAGGCGCCAAGCGTCCCGGTAAAGCTGTGCCCATTCCTCGCGCGGGGCGATGGTGGCGTTCATGTCGGCCATGCTGATGGCCTTCGGGGTACTATCCGCCTTGGCGTCGGCGATGGCCAACCCACGGCCCTGGGGCAGAAGAATGTGAGCGCCATCGGCCGACATTCCAAAGCGGCCACCTGCCGTGACGTCCTCTTCCTCGCGATCGTCGGAGTGGATGTCAAAGAGCTTGATTCCACCGTCTTCTCCCCTGCGAGCGTAGAGCAGCTGGTCCTTGTCATTCACCGCCAGCTGGGCGAATGCGCCGGGGGCGACGGGCAAGAGGATTGCGCGGCGCTCGAAGCCCTCAAGGTCGATCTCGAGGGGTTCGATGGGCTCTTCCTCGCTGTCTTCCTCTTCGGCTTCCCCCTCGGATTCGGCGTCGTCAGAAGCATCGTCGCTCTCGTCCGTCGCTTCACCATCCTCGGATTCGTCGTCGTCGGAGGCTTCCTCAGCCGCGTCGTCGCCTTCGGAATCGCCGCCAGACTCCTCGTCGGCATCATCGTCATCCGATTCGTCCCCCCACTCTTCCTCGTCACTCTTCGGTGTCCAGGGATAGGCGACATCTTCACGCAGCGGCACAGCCAAGAGCACAGCCGTGTCCTCGTGGATGTAGCTGCCGTCGATCGATGAACCGTTTTGGGAACTGAAATTGCGATCGCTGGAGAAGTAAAGAAAGTCACCCTTGCGATCAAAGGCAGGCGAGCTGTCGCTGAACATGTCGCTCGTGACCTGGTGCAGCTCGGACTTGGTCGAATCAAAGAGGAAGATTGAGCTCTGCAGCGCGCCGCGCTCGAAGCCGGCACTTGTCGTGCGCTGGCCTCGGTTCACAAAGGCCAACCAACGGCTGTCGTGGGACCAGTTCACGGTCACACCCCATTCGGAGTTGGTGTCCTGATCCACCAGAACGGTCGTTCCATCTTCACCATCTTCACCGGCCCCAATCGTGTGGATATAGATCGATCCACTGCGGTCCGAGAAGGCGATCTTGGTCGAGTCCGGGGACCAGGTCGGGTCGTAGCGATAGCCTACGGAGCCCGAGGTCAGTTGGCGTGTCTCACCGCGTCCATCGGACTGTGTGATGGTCAACTCATACTCTCCACTTGCATCGGAAAAGTAGGCGATCCAACGGCCATCGGGACTCCAGGAAGGGTCGCGCTCGCCGATGCCAGAAGTAGCGGTTAGGTTGCGCGGGCGGCCCTCATCGGCCGGGAGTGTCCAGATATCACCGCGTGCTTCAACGGCCGCTCGCTTGGCCGTAGGAGAGGCACCACCGTTCGCCAGGAACGGGGCCACGTCGACGGTTTTAGTGCGTAAGGTGTCCTGCACACCAGGCACGCTGACCGGAATCATGCGCGCGATTTCCGTCCCCAGATCCAGGAGGAAAAGACCCGTGTTGTTCTGAAAGACGATCTCGCCCTGACCACGGTCGCCGGGCCCGACAGAGGGCCACTTGACGTCGAAGTCTCCGAAGCGCGTAACTTGACTGTGCTCACTATTTGTACGGTTGAACTTCCAGATGTTCAAGCGCGCTTCCGGCCCCGCGTCGGACAAGTAATAGAGGGTGCCACGGTGCCACATCGGGATCGAGTCCGTCCCTTCCCAGGTCGTCACCTGCTGCGAAGTCTTGGCTTCAAGATCGAACAACCAAATGTCCGTCGCCATACCACCGCGGTAGCGCTTCCAGTTGCGGTTGTCGCGCACGTTCGGGGTGTAGGCCAGGAGGCTTCCACCGGAACGCATCGTTCCATTGTAGCCGTAGGGAATCGACAGTTGTTCGGGCAGACCGCCCTCGGCGGACACTGCAAACATCTTGCCCGCGCGACCCTGGCCGGAGAGGCCCGAGGTCGTGAAGATCAGGCGTCCGTCGCTGGTCCACTCGCTGAGCTGCTCCGTGCTCGGGTGGTGCGTCACGCGAAAGGGCAAGCCGCCTCCGACGCCGACCGTATAAATGTCAGTATTGCCCTCGTAGTTGCCCTGGAAAGCAATCGTGTCCCCGTCCGGACTGAACTTGGGGGCACGCTCGGATCCACCGGGACTGGCCAGCGGCTGGGCCAAGCCCCCATCACGCGAAACCAACCAAAGATCGTTTGCGAAGACGAAGACGATCTGCTCCGCGCTGACATCCGGGTAACGCAGCATGCCGGCTGCGGAATCGGATTGTGAAACCGAAGTGTAGGGCCCAGTGGGCTGGGCCGCCGGGGCGCTCCCCACGGCTGAAAGAGAGAGAACGACACCAAGTGCTGCGATGGCGGGGGCGGCCAGGGACAGACCTTGGGATTGAGACTTGGGGCGATGCATCATGTTGATGGCGTAGGGGAGTCCGGATTTGGAGGCAGAGTCAGGCCCGGCGTGGGGAGTGGGCCTGGAGATTATCTGGCCCCCTACGGGATCCGGGGCAAGCTCTTTCGACAACATGCAAAGTCCGAACAGGGTCCCACGCTTTGGCATTCCTGAGGGGGGCCGCCACATTGCCACACACACAGAACAGCGGGCACAAGGACTGCCCCCCCCGGCCTTCCCGATTCTCCGAACCAATCGATCCGTGCGACTCACGCTTGCCTCCCTCACCGCGACCATGGCTCTTTTCCTGGCCAGCTGCGCCTCCTCTGGCATCGATCAACTACCTGCAGATCGGGATCATCCCCCTGGGCGCAAAGGTCACGATCGCTTCGCGCACTGCCAAGCGCATGCAATTCACGGTTACGGGCAGCGGGGTGCAGTACACCTGGGTCTAGACCAAGCACACGCGTCAAGCCGGGCTGACCCTGGCGGACAACCTGGCCCTGTACTTCGCTCGTGATCCTGCCGCCTACGACCCCGCGCAGTTCTCCGAGGCAGACAACGAGGGCATTCGCCTCGGCAAGGTGACTGCCGGCATGTCCCGTGCCGGAGTTCTCCTCGCCGTCGGCACGCCCCCGGCACACGCCACGCCGAACCTCGCGCTTCCGACCTGGACCGACTGGAAGAACGTCTGGACCCGCCACGCGGTGACCTTCGGGAGCGATGGTTTGGTCTCCGAAGTAAAGGGCTAGATTGCCCAAGGACACTAGATTGCCCAAGGACACAGGAGCCGCCTGCGCTCAATGATCGTAGGCTGCCAACAACTCGACGTGCAGTTTGCGCATGGAAGCGATCAGGTCTTCCTCCAACTTGCGCGCAGCCTCACGTCGATTGAGGCTGGGGTCGGCAAAGATGGGCTCGCCGAAGATGATTCCGTAACGGATTAGACGAAGCGGCAACCAGCGGTAGCGCACCGCCATGTTCTTGGTGCCGACATGGACGCAGGGCACGATGGGGACGCCGGTACTGTGGGCGATCTTGCCAATCGCAGAACGAAACTCGCCGCCCTCGAGGATGGTCTTACGCTCGCCCGTGGCGACAGCTCCCTCGGG
>JBLHLB010000373.1:0-4193 GCA_047618505.1 Planctomycetota bacterium
CTGGAAGTTCGTCTATAACTTCGGCTTCAAGGGCATGCTGAGCGTCCAGAAGTTCAAGAAGCGCCTGAAGAAGGGGGAGGTCTTTCCTCCGTTCCTTTATGTCTCGATCATCAACTCCTGCAACTTGCGCTGCGTTGGCTGCTGGGTCGATGTAGCGGCTCCCCAGGAGCGCATCAGTCTGGAGGATTGGAACCGACTGGTGAATAACGCCAAGAAGCATGGCAATCGCTTCTTCGGTATCTTGGGTGGTGAGCCGTTGATGCACCCCGAGCTGATCCCAATGCTCGAGGCACACCCGGACTGCTACTTCCAGATCTTCACGAACGGTCATCACTTGACCCCGAAGCTGGCGGCCGAATTGCGCCGTGTTGGGAACGCGACGCCGCTGATTAGTGTTGAAGGCACGGAAGCCATCAGCGATGAACGGCGCGGACGCGAGGGCGTCTTGAACAAGACCCTGGCTGGGATCGAGGCCGCGGTCAATGCGCGCCTGCTCACGGGCGTTGCCTCCAGCGTTTGCGCCAACAACTTCGAGGACCTCGTCAGCGAAGCCTGGGTCGATCGTCTGATCGGTTTGGGGGTGCACTACACCTGGTTCCATACCTATCGTGCCGTTGGTCCCGACGCCGCGCCGGAGTTGGCTTTGACGCCTGAACAGCTGCGTCACGTACGCCGGTTCGCCGTCGAGATGCGCAATGAGAAGGCGATTGGTTTTGTGGACGCCTACTGGGACGACAAGGGCCAAGCCCTGTGCCCCGCGGCCACCGGAATCAGTCACCACATCAGCCCCTGGGGCGATATTGAGCCTTGCCCGATCGTGCAGTTCGCCAACGAGTCGATCCACGACAACGACGGCGACCTTTACGAGACGATCACGAAGTCGAAGCTCCTGGCTGACTTTCGGACGACGGCGGCGGAGGCCACGCGCGGCTGCATCGTGCTTGAGCGCCCCGAGCTCCTGAAGAACATCGTCGAGCGCAATGGAGCCCACGACACCACCGTTCGCGGGACCGCCATGGCCGAGCTCGAGTCCATGGGCCAGTTGAATAGCCAGTACGACCCCGGGAATGAGATCCCGGAGAAGCACTGGATGTATCGTTTTGCTAAGAAGCACTGGTTCTTCGGTTTCGGCGCCTACACCTGAGCACAATAGCTGTTGAGCCGGCGGAGTCCTTCGACCCCACGTGCCACAGGTGCTTCTCCCCAATCGTTCCATGACCATTCGTGATCCCAAGCCGACAGCCGAACTCCCCCTGGAAGCCATCAGCGTCGAGCCGTCCGCGGCCGAACAGGGTGTCTCCGTATCCGGCGTTACGAAGGAACTGCCCATAGGCGCCGCCGTACGTAGCACCCTGGCCGGCGGTCCGAATCCTGTGATCCTGCCACGGCGTCTGCCGATCCAGCGCGTGCGTCCGGCGCAGTCGAATATCCCCAACAATCGTGGGGAACGCGATCGCCTGAAGAGTATGGCGGCGCACTTCGTGAGTGAGGGCAAATTGGTCCCGCCGATCTCGATCCTGCGCCTGCGCGAGCTTTCGATCGAAGTCTGTGACGCGGCGCAATTGGATCGACGCTATTCGAACTACGCCGCCGTACTTGTGAACAACGAGAGCTGGCGCGAGGGCCTGGCCCAGGTGCCCTACAACAAGCGCATGCTACTCCTGCCGAAGTGCCTACGAGTGGAAGAGCATTGTCCCGCGCCCTTCGATTCCTTTGGCATGCTTTGCAAAGAGTGTGGCCTGTGTTCGATCGAGGATCTGACGCGCGAGGCGGAACGCCTGGGCTACGCCGTGCTGATCGCCGAGGGCTCTGCCATCGTGCGGGCCATGATCGAGACCGGGAAGATCGAGGCCATCGTCGGTGTGAGCTGCCTGAATGTCCTCGAAAAGTGCTTCCCGCACATGGAAGCTGTGGCGATCCCCGGCATGTCGATCCCGCTCTTGCAGGACGATTGTGTCGACACCAGCGTGGACCTCGACCAGGTGCGCGACCTGATCAACCTGACGGCCGAGGACCAGACCTACCGTCTGGATCTGGAAGCGCTCAAGGGCACCGTGCGCGCTTGGTTCACGCCGGAATCTCTTGATGAAATCATGGGGCCGATGGAGGGCATCGGCGCCGAGACCGACGCCCTGGCGCGCGAGTGGATGGCTCGCGCTGGCAACCGTTGGCGTCCCTACCTCGCGACCTGCGTCTGGATCGCCCTCAAGAGCGAAGGTCGCAGCGAACGACCCGGAACCACTCCGGATCTGGCGAAGTTGGCTGTTGCGGTTGAATGCTTCCACAAGGCCAGCCTGATCCATGACGACATGGAAGACGGCGACCTGTTGCGCTATGGCGAGCAAACCCTGCACGCCCAGGTCGGTGAAGCGGTTGCCCTGAACGTCGGCGACCTGCTCCTGGGGGAAGGCTATCGACTGCTCAGCGAGCTTGACGTAGAGCCCGCCGTTATCGCCGCCCTGATGCGCGAAGCAGCCCGCGGACACGTTGCACTCAGCCGCGGCCAAGGGGCCGAATTGAGCTGGGTGCGGAATCCGACTCCCCTGAGCTCCATCGACGTCCTTGGTATCTTCCGCGAGAAGACGGCTCCGGCCTTCGAAGTCGCCCTGCGCCTCGGCGCACTCTTTGCTGGAGCCGAAGAAAACGTACACGACGTCATCCGGCCCTACTCTGAAGCCCTCGGCATTGCCTACCAGATCAACGACGACATCGACGATTTCCTCGGCGACGGCGATAGCGATGATCTGGCGGACCTGCGTCCCTCCTTGATCCTGGCCATTGCACACAAGCGTGCTGACGAAGGTCCGGACAAGGACATGACCACTCGCTTTTGGAATCGCACGCCCGGGGTTGAAGCGGAGCGCGAAGACCTGGAGAATCTATTGGCTAAGCACCAGATCATCGGCAAAGCGCGCGAGCTGTGCGACGCCTATGAGCACAGTGCTGTGGAAGCCCTCGCGCCCTTGACGCATCCCACGGTCAAAGGACTCCTGCGCCGCGTGATCGGGAAGATCTTCGGCGACGAAAACCAAATCGAAGGCTACTGCAGTGAGTTTGAGGCTAGAAATGCTCCAGGCCGCGCGCCTGGCGCCGAAGCTGCTAGCTGAGGCTGCGCCGCTGATTACCACCTTCCTCGAAGGTGAGTTGAACGCCGACGGTGGCGCGGCGGATCGCGAAGGGAAGAGCGACCTCTACTACACGGCCTTTGCCCTGGATGCCCTGGTGGCTCTGCGGGCGGAGTTACCGGTGGAGCGTGTGCGTCGTTTCCTCGAAGGCTTTGGCCTGGGGGAAGAGCTCGACCTCGTTCACCGCGCGAGTCTTGTGCGCTGTTGGGCTTCGTTGATGAGCCAAACGGGCGAGGCCGTCGCGCCTGCCCTGCGCGCAGGTATCCTGGAACAAGTGGAGGCCAATCGCAGCGCGGACGGGGGCTATGCGGCCCGTGCAGGTGCGCCAACGGGGACCCTCTACAACTCTTTCTTGGCGGCCGGCGTGTACCAGGACTTGGGGGCGACGATGCCCCTGCCCTTCGAGATGGGCGCGAGCTTTGAAGCCCTGCGCACTCCGGATGGCGGCTATGCAAACGCGGTCGGAATTCCCCTCGGCACAACACCCGCGGCCTCCGCGGCCGCTGCTCTCTTGGTGTTCTATGAGTTGGAAATCCCAGAGGGCATCGATACCTGGATCTTGGACCAACGCCATCCCCAGGGTGGTTTCAAAGCCATGCCCGAGGCGCCGATTCCTGACCTGCTTTCGACGGCGACGTCGTTGCACGCCCTGGCTTGCCTGCGCAAGGGCGAGCGCGGCTTGCTTGGACGAGGCCACGGATTGACCCTCGACTTCATCGATAGTCTGTGGACGGGCAAGGCCTTCTTCGGTCACTGGGATGATGACTGTCAGGACGCCGAATATGTGTTCTACGGACTGCTCGCCCTGGGGCACCTGGCCCTCGATTCCTAGGGCGGCGATGGGCAGCCTATACGGGAGCAGTGAGGCACGGGCGCGCATCGCCCGTACGACCGAAGGCGCGCTGGCCACGCTCTTGGCGGAGCGGACGCGCTCGCCCAAAAGGGAAGCCAGTAGGGAAGCCAGTAGAGAAGGCTGCTGGGAGGGCAAGCTTTCCTCCAGCGCTCTATCGACGGCAACGGCAGTGGGCGCCCTGGCGGTCGTGAGTCGTGCACGTTCCGAACAGGCGG
>JBLHLB010000374.1:0-4131 GCA_047618505.1 Planctomycetota bacterium
CTATCAGTTCCGGAGATACCGTCTTCCGCGACGTCTACGCTGAGCCCAGCGAGTTGGTGCCTTACACCGTCACCAAGGGCGGTGGCAAGCTGACCAAGTTCTCCCGCGACGATGTTTCCTTGGACGACATCGTGGGTGATGCCTTCCAGTGGAGTGAGTTCAACAACTTCCTCATGCGACAGGAACAGTTCCTGATCAGTTGGGATGGATCGAATTGGGTGCGCACCTATTCGATCGACGACATAACTTTCGAACTGACGCCGATCGACCCGCCCACGGTGATTGACACGGCTTCCATCGGCTACCTGTCAATGTATTCCGACAGCCTCGGTGGGCCTGCGTCCTGGAACAAGGACGAACCCCTGGTGGTGACTTTCTACTCCCAAAGCTTCGAGGGAGCCGACAGCGACATCTTCAGTGGTGGCGACGAAGCGACCTTCTACGGGCTGGTCAACTGCCTGCGCTCGGGTATCACGGGAACAGAGGCGGAAGCGGGTGACATCTACCTGGCTGACGCAGCGGACGTCATGACGCCCTACGAGTTCAAGTTCGCAAACTTCGACCTGACTCTTTTCCATGACGTCAGCGGAGACGGCATGACCCTGACCCGGGTCGGCTTGGGAAGCGGAGAGGAGCCTGGTAGCGGTCCCAACACCTGGGGCATGCAGACCGGCCCGCTCGTTCAAAGTCTGGCGGGATTGACGGACGTCTGGGACATCTGGTCCCTCGAGGAGTTCTGGCAATACGAGACCGGACACAACGATTGGAACGTCCAATGGTCGTTGGCAGACAGCCTTGGGGTCGTTGTTTCTTTCGATACGCCCATCCAGTTCGCCTACACCCATGCAACGCTCAACGACAGGAACGTCGACTCTACGTACGATGGGAAAACGTATCTCCTGAGCTATGACGGTCCAGGTCAATTGCATGGCCTGCCGAGCGCGGGGGTCGATCTAGATGGCGACTTAGAGGAGGATCGCTATTACCCGATCTTCAGTTTGGGGGATGGCGTAATCATGGGCCCGGCGGGGACTGAGTACGTTGTGCGCGCGATCGACATCGAGCAATCCCTGCAGCCGGACCCCGGCGGAAACATGAGCTTGGGGTTGATTGGTGCCAGCGACTTGGTTCTTCCGGATGACAGCACCTACGTGGCGCCGACCATCGGGATCAAGCCCACGGTCACTGACGCGCCCCGGGTGATCAACGGCGTGCTAATCGGTGGCGCTGAGTAGGAACCACGTCTGAGGCCCGTGGGGCCCACGCGATAGGAACGCCCCCTGGGGGTCGACGGGCGGAGAGCTGCTATGGCCGATTCTCCGCCCGTCTGCATTGGGAAAGATCCGTCAATGGTACGCCGGATTCTGGGCCAGATTCTGGGCCGGATTCTGGGCGGGGGGTCATGGGCGGGGAGCCATCGTCAGTGGACAGGTGTTTTCTGGAACTGGTCTGACACTGGGTGGCCCAGTGACAGTCTCTTGTGCGGAGGGCGGGCCGTGGAGCGCGCTGGACTCGATGACTACCACGAGCTCGATACCGTCTATGCTTTTCTTCCTTACACGCGCGGTATGCCAGGTACTCAGGTGTGGCCTCGGCGGCCTGCTCCTCCTCTTCTTCACCCCTGCCACGGTTGCGGGGGCGGTGGCGTCAGGGTCCGTTGCTGGCGAGGGGATCGAAAGATCATCGCTTGGCAGTGGGCCGAACCTTGATGAACTAGGGGAGCTGCGGACGAAGCTCCGGAACAGCAACAAGTATGTGCGCAAGGACGCGGTGGATGCCCTCGGGAAGCGCACTGAGGTCGAAGCCTGGTCGCTCTTGATCGACGCCCTAGGGGACAGGTCAGGCGAGGTCGCGGACAGCGCAGCCTTCCTCCTGGGCAGCATGCCCGAAGGAGGTGACTTTGAAGATCTTCGTGAGGATCTGGAGCGAGATCGTGGCCTCACCGACAAGTCGGAACAGGTACGCCGCTATGCCGCAGAACTCCTTGGGCGAATGGGAGGTCCCCATGACTTTGCGACCATGGCCAAGGCCCTGAAGGACAAGGATCCGATCACGAGGCGTCTTCTGTTGTTCTCCTTTGAGCGTTTGCTCGAACAAGGATCCAAGCCAGGCGATGCTCGCGCAAAATTGGAGAAGGCCGTGCTCCGGGCTTTCGAAAGGGACAAAGACTTCCTGGTGCGTGCCCGCGCCCTGCACGTGCTGGCAGCCCTTGGGGAAAGCGCGCCTGCGGGGCGGTCGGGGTTTGATCGGACCCTGGCAGAGGCTTGTACTGATTCTTCGCCTGAGGTGCGCGCTGCTGCGGCCCTGTTGCTGGGGAGCGTGCCAGGGAAGGCAACAGGGCTCCCTGCTTTCATGGGACGTCTCGCCGCTGATGATGCATTTCCGGTTAGGACAGCAGCCCTGCGGGCTCTCGTGCAAGTGGTCAGGGGCGAAGGCGGTTTCCCCCTGCGGAAAGCGGCACTGGAACTCCTCGTCCTGCGGCTGGAGCAGGAGGAGTCACCAACTATTTCCTGGCGCTGCATGACGGAACTCCATGCTTTGACCGGCTTCAAGTACAAGGACGACGTGCGACCCTGGCGCGACTGGCTGCGGACCCTTGCGCCGGACTGGTTGCCCCGGGCAGTGGGGCAGGTGGAGCGGGAGGAGCAGGAGGAGCTGCGGGGTTCGGAGAGTTCGGCAACCATCGTGGGTCTACCGATTCGGTCAGAGGCCGTGGCCTTTGTGATCGACTTTTCCGGCTCTACCTGGCGGGAGAACGATGGGGGGCGGACGATCAAGATGGCGCTCGAGGAGAAGCTGCGCGAAGCTCTTGAGGCACTTCCTCCAGGTACACGCTTCTTGCTCGTGCCCTTCACAAACGTGGCCAAGCCCTGGCGCGAGGAGCTTGTCGAGGCCACGCCGCGCAATGTTCAGAACGCGCTAGGGTGGTTCGAGAAGGCGCAGTTCAAGGGACCTGGCAATGCTTGGGAAGCCATGCTCTTTGCTCAGGATGTGGTTGGGGTCGACACAATCGTGATGCTTTCAGACGGAGCGCCGTCGGGTGGCTCGCGCTATCGGCTTGAGCAGATCAGCGCCATGTTCCTGGAGCGCAACCTTGGGCGTCAGGTGATTCTCGACTGCGTACTCGTGGGGGCGGGCAAGCGCATCCGCGGCTTCTGGGGGGAGCTCTCCCTGGCGACAGGGGGGCGGATGCTGGCGGTCAAACTCTAAGCTCCCTTTCGCCGAGTACCCGCCAATAGGGAACGCCAGGATTGGGCTCGTTCTAGAGCTTGCGAGTCAGGGGATCGACGACGGCCTCGGCGATCGCGAGGCTAGCGGTCGCCGCCGGAGAAGGTGCGTTGATCACATGGGTGATCGCCCCTTCGCGGCAGATTAAGAAGTCATCTACGAGGGAACCATCGGGCCCTAGCGCCTGGGCACGTACCCCAGCAGGTGCCGACTCTAGATCCTCGGCCCTGATCTCGGGAATCAAGCGTTGGAGTTCTTGAACGAAGGCGGCCTTCGAGATCGACCGCCACACTTCGCCACAGCCAGTGCGCCAGTGCTTCGCAAACAATCGCCAGGTGCCCGGCCACGTCCCCGTGTCCCAGAGGTCGCGCAGGTTGACGTCTCGCCAGCGATAGCCTTCACGGGCCAGGGCCAAGACGGCGTTCGGACCACACTCCACACCGCCTCCGACCATGCGCGTGAAATGCACACCAAGGAATGGAAGGCGCGGGTCCGGAACGGGGTACACGAGGTTTTGACAGAGGTGTGTCGCTGTATCCGAGAGCACGAAGTACTCGCCGCGAAAGGGGATGATGCGCGCGCCGGGACTCACTCCAGAGCCGCGGGCTATGCGATCGGAGTGGAGTCCTGCGCAGTTGACCACTCGACTAGCCTCCATGGTCTCACGCCCGTGAAGCTCGACCCGAACCCCTTCTCTTGCGTAAGTGACTCGGCGGACCCGCGCCCCGAGGCACACTTCGCCCCCGAGGTTCCGGAGATCCTCGGAGAGCTGCTGACAGACTTCCCTGTAGTTGACGATGCCGGCTCCGGGGACATGCAATGCCGCTACACCTGTGACATGGGGCTCGAGCTCCCTCAATCGTTCCGATCCGATGATCGAGAGTTCGATTCCCTTGGCCCGGC
>JBLHLB010000375.1:0-4129 GCA_047618505.1 Planctomycetota bacterium
AGCGCGCGCGCGCACCTGCAACTCGTGGGACGCCTACACGGCATGGAATCCGTGGCACTTGAGAAGGAGGCGGGCCGCCTACTAGGGGAATTCGGCCTCGGCGAGCGCTCGGATGATCCCGTCGGCGCCTTCTCCCGCGGCATGCGTCAGAAAGTGGCGCTGGCCTGCGCAATCCTGCCGCGCCCGGCCCTGTTGATACTGGACGAACCACTGTCGGGTCTGGATGCACCGACAACCGCGGTGGTCAAGGAGCTACTGCGCGCCTGGGCTGCCCGGGGTGGGGCCGTCCTTTACACCTCCCATCTCTTGGACGTAGTCGAACGCGTTTGTGATCGCATGGCGATCATGGCCGAGGGCAAGCTCGTAACGGTTGGCAACATGGACGAACTGCGTGCACGTTCGGGCAGCGACGGGACGCTGGAGTCGGTCTTCCGCGCCGTCACCAGCTCGGTTGATCCCAATGAGACAGCTGCGGCAATCCTAGGGGATTAGTCAACCTCTCAACGGCATCGTCGGGGGGGGCGATCGGATGTCGGAAACCAGGTTCCCTACCGCCGTTTACCTTCCCTTTAGGGGAACGGGTTCGCCCTGATCGTTGACGGCGACCATGGTCACCGTTGCCTCCGTCACGTGAACATCCTCACCATCGGAGAAGCGGCGTTCGGCCCAGACTCTGACCTCAGTCTGAACGGACGTGCGGCCGACGCGGGTCGTCTTCGTAAAGAACGAGACGCAGTCCCCCACGTACACCGGCGCCGTGAAGACGATCTTGTCCATGGCGACGGTGACAAGCTTACCGGAGTGATGCTTTTGGGATTCGATCGCCGCCGCGAGGTCAATCTCGCTCAGAATCACGCCTCCGAAGATCGTCCCAAAGGAGTTTGTGTCCCGGGGCATCATGACGCGACGGATAGCGGGACAGCAGTCCTTGGGGAATGTCGCGTCGTCGAAATTTGTGTCGGTCATTGGGCTGGTCCTCTCGGGCTGTCGGCCTCGATGTTTTCCAGGGCGTAGTCGTGGACAGCTTCCTCGACCTTCGGGGTGAGTCCGCGGAACATGTGGTCGGCGCCAGGAATCTCAACGATTTCCAACCCCTTCGGCATGTGCGGGTGCTTATCGCGCATCACGGTAGCGGTTCCAAACTCATCCGCTCCCCCAAAGATCATCAGACCGGGCTGGGGAACGGCTTCGATGAAAGTGCAGTTGTAGAAGCCAACGGGCAGGGCGATCAGGATCACCCGCTGAATCCGCTTCTCCCTTGTTGCGAGGCCAGCGGTCGTGCGCGCCCCAAAGGAATACCCAGCGGTCCAAAGAGGCGAACCCGGGTAGCGCTCCTCCAGCAAATCCAGGGCTGCCAGAACATCTCCTTCTTCGCCACCCTCACCGTCGTGCTCGCCTTCACTGCCTTCCACGCTGCGAAAGTTGAAGCGCAGGGTCACCAACCCCGCCGCTCGCAGGGCCCGAGCCGCTCGAAAGACGATCGTGTTCCGCATGCTGCCCAGATGCATGGGATGCGGGTGGCAAACCACGGCGGCAGCACGAATCGGGCCCGCTTCAGGTTCCTCGAGTAGAGCCTCAAGACGGCCTGCGGGCCCCTTCAAATCGAGCTTCATAGGGCGGTACCTTACGTCCGTATGGTGTCTACCGGACTGGCGATTCGAAAGTCCTGTGTCTCGACTCGACCTCCCACGGGCTGCACTCGACTCATTTCAAGGCTGCCCGCCGATCGGCCTATGACGCCCCCTACTGGCGACTCTATGATGCGGGCTCGCCCAGTGATCCCCTCCCCCCGCCCTCCCACCGATGAGCACTCCGACTCCTGCCGACACCACCTGGGTTGTCGACATCACAACCCAGTCCTTCGAAACTGAGATCCTGCTGAAGTCCAAGGAGCTCCCGGTTGTCGTCGGATTCATCTCCGCCAAGAGCGGGCCCTGCCTCGAACTGGATGCACTGCTCCAGCAAGTCGCCGGGGACGCCAAGGGCGGCTTCCGCTACGCCCGAGTCGACGCCGACGCCAACCCCGAGTTGGTCGGTGCCTTCCGAGTCCAGTCGGTTCCCACTGTGGTTGTCGTCGCTGACGGGCGCATGGCGGACGGATTCCAGGGCCCCGTCTCCGAGGCGGAGCTGATGGAATTCCTCAAGCGCGTCGCGCCCGGACTAGAGACCTCGGCCGCGGGCCTGGATTCCGCGCGGGAGCTTCTGGCGGCCGAGCAAGTCGACGACGCCTTGCTCGAGGTCGAGGCTTCCCTCGCAGAGGCCTCGGACAACCTGGAGGCCCATGTCCTGCGTTCGGAGATTCTCCTGGCGGCGGATCGCGCGGAGGACGCCGCTGCTCTCCTCAGGGGTCTGACCGACGCTCAACTGCGGGACGATACGATCAAAGCCGCCCTGGCCCGCGTGCTAATGGCTGGGGGTGCGGGGGACTTGAAAGTCCTCGCGGCCGCTGCTGAAGCAACCCCTGAGGATGCCGCTGCGCGCACGGCCTACGGCAAAGCACTCCTGGCCAACGCCGATTACGAAGCGGGTTTCGAGGAGTTGCTCGACGCGATTCGCCTGGCACCCGAGGAAAAGGAAAGCGCGGCCAAGCAAGCCATGCTCGAGGGCTTCGACGCCCTTGGCCTAGAGGACCCCATAGCGAATCGCTTCCGCTTCGAGATGTCCCTGGTTCTCTTCGCGTGACCACCACCATGCAGGCGCGGCCCGCGGCGGGTGCCGGCAGCTTCAGCCGAGTACGCGCGCTATTCCTAGCGCGCCTCTCCTCCGGGCCGCGCGGTGGTTTGCCCGTGGCGGCGCTGCTGGCCAACGCACTTGTCACCGCGCTGTTTTGCGGTCTGGTCTCCGGTTCCCTGCCGCCCTTCGCCTACGGGTTGTTCTCCCTGACATTGATGGCGTCGCTGCTGGCAATTCCGCTTCTGGGTGACCTGGGCTGGCTTCTACGGGCGGATCCTGCGCGAGCCTGGGTGGAGGCCTTGCCGGCCAAGCCGCGGGAGCTGTCTGCGGCCCGCGCCCTGCAACTGGTGGTTTTCCTCGGCGCCCTGGCCCTGGCGGCGCTCCTGCCCGTGGCCTTCTTTGGCCCCGGAAGTGTGCTGGCGCGACTCGCCCTGATCCCCCTCGGCTTTGGCGTAGCCCTGTGTGTTGCGGCCACGCTGGTGGCAGCCCAGGCACTTCTTGGCGGCCGCGCGGAATCGGCCCTTGTGCTCCTACAGACAGGCCTGGTGGTGGGCGTTCTTGTGGGCTTAGTAGCGGGACTACGCCACGTGCCGACCATGAAGGTTCTAGAACAGACCCAGGACTTGCCGCAGTGGCTTTGGATCCTGCCGTCCACCTGGTTCGCGGCAGCCATGGCACCGGAATCCAGTCTGGGCCAGGGAACACACATCGCCGTCGCGATCGCAACCGGATTTCTGGCCCTAGCAATACTCGTGCTGCTGCCAGCCCCCAAGCCAATCCCGCGACTTGGGAAGGAGCCGCTCCTGGCGGTGCTACTGCGCCCCATTCGCGCCCTGATCACACGCACATGGGTACGCGCTGATGAGCGTGGCTTCTTCGACCTCGTCTACGACGCCTTGCCCCTGGAGCGTGAGGTCGTTTTGCGCACCTACCCCATGCTCGGCATCCCCCTGGCCTTCCTGGCCATTGGTTCCGGCGATGCCGAAATGCGCACGGATGTCCTAGCCCTCTTGTTCTTCTCCAGCGCGGTGTACCTACCAGTTCTGTTGACGCAGATTCCCGCCTCGGAGTCCGCCGCGGCTCGGTGGATCCATGAACTCTCGCCGGCACCCGACGGAGCGGTGGTCGCAGGCACGATCAAGGCTCTCATCGTGCGCTTCCTCGTTCCGCTCTACGCGGTCTTGCTCGGCCTGGCGGTGCTCCAGGGGGAAGCGGCCTTGGCTCTACGACTTGGTCCGCCCGGCTTCCTGCTTTCCTGCATTGTTCTCGTGCGCCTCTACGGCACCTGCGTTTCCGATCGACCGCTTTCGGTTCCGCCCGATGAAATCCGCACGGACCTCGATTGGGCCGGCATGCTCATGGGGATCGGCATGGGCTTAGCGATCCTGGCCTTCATCGCGAATCGCATGCTGGTCACGCCCGTGGCCTGCGTGGCGCTCTATGCCGTTCCCGCCCT
>JBLHLB010000376.1:0-4119 GCA_047618505.1 Planctomycetota bacterium
GTGGGCCCAAAATGGAGAGGTCTTTTGTCGTCAGGATGACCAATTGAATGTGGTCTCGGTCCGCCTCGGAGAGAGCCTCGAATTCGATCCGCCGCAGCGATTGCTTTCGTTCGAGACAACGGATTCAAACACCCAGGCTCGATCCTACGACGTGTCGGCCGACGGCCAGCGAATTCTCGCAGTGACCACGCCCGACGCGAGCCGGCCACGGCAGATCGAGATCATCCCCAACTGGACAACAGAGTTGGAGCGCCTTTTCTCGGAGTAGGCCCAACACAGCTTCGTCTACACGGGCAGGTTGCCTACACTCTCCCTTCCATGACACTAAGCGCCGGACAGTCCATCTCCTTCTACGAAATTCTTGGTCCCCTTGGGGCCGGAGCCATGGGCGAGGTCTATCAGGCTAGGGACTCGCGACTGGATCGCGACGTGGCGATCAAGGTCCTGCCCGCGCACTTTGCGGAGGATGAGGAACGGCTGAAGCGCTTCGAGCGCGAGGCGAAGTCGATCGCTTCTCTGAACCATCCCAATGTCGCGCAGATTTACAGCGTCGACCAAATCGAAGACACCTGCTTTCTCGTGCTGGAACTCGTACCAGGTGAGACGCTCGAAGATCGCATCGCGCGCGGTGCGCTTCCGATCGACGAGGCGGTAGACATCTGCCGCCAGATTGCCGAGGGCCTCGAAGCCGCGCACGACGCAGGCGTGATCCACCGCGACCTGAAGCCGGCGAATGTGCGCATCACACCGGACGGCAAGGTCAAAGTTCTCGACTTTGGATTGGCGAAGCCGACAGGCTTCGGCAGCGAGGACGGCTCCTCAAAAGACAGCGTACTCGCCACCGAAGAAGGCCGCTTGCTCGGCACGCCGATCTACATGGCACCCGAGCAAGCCCGCGGCAAGCCCATCGACCGGCGCGTCGACGTGTGGGCCTTTGGCTGCGTGATGTTCGAGTGTTTGACAGGCAAGCGTGCTTTCGATGGCGAGTCGATGCCCGATGTGCTGGCGGCAGTGATGCGCGAGACCGCTGACTTCTCGCGGCTGCCGGCCTCGACGCCGGCCCACGTGCGCGAACTCGTCGAGCGCTGTCTTGAGAAGGATTCCAGGCAACGCCTGCGCGACGTTGGTGAGGCGCGCATCACTCTAGAATTATCGGGACCCGAGCCTGGCGATCTTGCGAGCCTACAACAGGCCGCTGCTCCAAAGCGTAGTCCGCTGTTCGGTCCGCTCGGCTGGGCGCTTGGCGCTTTGGTGGGAGGGCTGGCTGTCTTCGGCACGCTTCGAACCGAGCCTGACGAACGACCTGAGCCTATCGTCCTGAGCGGGCTGACCTCTTCCGGTAGCGACAGCGTGCCTTCGCCCTCTCCCGATGGTCGCTTGATCGCCTTCCAATCAGAGCGCGACGGACGCCTGCGCATCTGGCTGAAGCAGCTTGAAACGGGCAGTGAGCAGGTCTTGAGCGAAGGTCCCGATAGAGCCCCGCGCTTTGCACCCAACGGAAACAGCATTCTCTTCCTGCGTGCCGAGGGAGACCGACAAAACGTCTACCGTCAGGCCCTCCTCGGAAGCGAAGCGCGCAAGATCGCCGACGATGTGACCGCTGCCTGCTGGTCGCCGGATGGAGGCCTGGTGGGGGTTGTACGCATCACAAGAGAGTCGGAGCAGCCGGAGTATGGCATCCTGATCGTGGACGTCAGAACAGGAGAAGAGCGTGAGCTCTACCGCACAGAAGTCGGAGAACTGCTCTACTCGCTGCGCTGGTCTCCCGACGGGTCCGTCCTCTCCGCTGGGACGGGAGCCCAAACGGGACAGTCCAGTGACCAGTCAGCGATCGTCTTGGTCCCGGTTGACGGTGGAGAGGTCGAGCGCTTTGCTGTCCCCGGGCCTGCGATGCATGATCACGACTGGATCGGCGGGGACGGGCGGCGCGTGGTTTACACGCAGAGCTGGCAATCCGTCGGGGACATGGGCGGATCACTCTCGAGGGTTGTCCTATGGGACCTCGACCGTGGCGATCGCCGCGATCTGTTCCATGCCGAGTACCTCAATGCCAACCTCGGCTCGTTGACAAGCGCCGCGCCCGGTGCGTCGATCACCGTGGTGAAGGATGAGACCCTGGTCTATACCTCGACCTTCGTGCGCCAACTCCTCTTTGAGCAAGATATTCAGGCTGGCCGCGCGGTCGCACCGGGCCGCCTGCTCATCGAAGGCCAGGCGCGCGACCGGCAGCCGGTGTATTCGCCAGATGGGTCGCGCGTCTATTTTGCCTCCAACCGAACGGGGAACCTCGACCTGTGGGAAATCGAACTCGAAAGTGGTCAGCTCAGCCAGCTGACTGACGACCGCGCACAGGATTGGGATCCCAGTGTTTCTGCCGATGGGAAGCAGCTCCTGTGGTCCTCGGACCGCGCTGGCGTGTTCGAGATCTGGAGTGCGGCGATAGACGGTAGCAGCGCGCGTCAGTTGAGTGCGGACGGGGTCGACGCAGAGAATCCCAGCATGGCGCAGGGCGGAGAATGGGTCCTCTATTGGAGTGCGAACCCGGAGAAGCGTGGCGTCTGGCGCATGCGCCCGGATGGGGCGTCTCCGGAACGGATAGTCGAGGGAAACTACAGTCAATCCGAGGTCTCCAGTGACGGCCTCTGGGTCGGTTTCATCATTCAAGAGCCGCACAAATTGCGCAGTGTACTGCGCTTTGCTGAGGTCAAAACCGGTCGTGTTCTTCCCTTTGAGGTTTTGGTGAGTTCGCGCTCGACTAGGGAAGAGTCGGTCACCCATGGGCGCATGCGCTGGGTTTCTAACTGCGCCTTGTCGGAGAAGCTTGCCGTTGCGTTCATCGGCGTGGATGCCGAGGGGCGTACCGGGGTGTTCCTGCAGGCCTTTGATCCCGAAGAAGATACCAGTGCGACGCGCAGGCCCCTGGCCGGCTTTCACGATGACCTCGTCACAGAGTCTTTCGGAATCGCACCTGATGGAACACGGATCACGCTTTCGTGTGTCGAAGTCACTCGCAAACTGATGCTGGCCGAACGTGTGAACGGGATCCTGGCTCCCCATGCCCAATCGGAGAAGCAGTAGCTAGCCGCCATGACTCTAACTAGCGGACAATTCCTCTCCTTCTACGAAATTCGTGGTCCCCTTGGGGCCGGAGCCATGGGCGAGGTCTATCAGGCCAGGAACTCGCGATTGGCTCGTGACGTGGCGATCAAGGTCCTGCCCGCGCACTTCGCTGAGGATGAAGAGCGCTTGAAGCGTTTCGAGCGTATGCCCCTCACGAAAACACTTACCGCGTCGCAAATGTAGCGCAGGCCTGAGATCGACCGTTTCCAGACCCGGCGAGAGCCGTAGGAGACGAGCATGTTCAGTAGCTGGAGGAGGCGCCGCAAGGCGCTCCGACCCGAAGGATCCCTGCCGGCCGTGGAGCCCGACGTGGCGCGCGCAGGCAGTGAGGACGGAGCAGGGCCCGCGCCAGCGGGACCGACTCGTCGCGCTGTTCGCCGAGAGCGAGCTGACCGTCAAGGACTTCGCGGCCAAGCACGGCGTGAAGCTGACGACGTTACGTAACTGGCCCTACAAGCGCTCACAAAAGGCTGCAGCGAAGGGCCGGGTGCTGAGTACGGGTCCGGCCAGCCCATAGTCCGGCACGCTTGACACCGTGCACCAGTGCTCTGGCCGAATCAGCGCTGTTGCCGTGCCCGTCCTATCCATTTATTCGGACGTGGCGTAACTCACGTCCGGCAAGTGCTTTGCGGTGCCCTACACTAGTGCTATGAGAGCCGAGTACCACCCGCTTCAAGCCCTGCTCCTGACCGTTTCTGGCTGGGTGAGTCGCCACCAGCAGCGTGAATCGAATACTTGGTGGAGGAGAGCTGCGTCCTGCAGGAGCAACTCGGCGGGAAGGTGCCGCGGTTGACCACGCCGCTAGCGTGTCCTCGGCCCCGCTGACTCTTTGGTCGGCAAGGTTCCTCTGAAGTGCGAGCAGCTCTGAGCCCGAGGGCCGTGGGGCTACCCGAGATCGGCGCTATCCGTGCCGTTCCCCAGGTCGGCGGACTCCATCACCGGTACACCAGGAAGGCTGCATGACCCCGCGGATGGGTTTTGAGGAACGACAGACATAGG
>JBLHLB010000377.1:0-4104 GCA_047618505.1 Planctomycetota bacterium
GCAGAATACGGCCCCCGGCAGGATCCCGATAGAACTCCCAGTGCCCCTCGGGCAAAAATGCGATCAAGCGGTGACCCAGGCGATCCCGCAAGGAGAAGACCCCCGAAAGGATGGCCGCCTCTGGCCTACTGCTTCTCGTGCCGCGAGGTCTCGATTCAAGCGGATCGCCCAAGTCCCGCCGGTGTGCACCGGACCATTGATCAAGACCACGGCGACGGGGAGCCGGTTGGTTGTCCGCCCATTCCGTTTGGAGCAAACCGTGGGCGCCGCTGGCAGGGACGCCGTTCAGACGATGAAAGTGGAGCTCCGTCGGAAAACTTTGGAGCAGCCGGCCGTTTCGTTCGATGACAAGCTCCGCGCCGATTCGAATTCAAGCGGACCCCGACCAATCTGTCGGGGTCCATGGACCGAGTTTGGCCGGGCCTAGTTTGCCCGCCTGTACTCGAACTCCATCGCGAGCCATTCCGTCCCGTCGGGCAGGCTGTCATACATCTTCATTGAGTAGTGATCGTCGTTGTGATGCTTGACGGTCGTACGGGAGGGACGGCCATCGGGGGTCATTGAGTCGCGCATGGTGCCGTGGGTTTCCAGAGTATCGTCGTCGGACATTCCTCCGAAGTCGGCCAGGTAGCGCGTGCTCATGCTGTCCACCCAAATTGTCCAGTGCTGCCCCGCGAGGTTGTCGAAGCCGGCGATCAGCATGCCATCGAAGGGAGCCCCCATGAACTCACTGTGGAAGTGCTCGATTCGGTATCGGCCACCCATGATCATCTCGGCCTCGGATGTTGCAACCATGTCCATCGCTTCACCACCGGGACCTGCGTAGCTCTTTCCGCTGACGTCCCACTTGCCGGCGCCCTTGGCCAACTCCGCATGTTGCTGTCCCGGGGTTGCCAGTCGCATCATGTCGGCCATCATGGCCTCCATGTCAAACTCGGCCTCCTGGGTCGCGGCGGCCGCGGTGTCGGTACTGGCGCAGGATCCCAGGGCAACGAGGGCGAGGAGGGCGGCGCTGATTCCCCCCAAGGCGCGCGAGGGTTTGTCGTGCAAGGATAGGGAGCGGAGGTCCGTTGCTTCGGGAGAGATCGCGTGCATTGAAACGGCAGTGGCTAGTGAAATCGCCGAGAGCCTGCGGGCGCACGACGGGGGGCGTGGGGGACGGACAAGCTACCAGCGCTTTGGCCCATCCGGCCAGAATGTGGAGTCGTTGCCTGTTTATGGGGCCGCTGGGGGCATTGAGGAGGGTTGTGGCGATTCTTGACGACTCGGGCGAGAACCGTGTCGTGGGTGAAATCGCAACCCTCGCTTTCCCAAGAAAACGGGGCAGGCGGAGTCGCCCCCGCTGCACGCGAGACGTCTCCTAGGGGTCGCTCGCGGTTACCATGGCGAAGGACACCCTGGCCTGGCCGGGGTCACCGAAGCTCATCTCGCCGCCACTCCTCTCACGGACCCCGCCATAAACTCCCCATTGGAATTCGCAGTTGTTGACATCGACATACACACCCTAGGGGGTATGGGGGGAGGCGGACTCTTGTTCGGGATTGTTGCCGGCGCCATTGCGAGCAGCAAGGGACGTAGTTTCGTCGGCTGGTTCTTCGCGGGATTGTTCTTCTCTGTCTTCGGTGTGATTGGCGCGGCTGTTGTCTCGAACCGGGATAACGAGAAGAAGCAATTCCAAGCCAGCACAGCTCGCTCACGTCGCCACAATGAACGTCAAAGGCACGATCGTTCCGTTAATGATCGGCGCTTTGATGACATTGAACAACGTCTTACCGCCCACGATGTTGGGCTTGGATTGGATACGACTCCAGGCAGTCAGGCCGCGCGCGTAGAGGGCGGCAATCGACCGCCCGAGCTTTCCGGAGATGGACCCGGCAAGAGGGCCGCCCACGGCGTCGGCGCCGATCGCACCTGGTATTGGTCGAACGACTCCATGAACCGTGCGACAGCGTCTCCGGACCAGCTGCGCGGTCTATTTCAAAATGGCCGCATCTCCGACGAGACACTGCTTTGGACCGAGGGTATGCAGGATTGGTGCACGCTCGCGGATCTTCCGGAACTAGGGGAGGTCCTGCGTGTCTGAGGCGGCCAAAATGCCTACGGGCCCCGTTCAGGGCGCTCGCTTCGGTGGACTCCTCGAGGGTCGTGTCGGTGATCGTCTGGCCCTGGAGCGGGCGGTTCAGGAGCTGCGCGAAAAGGGGCCCGTCGTCCCGACTCTGGAGGTTGAGGGGGCGCGATTTTGCCTCTACCTGGACGATGCCGTTGTGTCCCCGAGTTTGGCCAATCCGGAACGCATGCTGGCTTTCCTGGGCGGCCTAAAGAATGTGGCTTCTGCTGCCAAGCAAGACAGCCCGATCGAGTCGACTCTGCGCTGTACCGAGGTCTATCCCGAGGAGGCCGTGGAGACGCACTTTGGCCTCGATGGGGGCGAAATCACAGCCGTCAGTCGAGTGCGCGAGCGTGGAGCATCCGACAGATTGCCGGAGCCTCCCCCGACGCGCTTGCTGCCCACCCTTGGAAATGGGTCGCAACGTATTCTCCTGGCCTCTTCCTTCGCGCTGGTGATCGTTCTCATGCTCTGGCAGGGGCGTGTTGTGGATCGTGTTCTCGGCTCTCCGGTCGAGGACCTGACCTCCAGCACGGGTCCCTTCGGGAGCATGTTGCGGGTCGAACTAGAGGAAGGGTTCGGTGCCTATCGCCTGCTGCTTTCTCGCGGCGAAGGCTATCCGCTCACTGGCGCCGATGTGGCGCGGCTCGAAGATAGGGCAGCTTCTCCCATGGCACGCGCTGCAATCACGGCCGTCGCGGATGGATTGATTCTTGAGGCACGCGTTGTCGATGCCGATGGCGAGGTTCTCGCCAGCAAGCGTGCAGGCACTGCAGCGCTTCTCTTGGACGGGGGCTTCACGATTGAGTTAGCCTTGCCGGCACGTATCGGCGCGACGTCGGTCGAGCTGGAAGTTGTCCTTCCTACTACCTTGCGGGAGGCGACCCGATGATCGATCCCCATAGTGAATCCAGTGATCCCGGTGGCGCCGTGCGCCAATGGCCCGCGGATCGCCCCCCCGCAATTGGCGAAGCATTGCGCGCGTCCTGCGCTCATTGCGGTTTGAATTGGGATGTGCACATGGCCATGGCGGGCTTCCGCCTGCGTTGCGAGTGCGACGCTTGGGTTCCCGTGCCCCACCCCTTGGTCGCACCCGGGCGCATCGCCGCTGCCCCCTTTGACACGGAATCTATGCCCGAGTCCTTCCCTTGGGATTCGGAGTCGAAGGCGGCAGATCATCAGGAGCGCAATAGATTAAATCGATCGGTCAAGGAGCGTGCGCCGCGGCAGCAGCGTGCTCGGCTCTTGAGCGGCTCACTCTTTGGAACCCTCGGTCTCACGGCTGCGGTTGTTGCCCCCGTCGCCCTTGTGCTTACGGAATACAATTCGCTGTCCTGGGCCATCTTATGGCCAACCATGGCGGCGCTATCGGTCGTGTTACTCGGGTTTGCGGCGCTCTTCGGACGCGCCCGTTACCTCACGGCCTTGCGGCCGGCTGCCCTGTCCCATCACTTCGAGGGACTGGGAGTTGGTCTACTCGGGGGAGCTGCGCTGGGAGTCATGCTGAGGGGAATGCCCCAGGACGATGCGGCATTGCTCTGGATTCATGGGCTGATCGGGGAGCTCGGACTGCCTGTGGCCGCGCTAACAATGGTTGTGCTGACGGCCCTGGGGCACACGCTGTTCTTTCGTGAAGTCTTGGGACGGCGGCTGCAATCCCTGGCCACACCCGGGGTCGCCGCCGGCGTCGCGGCACTAGCCTTGGCATTTTCCCACGGTGTCGGTCGCCAAACAATTGTGCTGGCCGTGGTCGCACTCCATGCAGCGTGGTTACGTCGCCGGTCGCGCAGCGCAGTCCCCGGCTTGATCGAAGACCTGGCGCTAGCCAGCGTAGCCTTCGGTGTCCTGGTGCTTGCCTGAGGCCAGAGAGTCCTAGCTCTCCGGCTCTTCTAGTAGGGCGCGCGCCGCGGTGCGCTCACGTAGTTCGATCTTGAATGCTTCGAGCTGCTCCTCTGGAACCTCGAGCACGATGCGAACATCGGTTCCGTACTCCGATT
>JBLHLB010000378.1:0-4086 GCA_047618505.1 Planctomycetota bacterium
CAATGAGGCTTCCCTGGCAGGCCAGAAGGCTGACGAACGCGCCTTCCGTAATGGCGTGCGCATGGCGGGCTTGTTTGCCCTGCTCTTGGGGCTCTTTGTCATTTTCCACACGCTCTCCATGTCCCTCGTGGAGCGTCTGCGGGAGGTCGGGACGTTGCATGCCCTGGGGACGACACGGCTGCAACTGGCCCGCATCTTCTTCAGCGAAGCCCTCGTGGTCTCAGGGCTCGGTGGTGTGCTCGGCGTCCTCGGCGGGATCGGACTTGCGCGTTTGCTCTTGTACTACGGCGTCACCACTCTTGGTGTCGTCGGTCAGTCCGTTGGTCCCGTGCGCGTCCCCTGGGAAACCGTACTTTCCTTGGGAGCCCTGGGGGTCGGCGTGGCCCTGGCCGGTTCCGTATGGCCGATCCTGCGCGTGCGTGGCGCCAATGTGATCGCAGCTCTGCGCGGTGAAGACGTACGCCGAGGCGACGACGCCGCCCGCGGCTTGCAACTATTTGGGTTGACGGCCCTGATCCTGGCGGTGCCGGGGATATTCTTTGCCCTGGTGCCTGTTGTGGGGGCACGCGATAGCGAGCTTGTGGGGACAGTCCTGATCGGAATGGGAGTCATGGCATTGCTGTTTGCCCTGCCGGTACTCTTTCCGCGACTCGTGGCCCGGGCCGTTTCTCAGTTGGCGCGGCCCTTCGAGGGGCGCCTGCAGTTGGCCGGCGAGCTCGCTCGCCGTTCCCTTTCAGGTGGACCGACGCGCACGGTCTCAAGCTTGGTCGCAATGGCCCTCGTGGCCATGGCCTTTACGGCCCTGCGCGGGATGACAGCCAGCCTGTCGGCGGAAATCGAAGTCTGGGGTGAGGAGGCAGTCATCGACAAGGTCTGGGTTGAAGGATTGCCCGAGGGCACACACCTGGACGAAGTGATCGAAACCCTGGCGCCCCTTGGGGAGGTGCGCGGGGTGGAGCAATCCGATGCGCGCGCCTATGTGGGCTTTCTGCTCCTTGGTGTGCGCGCTGATCAACCGACAAGCTACGGACCCCTCGCGGAAGCGGGCTTGGCAGAGCGATTTAAGGCCGAGCAAACGGCCATCGTCTCGCGGCGACTGGCGCAGCAACGTGGCCTCGAACGAGGCGACGCCCTGCTTGTGAATACCCCCGGCAACGGTGTGCAGACTTTTACCGTGATCGGAATCAGCGATGCGGTGGGCTACTTCGTGCACCCTGACGAGCGCGCCTACGCGGTCATCAGCGAGACCTGGATGCAGCGCTACTTTTGCCTGGAAGTGGGGCGGACGACAAACGTAGCCGTGCGGCTTGGGTCGCCGCCCAGCTCGGGTGATCCTTGGACGCAGAGTCAGCGCGAGGCGGGGACCGCGGCCGTGGAGAATCTCCTACGCGCTCGTTTTCCGGGGGCCGCGGAACTGCGCCTAGTGGGCGGCCCGGACGTGCTGCGGCTGCACCTCGAGGACATCGAGCGCGACTTCATCCTCTTCGATCTGATCCTAGGATTGACCGCTCTCCTGGCCGGGCTCGGGGTGCTCAACGGCTTGCTCTTGGCCGCCCTGGAGCGCTCGAAGGAGATTGGAGTCCTGCGTGCGCTGGGCGCCCGGGACGGACAGATCGCGGGGGCGGTGCTCCTGGAATCGAGCCTCCTCGGCTTTGCCGGCGGCCTGGTTGGATTGCTGGTCGGTCTGGCCCTTACCCCCGTCTTGGTGGCAGCCCTGCGGGCGATTTCAGGCCTGGATCTGCCCATGCGCTATGCACTGGGGCCTGGCCTCGCTGCGGTCTGCCTGGCCGTTATCGTGGGCTTCTTGGCGGGGCTCTACCCGGTCCGTCGCATGGCAAAAATGGACCCGGTTCGGGCCGTGCGAACGGGCTGATCCAAATCAACGGGAAAGCACGGCTTGACCACCGCCCAGGCCCCGGCTAATCTTCCGCCCCCGAGAGGGGACCCCCTCGGGGACGTAGCTCAATTGGTTAGAGTGCCGGCCTGTCACGCCGGAGGTTGCGGGTTCAAGTCCCGTCGTCCTCGCCAGTTCAATGACCGCGGCCGGCCCATCGATTCGTCGAAGAGCCGGCCGCGGTTTCTATAGGGCCCGCTGTTTAGCCCACTATTGAACTCTGCTGGACCGAAGTGCGGTTGACGCGGCGGGCGGCATTCAACGCTGGTCATCTTCCAGCCTGTAGACCTGAGAGCCCTCCAGGCGAGCGCTGAGGAGCTTCCCGTGTTGATCAAAGAGAAGCTCTGAGGGCGCAGCCAAGCCCTTCCCAGCCAGGGTCCAGCGCCAGGAGTCATGTCTCTCGCCCCGCAGCAGGGTGGTGGTCAGCCCGCGCGCTTCCAAAGTGACCGAGTCATAGAGTTTCCCATCCACAAAGTTGATCCAGGAGCGCGTTGCGCCGGGATCGAAATCAGCCGTGACCAGGGCCGGCAGTCGCATCAGGAACAGGTCGGTGAAAGCGGGGTGGGTTGGTACCAGGGGCCTGTTGCCGGAGAGATACACACCCCCTGTGGGAGTCTGCTCGAAGCTCTTTGAGATGGGGCCGCTGGCCAATCCTTGGGTCTCCACCTGGGCGGAGATCAGAATCGCTCGGTCGACTTCGATTCTGTAGGTGCAGCGCGCGACGGTTTGCAGTTCGATGGACTGGATCCTGACGTCGGTTCGGTCCTCCAGGTGGAGCTGCGTGATCGGCGGCTTGCCCTCCACCTTCACCACCTCGAGACGGTTGGTCATGGTGTAGCGGCCGAGGCGTTCTCCATTGTAATGGATGCCGTAGCTCGCCTCCGGGCAAGATTGAGCCAGGGCCGTTACGCGTTCGAGTACGGTCGTCGTCGGCTGTGCAGTCCTTTGCACCAGCCCCTCCGGCGCGGGCTCCTTCAGGAGGCGTTGTACTGCCGTGCCGATCGAAGAGTCGCCCAGGTCCGCCACACGCACTTTTCCACCCCGGTCTATCAGCCAATAGTCAGGCTGGTCATCCACCATCCAACCCGCGCTGACAGCGCCGGTTGAATCCCAGGCAACGGGGTAGGGGATGTCCTGCTCGACCACGAGGTCGGCTAGGGACGCTCCGCCCTCCACGCTGTGAATTCCGAGCACGCGTAGACCCGCGGCCTGGAATTCTCGGGCCAGGGCGTTTAGCTGGGGCTGTATCTGGCCAGCGCCTGCCGTCCCCGAGTTCCAAAAACAGACCAGGACGACCTGCCCTCGCAGGCTTGCGATATCGAGGGAGGGGCTGCTTCCGTTCAACCAAGTGAGCGCCCCCGCGGCCGTCTTCAGTGACGGCGGTTCACGGCCTTCGGCCGCATCTTTCGCGGCCACATGCTCATCTGAGGCGCGACGCTCTCGCAGGTATCCGTCACGCTGGGGCAACGGACCGGTGAGCAATGACGCCAGAAGTAGGGCTGCAGAGATCATCACAGTTGTTGGGGGATGGAGTCGAACTCCTCTCGCTCAAGTAGATGTTACCGCATACCTATGCCGCTGGAGAGCGAATAGGGCACCTGTAGTACCTGTCCGTCCGACCAGATCTCAAGCTGCAGGGCGCCAGCGGCGAATTCCTTTGGCGCCGTCAGAGTCTTATTGATTGTGTCGCCCGAGCTCCAGGTCATGGACTCGCCAAGTTCGATGACCTCGCCGTCCTCGGTGACCAGAGACCAGGAAATGACAGAGTCGAGGGAATCGGTGGTCTTGAGCTCGAAGTTCCACTTGCCCTCTTCCCAGTCGCTCGCGCCGGAGCTGGTCAGCTCGAACTCGTAACCCTCTACTGACAAATTTGAACCGACGGCCAGGGGAGCCGAGTCACTGGTGATCGTGCCCTTCTCGCTGGCGCAGAGTAGGGCCAGGCTGCCTTCGACGATCAAGCGCGAGGCGCGCGGGTGAGTCTTGACGGCAGAACCCACGAAGACCGCTAATCCAAGACCATCCTCTGAGAGGTTCGTGTTCATCTCATAGAGACTCCCGAAACTGTCCTCCAGGGTCAGTTCCGTGTCGAGATCGTCGACGAAGCGCGAGACCGTAGAGGACTCGGGGACCATGCTAACGATGCGCAAATCGGCGCCTTCCGGGTGCTTCGCCAGGTCCATTTCCAGAGCGAC
>JBLHLB010000379.1:0-4067 GCA_047618505.1 Planctomycetota bacterium
AGGTCCGCGCCCGTTCACGCCCCTGGCCCAGGCGAATTTCGCCCTCCGTGGGGTGCTTGTAGGAGAACCAGGTGCCGGACTTCAGTATGAGCCCGTGCTCGACGCCCATGTCGATCAAGTCGCCGTGGAGGCTGATTCCTTCGTTGTAAAGGATGTCGAATTCAACCTTGCGGAAGGGCGGCGCGATCTTGTTCTTGACCACGGTGACTTTCGTGCGGTTGCCAACGATGACGTCGCCGTCCTTGATGGCCCCAATGCGGCGGATGTCGCAGCGCACGGAGGAGTAGAACTTTAGGGCCCGGCCGCCGGCGGTTGTCTCGGGGCTACCGAACATGACCCCGATCTTCTCGCGGATCTGGTTGATGAAGATCACCAGGCAGTTGGACTTGGCGATGGAGCCGGTCAGCTTGCGCATGGCTTGGCTCATGAGGCGCGCCTGCAGGCCGACAAAGCTATCGCCCATTTCCCCTTCGATTTCCGCCCGGGGAACGAGGGCTGCTACGGAGTCAATGACCACGATGCTGACGGCGTCCGAGCGAACAAGAGTGTCGACGATCTCAAGGGCTTGCTCGCCCGTGTCCGGCTGGGACACAAGCAGATCGTCCAGGTTGACCCCGAGCTTGCGAGCATAGGACGGATCCAGGGCGTGCTCGGCGTCCACGAAGGCAGCAATGCCCCCATTTTTCTGGGCGTTGGCGATGACATGTAGGGTCAACGTGGTCTTGCCCGAACTCTCCGGACCATAGACCTCAACGATCCGCCCCCTGGGAAGCCCCTTTCCGCCAAGAGCCAAGTCCAGGGAGATCGAGCCGGTGGAGATGCCTTTGATCTCCTTGACCATCCCCTCGTCACCCATGCGCATGATTGCGCCCTTGCCGTAGCTCTTCTCAATCTCTCCCAGGGCGGCCATAAGCGCCCGCTCCTTTCCGGAGTCGCTGCCGTCGTTGCCACGGGTGGCGAGCTTGGAGGTGGTGGTTCCTTTCGATCTAGAGAAGGCCATGGGATTCGCTGTGCTGGATAGGGGTCGCGGTACTGGAAGGGGGCGATTGGGCCTCAAACGCGGTCAAGAATCGTCCCGTTGGTCGATACTAGCAATGCCTCGAACCAGAACAAAGCCCGAACCTGGTCCGTTTTCGTAAATGTCTCATCCCTCGAAAATGGACCGGAGGAATGCCGCTGGGCTCCCAGGGAAGGTCGGGCGCCATCTGAGGGGCGTTCGCCGCTAGGGAGACCCCCATTGGTCACCCTGGGTGTCCCGAATACCACTCGAATCTGCGGGGTTCCGTCTCCCTGCAGACTCTGGAGGGCTAAATCACAGCGTGACGATGGAAAACAGCTCGTTGTAGCGTGTTTCCACATCGCTGCGGGTCCGGGCACGCAGGCGATCCGTGCTGAAGTCTTCCACGCAGAAGCTAGCCGTGACCGTTCCGTAGAGCATCGCGCGGCGCAGAGTGTGGGGTTGCAGGTTATCGACTGAGGCCACGTAGCCCATGAAGCCACCGGCGAAGGAATCCCCCGCCCCCGTGGGATCGACGACGTTTTCCACCGGATAGGCCGGGAGGGCGAAGTGCAATCCGTCGCCATAGAGGAAGGCGCCGTGCTCGCCCTTCTTCAGGATGATGAAGCGCGGCCCCATGGTGACCAACTTACGGGCCGCAGCGAAGAGGTTGAGCTCTCCCGTTAACATGCGCGCTTCTTCGTCATTCAGGACCAAGCCGTCGATCTTGGTCATCAACTCAAGCAGGTCATCCTTCGCGATGTCAATCCACAGATTCATCGTATCGGCCACGACGAGTTTCGGATCCTCAACCTGCTCCAATCCCCTCATTTGGACAGACGGGGCGGCATTAGCGAGGAAGACGTACTTTGACTTACGGTAGTCCTCGGGCACCTTGGGGTCGAAATGCTCAAAGACATTGAGCTGCGTATCAAGCGTCACGCGCGTGTTCCAATCCGCCTCATAGCGGCCAGACCAACGGAAGGTCTTACCCTCGACGATCTCTACTCCTCCGACATCCACACCGGAGGTGCGCAGGTTCGCCAGGTGCTCGTCGGGGAAGTCGGTGCCCACGACACCTACCAGATTCACCGGAGTGAAGAAGCTTGAGGCCTGGGCGAAGAATGTCGCCGATCCACCCAGGGCCTCATCGCGCTTCGCGTAGGGGGTTTCGATAGTGTCGAAGGCCAGGGTTCCGATGACGAGGAGGCTCATTTTGCGTGGCGGGGGGTGGCTCGCGGCGGAGTGCCGCAAAGCTGATGGTGGGGACCGAGATAAAATCGCGGGAGCATTCCATGGGCCCCACCGTGGCGCGTCAAGCGGCGCCCCTGTCCTCGGCAGATAAACTCTCCGCTTCGCGCACAGCTTGGCGACCTGAGGGCAGCAACAGATAGACCCCACCGAGTAGGCCAAAGCCCAACTGGGTCAGGCGGAAGGTCACACTGGTGGCGACCCCCAAAGCTCCGCTGGCGCCAATGCGCTCGAAGAGTCCCTTGTAGACGGCCTCGCCAAGGCCCCAGCCACCGGGTGCCAGGGGCAAGGCTCCGACAATGTTGGCGACGGGGACCACTACGAAAAACTCCCCCAGCGAGACGGATTCGGCATCCACCCCGAAAGAGCGCCCGAAAACCCAAACCCCCAGGATGATGAAGGTGTGGTTGCCCAAGGAGAGTAGCCCGGCGATGGCGAGTTTGACCGGATGCCGGAGGTAGATCACTGCTGCGCGATCAAGGGCCTGGAGCTTGTCCCCCAGGGGCAGCTTCTGGAGGATCTGTTCGACTCGGAAAAGCGCGCGCAGCCTCGGGTTTGCATAGATCAGGGCACCGCCAAAAACGGCCACAACCAGTCCCCAAATAGGCAGACGCAGTTCGCTGAACTCCTCGCCAGCCACCAGCAGCGTCACGCCGGTCAGGGCCATTAGGGCAAGCAAGCCAATGACTCTGTCGACGACGATAGAGACGAGGGCATCGGTGCGACGCTTGGGATTATTACGGGCAACCACAACGCCCTTGATCAGGTCGCCGCCGGTCATCCCCGGCATCACAAGGTTGAAGAAGTATCCAAGGAGGGTGAGTCGCGCAGTCTCCAGGAGGCTGGCTGGGCAACCTGCGATTGCCAACAGCAAGCGCCAGCGATAGATGCAAAGTAGGAGCCCGAGGGCGATCAGGAGCGTCCCGACGAATAGTCCACTGGACTTCACATCGCGAAAGGCCCGTGGGACGCCGGGGCGCCAATCAAACCCGATGCTGTGCTTCTTTGAGCTGCGGCGCTGAACTTCTAATCCGCCTTCGCCAGCAGAAATCAACAGGGCCGCGGGTTCGCTGGGCCAGCCCTCTTCAAACTCTGCATCGTCGTCGAGCACAAAGTGGACCAGGTCCTCCTTCCAGTCGCCCACAAGAGTGCCCTGGACAACCAAGGCGGGCTGTGCCTTCAGGTCCTCGCCCTCACCGAGGGGGGCGCGATACCACATCAATTCGTCCTTCCAGGCGATATTGGAGGCGACGAAAGCGAGCACGGCTAGGCCCAGGGCCACTCGACCCAGGGCTATCAAACGTGCACGCCAAGGCGATGCCCCCGATGTGTCTCCCGCAGCCGAGGGGGTGCTCAATTCTCAGCGCTCCAGCCTGTCCGTTCGTCATACCACTTGACCCAATCCTCGGGGCGCAGACTACGGGGACCCTCGGGTTCCAGCTTGGCCAGAGTCTGGGCAGCGCTTATGGCAACGGGACCTTCAAATGCGTTGCGCAGGACGCTGACGCAGAGTCGGGACCAGGAGTCGCGGTAGCCTTGCTCTTCCTCTGTGGTCTTCGCTCCGTCCCACTTGGGGATTCCGAATCGGCCGAGGAGTTCAATGGCGCGCACGATGACGACCTCATCGCTGCTCCGTAGAACCGCCCCCTGAATCAGGCTCGGCAGTGAGTTGTCCGTGGCCACGACAGAGGCTTGAATCGCTGCGGCGCGCACTTCGGCATTGGGATTGTCGAGGGCAGCGCTCAGGCTTTGGGCAACAAGCCTGGACTGAAGGTCGTCGTGGAGTTGCTGCAGAATCTGGCCCGCCTGGGATTTCGCA
>JBLHLB010000380.1:0-4038 GCA_047618505.1 Planctomycetota bacterium
ATAGGCTGGGTCCCGTGGGGAGAGCGTACGCAGGCCAACGTCCGTGAGGAGTTCGTCGTCCACCCGCGCCAGCAGGCGTTTGCGTTCCGAATTGTTGAGGGGGGTCGTGTCCATTGCCGCGGCCAGAACAGCATTTGGCCGTAGGGAGCGATCTTGCCCGTCCTCGGTCCAGAGGTCCGCTAGTTGACCCTCTTTCTCCATCCAGAAGCGCTTCCGGAAGGCGGCATTGGCTAATTTGAGAGCCGCTTCAAGCTCAGCTCGTTGCGCCCTGTCCGTTTCCAGCTCCAGCAGTTCGGCTAGCAAGAGAATCCAAAGCGCGGCGATTTCCACCGGGCACCCCGCCCGCGGAGTAACCGGTCCCTTCGATGTTTGTGCGTCCATCCAGGTCGGATTCAGGTCGGGCCCGCCCGCCTGGACCAGCCCCCCTGAGTCGCCTCGAATGCCCAGGTTTGTGCCCGCGGCATAGGTGCTGCGGATCTCCGCCAGGGCGTTGCGCAGGGGACCGAGGCACAGCTCGAGGTCGCCGCCGGCCTGGCGATAGAGTCGCGCCGCCCGGGCAAACCAAAGGGACGCATCTACGGAGCCGTAGTGACTCAGCTCCGGCGTTGCTCCGTAGATATTCGGAAGCAAGCCATTGCGCAGGAACGGCAAAGCACCGCGCAGCACCTCCGAACAGGTGTCGAGGTCGCCGCGGGCGATGGTCAAGCCGGGTAGGGAGAGGAATACGTCGCGACCCCATTCGCCGAACCACGGGAACCCGGCGAGAATGCCGAGGCGTGACTGTGGTCCGTTGACGTCGCCATGCGTGAGGGGCGACCGCGCGAGGAAATCGTCGGCGCCGCGCCACAGCAGAGCCTGCGCGGGGAGGCGACCTTGCGAGGCCTTGGCCCAGCGTGCTTCGGCTTTGGCGCTGAGTCGTCGCCAGCAAGCCTCCGCGCTCTCGGAACCCCCAGGGCTAATGCCGGCTGAGAAGAAGGCCTGACCCCCGGCGTCGATCCGTAGCGTCGCGATTCCCGGCGAGAAGCGATCCTCGTGTCCGCCGTAGCCGCGTGCGAGGTCGGTGCTGAGGATAATTCCCCGCAGCCAATGGGGCTCTTCGGTCCAGGCCGTAGAGCCAGCGTTAAAGGCCAACCGCAGAGCCGGCAGGCTTGTATAGGGCCGAGTCTCAATGCCCAGTTCCCAACCCTCAACAGGGACAGTGGCCGTGGAGCCGTCGAGCACGTCATTGGCAAAGGTCAGATCGTCCGCCTCGCGGTAAGGGAGATAGGGTGCGACGCGCAGCTCAACTTCGCGCCCTCCCTCGGCCACGGACCAACGCACTGTGACCTGCTGATGCTGTCCATCCAGAAGCACTTCCCGCCGCAGTCGAACCTCGCCTTTGGCTGTGTTCAGTCGGTATTCCCAGGTCGGCCAGGGCATCAGGTGGAAGCTCCGTAGCACCGGCTTCTTCTTGGCACCATCGGTGCTATCGGCACCGTCGGCAAGATCTACCTGCCCCAGATCCCAGCTCTCCCCGTTCACGCACACCGTTTCCCCCAGGTGGCCGAGGAGAACGTAGCGCCTGCGTTCCGGCGGAAGTGGTAGCACCAGTAACCCGTGGTAGCGCCGTGTAGGCGTGAGACTGACGCTCCCGGTGGAATAGCCGCTGTGGCCGTCGGCGAGCAGCCATTCTAGCCCTCGGCAGACCTCTCCCTGCGCGCAAGCTGCGGGCGATAGGGAGATGCCTTTGGCCTTCGAAAAGACGGGCGGGTCGAGTCTGGAAACGAGGGGAGTCATCACGGTTGTGCGTCCGGTTGAGGGGGCCACTCAGCCCCGGGCAAGAGGTTAGACGCAGGGCCCTGGGGAACGTCCAGCCTTGCAGTCCTTTCTCGCGGGAAGGGCAGATCTATCGATCCGCGTGGTTTGGCGGGCGCCTTTTCTTTGGGGCCAATTCCGCTTCCGCCCTATCCTTGGCAGCGACCGAGAACGACTTGGAGAGAGAGCGGCCCAGGATGAACATGCAGCAGAATCCGACCCAGGACCTAAAGGACACCCTGACCATGATCCTCGCCGGAGGTAAGGGCAATAGGTTGCTGCCCCTGACAGAGCAGCGCGCGAAGCCGGCGGTGCCCTTCGGTGGGGCCTACCGCATCATCGACTTCACCCTCTCGAACTGCATCCACTCGGGGCTGCGGCGGATCTACGTTCTGACGCAATACGTGGCGCGGTCGCTGGAGGAGCACATTCGCTTCGGATGGAACTTCCTGCCGCGGCGGCTGGAGCAGTTTATCGGTGTGAGCCCGCCGCACCACATGATGGAGGGGCGTTGGTATCAGGGCACCGCCGACGCGATCTACCACAATATCGACTCGATCCTGCAGGAGGGTCCCAAGTACGTGATGATCCTCTCCGGCGACCACATCTATAAGATGGACTACGGTCGCATGTTGCAGGAGCACGTGGAGCGAAACGCCGACCTGACGATTGGCGCCGTGCGTGTTCCGGTGGAGGACTCTAGCCGCTTTGGGGTGTTCGAGACGGATCTCTCAGGGCGTGTACTGTCATTCCAGGAAAAGCCCGAGCATGGACCCGAACTGCCCGGGCAACCGGGCTTCTGCTTGGGTTCGATGGGCATTTATGTCTTCAAGACCGAGGAGCTCGTACGCAGATTGCGAGAGGACGCCGACCTGGGGGACGAATCGAAGCACGACTTTGGGCACGACATTATTCCGCGCATGATCGGTGAGTCGGAGGTCTACGCGCACCGCTTCCTCGACCAGGACGGCGGCAATTCGCCCTATTGGCGCGATGTTGGAACGATCGATTCCTACTACGAGGCGAACCTCGATCTCTGCAGTGTGTCACCGCAGTTCAATCTCTACGACCAGCATTGGCCGACCTACACTCTCTGGCACAACGACCCGCCGGCGAAGACGATCTTTGACGAGGATGACGGTCGCAGGGCTGAGGTCGTAGACTCGCTCCTGTGTCCGGGAGTCGTTGTCAGCGGCGCCAAGGTGCGTCGTTCGATCCTTTCCAATCGTGTTCTGGTGGGGGAGCACGCCGAGGTCGAAGACTCGATCCTGATGAACGGCGTGCACGTGGGGGAAGGAGCCGTTGTACGCCGTGCCATCGTCGACAAGTGGGTGGAGATCCCTCCCGGAGCGAGCATCGGGGTGGATCCTGAGGCCGATCGCGCGCGCTTTACAGTGACGGAATCCGGCATTGTGGTCGTCCCCAAGGGCTACAAGTTCGAGGGCTAGAATCGGCAGTAGGGCCCCCTGTGGGGGGGCTGGGGCTGAAATTGGACGTTTGCCCTCCGGGGGGTCTAGCGAGGATTCAGGGCTCAGTCTGGACCCCGGCGGATGTCTGGAAGAGAATTCCGCCTCCTCACACTCGATCTGTCCCAGCGTTTGGCTCTTTGCCGCTCGCGCTCCCCTTCAATCACGATGATCAGCCAGCTTCTTCTGACTTCCCTCGCCGCCGCTGTTGTGCCCGCCGCACCTCTGACCGAATCGACCGACATGGACCGCGTGGTTGCGGTCCTCGTTGATGACGAGCCCGCGGGTGTCTGGAAAGGCAACGTCAGCGTCGGCGCCTCCTTGGCCAGGGGCAACACCGAGCTCACTACGCTTTCCGCATCTGCCCACGCGAGCTATCGCGAAGACGACTTCCGTCACAGCGTAAATGCCTGGTGGAACTACGCTGAGCAAGAGACAGCCGCGGGTGACACGGAGCTGACCCAGCGCCGCGTTGGCGCCAGCTACAAGTACGACTACTTCCATACCGAGACCCTCTACTACAACGCGCTCGCCGGCGTTGAGGCTGACGAACTGGCCAACCTGGACCTGCGTTGGTTCGGCGGTGTTGGTGTTGGTCATGTGTTCTTCGACGAAGAGACACGCGGTTTCGACGGGGAACTCGGTGTTGTGTACTTCGCCGAGAGTTTCGAAACTGGCGATGACAATGAGTACATCGCCGCCCGTGCCGCTTGGATCTACTGGAACCAGATCAACGAGAACGTTCGCTTCGAGCAGGACATGCAGTCCTTCCCGTCCC
>JBLHLB010000381.1:0-4032 GCA_047618505.1 Planctomycetota bacterium
AATTGCCTGGCAAGGCGTCGGGTTCTCCGCGTAGCTGTACCTACACGGGTGGTTCCGACAACGCAGCCAGGCGATTTGTGGGGGCCGAGCGAGGAGTTGCTGTTTTTCAACGGGCTGCTAGGGCACTGTTCGATGAATCGCCAATTTTCCCCTTGGCTACGCCTCGAACAAAAATCGGTGATGCAGGGAGCCCCTGTCGAGCTAATCGCGCTCGATGAAGGCCTCCGCTTCGATCTCGACCAGCATTAGGGGATCGACCAGAGCGGCGACAGCCAGCAGGGATGTGGCGGGTTTGGCGTGCTTGAAGACCTCGCAGTGCGCACGGCCGACATCCTCCCAATGGGCCATATCGGTGACGTATATGCGTGTTCGCACCACTTCGCTGATATGAGCACCCACGCTCTTCAGTGCGCTTGAGATGTTCTCTAGGGTTTGCTTGGCCTGTGCGTAAGCGTCACCTTCGCCGACGATCTTGCCCTCGGAGTCCGTGGCGGTCGTGCCGGACACATGGACATGTCGGCCGATCCGAACCGCGCGTGAGAATCCAACCTGGGCCTCCCAGGGAGTATTGCTGCTGTAATTCTTTCGACGTTGCATCGCTGATGTGGGCTTCTCTCTTGGGAACTTCCCGAAGGAAATCGGGAGGGTTGTGAACCAACGCGGTTGCCTAGGTAAGACTAGCAATACGCCGTAGCGAAGTAGACCCCTCCGATGGCCTCCCTCCGGCCAAAGCTGACTTCACGATACGATGACCCCTCAGAATGTTGAATTGCTTGAGCGCCTGCGCTCGGCCGGACTCTCCCGTTACGAGTCCTCTGTCTATCTGGGGCTGATCACCGATCAGAACGCCAAGGTCACGGAGATTTCAAAACGGACAGGCGTGCCCCAGCCAAAGGTTTACCAGGCCCTCGACACCCTGGTGGAAAAGGGCTTTTGCTCCCAGGGCTCGGACTTGGTCAATCGCTACCGCCCTATCCCGCCGGACCAGGCCTTTGCGGGCCGCCTGACGAACCTGGACCGGGATCGTACCGAGACCATTTCGCTGGCGGGGGACCTGGAGAAGATCCTGATCAGTGGCGAGAACCAAAACCTCTGGGCTCCGCCGATCGAAATCGTAAAGGGCATCGGCCAGGTCCTGGCAATCCTTGCGGATCGCCTCGGTGCTGCGAAAGAGAGCATCGATTACTGCGGCAAGCTACCCCAGATATCCGCGCCCAATGTGAGTGACGCGATCCGCCGGAGCACCCAGGGGGGCGTCAAGCTGCGCTGCCTTCTGGAGCATGGCTATCTGGAATCGATCGAGGTCTCGAAGGACGAGAACGACGGATTCCTATCCCTGGCCACGGAGATCCGCGAGGTTGAGCTCCTGCCCTCCAAGATGGTGATCATCGATGGGAGCAGCGCGCTGCTCTCAATCTCGCGGCCCGACGCCGAGACTTTCATGCTCCTGTGCTTCCGCCACCAGGGCCTGGTCGAGCACTTTCTGGCCTCCTATGAGCACTGTTGGTCCAAAGGGCGGCAGAAGACCTGAGATGCGACGCTTTTCGCCGCGGGATCAGTCCATCGGCGTTCCGATTGGAGGGCTGGGCTCGCTAGTATTGCGCCCATGACTGAGGAGTTTGAAGTCCAGGGCGAAGAGCCCGTGAAGGAGCTGCGAGGGGAATCGCAACCCGAGCCCGCCGCTGACCCCGATGGTCAAACCCCGGAGGCGCCCCAAGCGAAGCCCAGTTCCGGCAAGGTTCTGCGCGGCGCGACCGTGGCACCGGGCCTTGTCCTTGGAATTGCCCACCGCAAGGACTACGACCTCCAGCGAGCGGCGGCCGAGCGTGTCCCCTTGGATGAGGTGGACCATGAGCTGAATCGGCTGCGTCGAGCCTTGGATCAATCGCGTCAGCAGCTGATGGACCTGCGTGCGCGCCTTGAGGGACGCGTGCAGGAATCAGATGCGCGCATTCTCGACACCCACTTGGCCTACCTGAAGGATTCGGTCTTCATCGCCGATGTGGAGAACCTGATCCTTGAGGAGCAGATGCGTCTTGAGGCGGCCATCGCGAAGGTCGTCTCGGATTTCGATCGCATCTTCCGCCTAGTGCGCGATGAGCGATTGCGGCAGGGCGCCGTCGACCTGCGGGACGTCGGCATTCGAGTCCTTCGGAACCTCGAGCGTGAGGCCGCAGGGCGGGCGGGGGAAATGCCTGCGGGCGATTACATCCTTGTAGCGCGCGAGCTGTCCATCGTGGACATGTTTGACCTTTCCAATGAGCGCGTGCGCGGGATCGCAACGCGCGAGGGTGGATTGACGAGCCACGCGGCGATCTTCGCGCGCTCCATGCGCATCCCGACGATCACGGGCATCGAGAACCTGATTGAGGAGGTCAAAGAGGGCGACTTCCTGATCCTCGATGCAACCGAAGGCATCCTGCGTGTGGAGCCGGATGCAATGGTGCGGGCGCAGTACACCGAGAGCGTGCAGGAAGAGAAGAACGTGCCCAAGGGCAAGGAGGCACCGGAGTGGGCCTTGCGCCCTCGGCGTACCCGTGACGGAGCAGAGCTCGAGGTGCTCTCGAGCTGCGGAAACCTGCCGGATGTGGAGGAGGGCGCGTCCCTTGGGGCGAACACTGTAGGCCTCTATCGGACGGAGCTGCTCTATCTGGTGGAGGATCAGCAACCCTCGCGTGAGGCCCTGTTGAATCACTACAGTGCCGTGGTCAGCGCGGCTCGCGGCGGAACAGTGACCTTTCGGCTGTTGAATACGGACGCGAGCCTGGGGCTGAGCTACCTGCATCCGGAACGCGAAAAGAACCCGGCCCTGGGTCGCTTCGGTGTGCGGGCTTTGCTTTCGAATCAGCGCGTGTTGCGGCGCCAATTGCAGGCTCTTCTGATGGCCGGGCATGACGCGCAGATCCGCTTGGCAATTCCAGGAGTGATCGACTGCGGCGAACTGAGACGACTCAAGGAAGTGCTCTTTGAAGAGCGCCTAGAGATGCGCCGCGCCGGCGATGACTTCATTGAGGTCGTGCCCGTGGGTGTCGTTCTCGAGACTCCGGCCGCACTCCTGGGAGTGCGCGACTTGGCCTTGGAGGCTGACTTCCTGATGCTGAATCTCGACGCGATGCAGCAGTATCTTCTGGCCACAGACCGTGACCGCCCGGACGCCATAGAAACCTTTGAAGTCCTGCACCCTGTCGTCCTGCGCGCCCTTAGCAAGGTGGTGTCGGTGGCTGAAGACCAGGGGCGCGAGCTCTCGGTATTCGGAGTGACGTCCACGCAACCAGCCAACGTGCCGTTGCTTGTGGGGGCTGGTTTGCGGCGTTTCTGCGTGCCGCCTGCGGGTCTTCGTGCATTCTTGGACAATGTGCTAGGTGTCTCGACAAAGACTGCTGCACGGGCCGTGCGCACAGCCCAACGCGCCTCTTCCCCCCAGGAGATGCAGACTCCGGTGGGCGGCTACCGGCACGGCTACGCCAAGGACTAAAGCGCCCCCCTCAGGGGTTTATGGCCGTGACTTCTGGTGCATCGCGCACGATCTGGCAGACCCGGGCATGGGCGTTCTCGTTGGCATCTCCGAGGGCCAGGCCCATGGCAGAGGCCACCGGTTCCATCGTTCCCCGGGCGCCGATGGCGACAAGGGAGCTGCCGCTGCCACTGATGCAGGCCCCGAAGGCGCCAGCCTCTCGGGCCGCATCCAGTGCTTCCTCAGCCCCTGGAATGAGGGGGAGTCGATAGCGTTCGTGCAGTCGATCCTCTAGTCCTGCGCGGATCAACTGAGGGTCGCACTGGCGTAATCCCTCAAGGAGTAGGGTCAACCGGCGCGGATTCTCGATCGCATCGGAAAAAGAAACGGTCTTTGGAAGGACTGCTCGGGCAGCTTCCGTGGACAGCTGGGTATCCGGCCAGGCGACCGCAAACTCCAAGTCTCCATGGACCGAACCCTGCACGAGGAGCGGTTTCGCGTCGTCGCCGGCAGTCGGATGGCAGAGGGTCAAACCGCCGAAGAGGGAGGCAGTGATGTTGTCCGGGTGACCTTCAATT
>JBLHLB010000382.1:0-4025 GCA_047618505.1 Planctomycetota bacterium
CTGGTCTTGATCACCAGAAGGACCTCCTCTGCGGCTTCGACGACCCCTTCCCAGCGATAGACGCTGGTGGCTGGCAGCAGGTTCACACAAGCCGCCAGACGAGCGCCGACGATGGCCTGCGCGAATTCCTGGGCGCCCTCGGCGGGATGCGTCACCAGGACGACACGTGCCAGGGAGGGGTCGCCGGGGGGCTGATGTCCGGGGCTCGGCCGGTGGCTGTGATTGGTATTCAAGTCTGGTGAAAGGCCGGGGCCCGCTCGGGACTGAGACGACTCCTGGGGCGACTCCTGAGATTACCCCCGGCGGCAACCAAGCGCCAACCCGGCTAGCCCAGGGGAGTCTCAAAACAAACAGGCCCTGGTCTCCGTGGCGGCACCGGCCACGGAATCGTAGGCTCTCGACGCTATGGGACTATTCGACCGCATTGCTATCGCTGCCATTCCCCTCGTTCCGCGCCCCATCATGCGCTCCCTCGCCTCGCGCTATATCGCCGGGGAGACCCTGGGGGAGGCGATCGCGGAGCTCACGCAACTGCAGCAGCGCGGTCACACGGGGATTGTTGACCTCCTGGGAGAAGACGTCGAGGACGCTGCCGCCGCCAAAGCAGTCGTGGATGACTACCGCGAAGTGGCGACGTCTATCCAAGCCGCAGGTTTGGATGCCTACGTCTCAATCAAGCCGACGCATTTGGGCCTACGTATCTCCGAACAACTGTGCCTCGAGAACTACCGCGAAATGATCCAGTTCTGCGGCGAACGCGGTCAATTCGTGCGGGTCGAAATGGAGGACCATACAACCACGGACGCGACGCTGCGGATCTTCGAAACACTGCGGGGCGAATTCGACTCCGTTGGCGTCGTTCTGCAATCGCGCCTGTTTCGCACCAAGGCGGATATCGAAGGCCTGCTGCATGGACCTAACGCGGATCGCCCCCTATCGGTGCGCATGGTGAAAGGCATCTACCTGGAGCCCGCAAATGTCGCCCATATAACGCCGGTGCCTATCCGTGAACAGTTCCTGCTCCTCAGTCGACTGCTCCTTGAGAACGGCGCGCGCGTTTCGTTTGCGACACACGACGGCCCCATGGGCGCTAAATTGATCGCCTTGGTGAAGGAGCTAGGGCTCAGTCACGAGAACTACGAATTCCAAGTGCTGCTCGGCGTGCAAGAGGCTCTTTGGAATACCTGGAAAGACAGCGGGCACCCCGTGCGTGTCTATGTTCCCTACGGCCCCGAATGGCGCGCCTACAGCACGCGGCGATTGGGCAAGAACCCGGAAATCTTCCGGCACGTGTTGCGCGACTTGATGCCCTGGAATTGACGCCTCGCGCGGAACCTTCATTCGCGCCGCAGCCTTACTTACCGACAGCCAATCGGCGCGCAAGAATCTCAGAGAGTTCCCCGGTGGCGAGTATCTTGTTCATTGTGGTCTGGTAGTCGTACTCGACGCGGTACCAGGTAACACGCTCGTCCTCAAGCACGGCGTAACACGCACGCCAATCCCCATCGCGCGGTTGTCCGGTAGAACCCACGTTGATGAAGAACTTCTTGTCAGGGGGCAAGTCGAAGGAGAATTCCTTGCGACCTTCGAGGCCATGGAAGCGCAGGTCCTCGTCGTGCACGCCGGGTTGGTGCGTGTGACCAGCGACGCCAATGCTGTCAACGCCGGCGAAGATGGAGCGCAATTTCTCTGGGTTCAGAATGCCATCCGTTTGCAGCACATACTCGCGTACGGGATCCCGCGGCGAACCGTGCACGAAGAGGAAGCGACCCTCTTTCTTGCGGATGGGCAGATTCTTGATCCACTTCCAGCGCGCCTTTTTCTCGCTGGAGCTGTACCAATGTGGCTCCATTTCCCGGCGGGTGAATTCGATCGCGCCGCGCGCATGGGGATTGAAGTCGGAGACGTCTCGGAAAAGAGCTTCGTCGTGGTTGCCCATCAGGCACCAGCTAGTGCGCTTGCGCACCAGATCCACACAGTAGTCCGGCTCGGGCCCGTAGCCGACCACGTCGCCGAGGCAGACGACGGCCTCGACGTCCCGGCTGTCGATGTCCGCAAAGACTGCGTTAAGGGCTTCGCGGTTCGAATGCAGGTCTGAGATGACGGCGATCTTCATGGGCACACGTTAGGCAGCACCGGCCCCATCGGTCTGAGGGGGCCCGCTCTCCCCCAGCATACGGGCAGCAGCCTTCGTTATCCGCAAGCCTACATCGGGAAGAGTGCCAGGTATTGTCGCTCCAGAGGCTTTTCTGTGACCTCCCCCGCCAAATTGTCGCGCCAGAGCGTTGACGTCGAATTCCGTCTTGCTGCGTGCGGACAATTTACAGTTGCCATTTTCGAGCTCCCGGAGGTAGAGCACGACCTCCACGCCAGCCACGGCCCGGACCACATCCAGGACCGGGTCCGCATCCCCCAGAAACGCTCCTGGGATGGACGCAAGTGGGTGCTCAACAACTGCCAAGCGACCCCTGCAGTGATACTTCAGGTGGCTGAGCACGGCTGCGATCGCATGGGGCAGTTCGGGGGCATTACGCTGGTAAAGGCCGTCGTACACCTCACTTGGGACGACGCCTAGGGATACGAGTTGCGCGACCAACGAGACCGTTTCCTCGTCGGTGTTCGAGTACTTCAACCAGCCGGTGTCCGTAACCACGGCAGTGAATACGGCCTCTGCGGCCAGTGGATCTAGTTCGACCCCAAGGGCCGCCGCAACCCGAGCCACTAACACGCCCGTGGCGGAGGCGGTCACATCGATGAAAGCCGCATCCCACCATTCGCCGCCATGGGCCACATGGTGATCGACCACAAGTTTGGGCGAGGCCGCCTCAAGAAGAGGCGCCTCCATCGAACCACAGCGTGACAGGTCATTGATGTCCAGGAGCACGCACACATCGTGCTCCGGAACCCCGGAGCCAGGTACGTGTGCAGCAAAGCCCAAGCCCTCAGTGATCCGACCAAAAATCGCATCCGGGCTATCCGGGTTCATAATCGCCACGCTCTTCCCCATGGCAATCAGCACGCGCGCCAGGGCCACCTGGGCACCAATGCAATCCCCATCGGGACGCATGTGCCCAACGAGCAGGAATGATGAGGAAGCCCGTAGGAGCTCAAGCGCGCCGGCCTGGGCCTCGGTCGGTTTGGGATGGATATCCGTCATGAAACGATCGGACGATCTGCGCCCCGTTGTGCTGCCCCGCTTCCAGGGAACTGCATTGATTGTAGGGGCTGCCGGCCGATATGGGACCATGGAGCCCCCAGTGCCTGCAGAAACAACGCTCCCACCAGGAAGCAGGGGCGATGTCACGGCCTTGACACTGAGGCTGCCGCGGGAACTCCGCGACAATTTCCTTCTCCGGAGGTCAAGCTCTCCAAGAGGGAGCGGTATTGCGCGCTGGGCGTACCACTAGGTAGATCACCTCCAAGATCAAAGAGGGCAAAGTCCGCGCGCAAGCCCGGTGCTAGGGCGCCGACCTCGGTCTCCAAACAAAGGGCGCGCGCTCCACCTTCGGTGGCTGCCTTCCAAAGGACCTCGGGGTCGAGGTCCGGTGCCGCACCTCGCGCCAAAGACATCTCGCGGCGGAGGTCGAGGTCCGCATTGCTGGCCAGGCTGTCGGTCCCCAGGGCAAGGGGAACGGAGAGTTTCAGCCAGTCCTGCCATTGAAATGGATCACGACCAAAGAAGGCGTGGGTTCCGGGGCAATGCACGATGCTCGCGCCGGAGGAGGCCACACGTTCGTGGTCGCCGGACTCGGGAAGATTGGCGTGCACCAGAGACGTGCGTCTCCCCAGGAGACCTGCTTGATCAAGGAGCTGCAACCCGCTTTGACGCGGTGAATTCCCCAAGGGTCCCGCGAAAGGTCCCTCGCCCTGGAGCAACCAGAGGCGCTCCTCCTCGGATTCCGCCCAGTGAACCTGAACGGCGAGTTCGCGCGAGTTGGCGTAGGCGGCGCAACTCCGCAACAGCCCTGGACTGACCGTAAAGGGAGCGTGGGGCGAGAGGCCTGGGCGTAATTGAAGGATGTTGT
>JBLHLB010000383.1:0-4017 GCA_047618505.1 Planctomycetota bacterium
CGTCAACAGCGAGGAAGAACGCCATGCGATCTACCACAGCCTGCTGCAGAACGACGAGATTCGCTACGTAGTCTAGGACTTGAGGGTCAACTCCCGCCATATCTGGAAGGCGCGGGGTTCACTGGGTAGGCGATCCTCTCAGCGATCACCAAGGTTTCGGAGCAGTAGGTACTGCACGATCCACTCGTCATCAGACTCCCCCACAACGACCACATCGATCTGGCCATCGCCATCAATGTCAGTGGTTAGGAACGCATCGAATTGCTCCCCACGGAAGGCCAGGGGAATGCGCAAGCTTGGGTCGTGACCTTCACATGCGGCGCGCAGTATGGCACTCGGGGAGAAGTCCTCATCTAGGAGGTCGCCAATATCGATCACGCGTTCAGCACCATCACCGCGCCGGTCGAAGTCCTCAAGGAAGAAGCTCTCCGCCCACGCCTCAGGATCGAAGCCCTCGGCTAGCAGGTCCTCCAAGGGGATCGAATCCGGCGCGCAATCCAAAGTGATCACCATCTCTTCCCCCTGGATATCCACGACGCCGTCGCTCTTGCCAGTGGAACCAGCTCTCCGGGGGAGGCGAACCGCCTGGATGTCCATCTGCTCCGCTACGGCATCATCGATGGAGTCGGAGTCGTTGATCAGGGTAAGCAAGCGCGGAACTTCAACAATGAGGCTGTTCCTGCGCGTGGGCTTGCGGCTGAAGGAGCCGCCCTCGTTGCGATAGGTGTAGAGATCGAACGAAAGGGAGCTGGGCAGGATCAAGGAACGCAGCACGCGCCCCACGGAGATATTCTTGCTTCGGGCAATCTGGAGATCGAGGGATTCGTCGCCCTCCACTTGGCGCAGAAAACTCCAGAGCACATTGCCGCTGGACTTCAGCACCTGATCTGGAGTCCCCAGCGGTCCGGTCCGTGACCCGCCGAGATACACACGCAACTTCGGACCGAGCATCACGAGCAAGTCGAGGGGCGCCTCCCCGTCCAGGTCCGCAATCTCCCAGGTGACACGGTCATCCAAAATCGAGAATAGGTTGTCGAAGTCAAAGCCATCCTTGGTGGGCAGCTCAGCCCGCAAGTCCTCAAGGGACAAGACCCAAGTTGGTTCAGAGGAGAGGGAATTCAAGTCAAGGTGGAACGCGATGCGATCATCGGTCTCGGCCACGAGGTCGGCGTGCCCATCACCGTCAACGTCTTCCAGGTGGAACCAGGGCACGCGCACATCCTGGCCGAAGCTGGCGTGCAGGCTCGGGGCCTCGCCCACCAGGAGACTCGTCCTCAGATCGTAGGCCACTTCGATCGGCGTGCTCCAACCACCGTCGCGCGCCAAGAAAATGCGGTGGGATCCTGGACCGGGAAGCACCAGGTCCTGCCTCCCATCGCCGTCTACGTCGCGCACGAAACGCACACGATTGACGCCATGGGGAAGGAAGACGCGGTCCTGGAGGAGCTTCTCGCCCTCATCGAACTCTACAGCGTCGATCCCTTCCGGATCAGCGTTCACGAGGCGGTGCACGCGCACTTCCCCGCTTTCCAGTAGCAGCAAGACGTCAACGGATCCATCGGCCCCGAGATCGACGAGGTCCCAGCCGACGCGACCCGCAGGCCAATTCAGGTGGGTCGAGGGCAGCGCACCATTATCTACGTTGAAGAGCCCATCCGTCCCAAGGCGGAACAGATCGATGCCAGCGGGGCCGATGCGCGCTAATTCGCGCACGCCGTTCCCGCTAAAGTCGCGTAGGGCCAAACTCGCTCCTTCTTTTGGAATTCGCTGTAGGGACTCGACAAACCCCGGGGCAGCTCCACTCCCAGCTTGACCAAGGGGGCAGTTCGACAGCAGCACAAGACAAGTCATCAGGAGCTTCATTGACCCTGCCCCCGCGTGGAAAGAAAGAGGGACAGGCGGCCTTCGCCTGCACAACCGATGTCAGGGAATCCGTCTCCGTTCAAATCCTCCGTTACCACGTCGCGCAGTTCGCCCGATGGCTTGAAGGTCTTCCAAGCCGAGTCATCGATGCTCCATTCAGCGCCTCCGAAGAAGGACGACTCCCGGCGCAAACGTCGGATGGATATGGCACCGTTCAGGTCCATCTCCACGAGGTCTGCAATGCCATCACCATCGCAATCACCGACGATGTTACGCACGGCGAAGACGTCGGCAAACCCCTCCTCATCGAAGGTATCCACATCCTTTAGGAAGGGGCGACGTGCGAAGCCCTTGCGCTCGCCAAGGAAGACGATGGTGCTGATTTCGAACTCTAGCCCGGTGACCACGCCCACCAGGGAAGGCAGCATAAACTTGCGCATGGCAAGGTCCACGCGACCGTCGCCATCAACATCCACAACACTGATCCCCAGGTCTCCTGCTTCCACCCGGAGGATTTGGTCGGGTTTTTCGCGCAACAGCGTCGTGCCGTCGAATCGATAGATAAGGATGCGATTGAGGGCGTTCTCCAAGCCATCTACCTCTGGAACCGCCTGGGCCAATAGGTCCAGATCGCCATCCCCATCCAGGTCGACCAGGTTCCACTTGAGGGATTCGCCGTCCTCCTCTTTAAGGTCATCAGGCAAGGGCTCCGTCCTTGTAGGGGGCGTTGCCGGGCCGTCCTTTCCGCCACGGTGAACGATCAAGGAAGCACTGGTCAAGCGCAGAAGATCCAGACTTCCGTCACCGTCGAGATCGACTAGGGCTGGGGCGTCATAGCTGAAAGACACCGAGAACAACTCGGCACCTGCCCTCAGGTTCTCGTCGATGAAGAGCGAGCTGAACTCGTTTTCCACGGTCGTACCATCGCCGCCGATGGTGACGCTAGTGCTGCTGTCAGCAGAACCCTCGCCAATCTGCAGGTCGGGATCCTCCGCACCGGCTGCGAGCCTTGTAGTTTCGACCAGCTCGCCGAAGACCGCCCTGCGGCCATAGGGCGTACTGGGGGCGGCTCCAGCTGTCGGCCCCCAAAGCGAGATGCCGTCTCGTTCGGGAACCAAGACCAAATCGCCTCCCGCACTCGGAAGGACGTATTCCCAGTACGCCACTTCGCGGGGATCCGGCAGGTCATAGATCAAGTCTGCCCGCACCAGCGGAAGAACGTTGTCGCGATAGCCCGCATGCTCAAGGGAGTAGCTCCAAACCCCGCCGGGCGTCATCAGCAGAAGCTCGGGCCCGAGCTCAGGGCGCACATCCCCGATGCCCCAGGCCAGGATGTCCTTCAGCAGGGGAACAGCATGCAATGCTTCGCGCGCAATGGTTCCGCGCTCCAAGGTGTGCACGCGCAATTCACGCTCGCCGCCATCGAGCCCCACGACGACCACAAGTTCTTCCCCGGTATCTCCCACCAAATCGACGAAGCGCCAGTCCAAGACATCGCCGTCGAAGTCCAGGGTGGCATCAACGTAGAAGACTTCGTTTCCGCCCTGACCAGAGCCCTCCGCGTAGGTCGGAGCACCTGTGGACAGCACCCAGAGTAGCAACGCCGTGGATGCTCCTGTGCCTGAGATGACAACGCGCTCGCGACCCCTCACCGGCTGACCTCCATGAGCTCGCCGGCTTCACTGGAAAAGCTAATGAATCGCAGGATGCGTAGCTCTCGCTCCGCGCCATCACGGCGATATCGCAAGAGCGAGATCACGTAGAGGTCCAAGAGGTAGAAGCCCTTGCTCTCACCGTCGACGGTACTGTGGTAACCCGCGAGAATTGGCAAACTGGCCTCGGTGATCCGCCGTGAGGGTGCAAAGAGATCCACGCTGGCTCGTTTGGGCTCGTCCGAGCCCGGCGCTAGGAATTCAACCTTCACACGTTCCCCTGGGTCGGTGGCCTGGAGGGCGCGGACTAATCCGCGGGCAGAGCGCATGGGCTCCCCTTCCAGGGAGAGAACCACGCTGCCCACTTTGATGCCAGCGATCGGGAAGGGCCCGCCCTCTGCCGAAGCGACCAGCACAACGCCACCTCGACCCGTCAGCCAGTTCGCCCGAGAACGCGCGGGATCGCTGCGCCAGGTCAACTCCACCTGAGTAGCAACCCCTT
>JBLHLB010000384.1:0-3980 GCA_047618505.1 Planctomycetota bacterium
AGCGCATCGCCGCCGCCCGATCCTGCTCAGCCGCGTCCCAAAGTTGCAGGGCGCAGGTCTGCGCCAGGACGTAATCGATGTAGTAGAACGGGCTGGTGTAGATGTGGCTTTGGCGCTGCCAGCGACCGCCCTTGCGCGCATAGGCCAGGTCGCCCCACTGGCGCCAGGGCATGTAGGTGCGCTCCATCTCCAACCACATATCGTGGCGCTCGGCGGGGCTAGCATCGGGCTTGGAATAGATCAGGTGCTGGAAGTGATCCACCGCCGCGCCATAGGGCAAGAAGGTGATCGCCTCGGTCATGTGCACGCGCCGGAAGCGATCCGCCTCGTCTCCGAAGAAACGCTCCATCTCCGGATAGGTCAGGAACTCCAAACCCATCGAGTGCACTTCGCAGGACTCGTAGGTCGGCCAGTGGTAATCGCAGGGGTACAGCTCGCGCGAGTTGAAGCACTGGAAGGCGTGCCCTATCTCGTGGGTCAGAACTTCAACGTCGCCCTTGGTGCCGTTGAAGTTCGCGAAGATAAAGGGCATGCCCTCGGTCGGGAAGGCGGTGCAGAAGCCGCCGCCTGACTTGCCCTTGCGCACGTCCAGGTCGAGGAAGCCACCGTCAGCCATGAGCTTGAAGAACTCGTCCAGGCCGCAGCCCATCTTGTCGAACATGTCCCGCGCCCGGTCCACCATCCAGGCGCGGTCGCCCTGGGGCTTGGGGTTGCCTAGCTTGTCATGCACAACCTCGTCCCAGGCCATGACTTGATCCACGCCAAGGGCGCCAGCCTTGCGGGTCATCAGTTCATTCGCAAGGGGCACCACATCGGCCACGATGGATGCTCGGAAGCGCTCCACATCGGCACGGTCGTAGTCCACCCGGCTCATGCGCCGGTAGCCCATTTCCACGAAGTCCTGCATGCCCAACTTGCGCGCCATGCCGTGGCGCAGCTTGACCATCGAGTCAAAGAGATCGTCGTAGACATGCCCGTGGGCCGCATACCAATCCCACATGGCGCTCTCCGCCCCGTGCCGCACGTCGCGGTCGGCGTCCTGGGTCACCTTGGTGATCGTCGAGAGGTTGTAGGTCTCGCCCTGGAACTCGATTTCCGCCGACGCGTGCAGCTCGGTGAAGTTGGCCTCCAAGCCCGACTCCGTCGTCAGGTCTTCCTTCAGGGCCGAGTCGAAAGCGAGGGCCTCTGACTCCCACAGGGCAAAGGCCTGGGCCCCGAGTTCCTTCTCCAATTCCTTCCGCAGCGGGTGCGCCAAGAGCAGGCGCTTGAGCTGCACTTCCAACTCCGTCCAGCGCGGCTTCTTCTTGTCCCAGGCATCCTGGGCAGCCTTGTAGTCGGCATTGGTCGTGTCCTGATAGAAGTGCAACTCGACCATGGCTCCGTAGGACTCCACGCTGTTCCGCACCTCGTCCCAATGCCGCAGGAACGGCCGACATTCCTCCAGGGAGTTCGCGGCCTGCAGCCCCACCATGAACCCCTCGGTCAGAAGTCCCAGGGTTTCCATCTCCGGCGCGACCGGATCGATGTCCTTGAATTGAGTGGTTGAGAAGGTCATGGGATGTGTCTGTCGTGGAGAGTCGGGAAAAGGGGGAGGCTCGGACACCCTGTCGTTTCGTGCCACAGCTCGTCCGCCGAACTACCGTAGGTCGCCGGCACCGGAACGTCCAACAGACGCAGGTAAACAGTCGGTTGACCCCGGTGGTGAATGACGTGGTAGATCAGGATCCAGGATTTGTAATGGGGTACCAAGGGAACCACGGATGGGCTCGCCAGCGTGGGTCGGCCGCCACCCCGGGCGAGGTAAGTTATAGCGAGCCCGGCCGCGCCCTGCTGACACCTCCTCGGCTACGCTGCTGCCCGGCCCTCTTTTCCGGACGCTCCCCATGAATCTCTTCCGCCTACCGACACACGTCTCGATCGAGCCCGGTTGCCTGGCACGGCTGCCGGAGTTGGTGCAACAGCTGGGGAGCCAGCGCGTCCTCCTGGTGACAGACGAGTACCTCTCCCAAACCGACTTCTGCCGTGGGGCACAGGCCGCTATCGAGGCATCCGGCGCGAGCTGCGAGGTGTACTCCAAGGTCGAAAGCAACCCGCGTACTTCCACGGTTGAGCGCATCGCGGAACTCGCTCGCGAACAGAACAGTCAAATGCTGATCGGCATCGGCGGTGGCAGCGTCCTAGATGCGGCCAAGGCGGCGGCCATGCTCGCAACCAACGGCGGCTCCCTGCTCGACTACGTGGGCAAGGATCGCATTGCCAAGGAGCCCCTGCCCTTCATCGCCGTGCCGACGACCTGCGGTACCGGATCGGAGGTCACCTGGGTGGCCGTTGTGACCTCCGAAGACGCCGCTTCAAAGGTCAGCGTGAAGGGTCTGGGTATGTTCCCCGACTTCGCCCTTGTGGACGCAGAGCTGATCGCAAAGCTGCCGCCGCCGCTGCTGGCCAGCACAAGCATGGACGCTCTCACCCACGCCATCGAGGCCTCCACGGGCAAGTGCGCGAATCCCATTTCCGACGCCCTCTCGGACCAGGCGGTGCAACGCATCTTCGGCTACCTGGAACGTGCGGTGGCGGATAGCGCGGGGGACCCGGAGGCACGCGATCACATCGCCTGCGCCTCGACCCTGGCGGGCGTGTCCTTTGGGAACTCCGACGTGGGCGCTGTGCACTGCCTCTCGGAGACCCTCGGCGGGCTCTTTGACGTTCCACACGGTTTAGCCAATGCCATCCTCCTGGGGCCTGTATTACGCTATCAGCTGCAGAGTTCAACGGCACCCCTAGCCCGCTTCGAGGGTCTTGTTGCCGGCCGGCCGAAGATCACCGACGGAGCAGCAGAGGCCGAGGCAGCCGCGTCCTTTGTGGAACGCGTGGAAGCCCTGGGAAGCGCCGTCGAGATCCCGCAGTTCTCCTCGCTTGGCATTCCGCGCGATGCCTACGGCGACATCACCCGCCGCAGCGTGGCCAACGGCTCCAACACCTCCTGCCCGCAAACCATGACAGAGAGCGACTACCTGCACATTTTGGAGCACCTGGGTTAGCCCTAAGGATCGACGGCGCGAGCGGGTACCCTCGCCCCATGCAGATCCACTTCACCCGCGCCAGCGCCGCGTTGTTCCTCGCCTCGTTCGCCCTTTCCGCCTGCACTACCGAAATGGAGGTGGACGTGCAGGAGGAGGCCGCGACCGAAGAAGACGCCGGACCCCAGTGGGTGCAGCTTTTCAATGGCGTCGACCTCGATGGTTGGACGCCCAAGATCACGCACCACGAATTGGGCGAAAACTTCGCCGACACCTTCCGCGTGGAGGACGGCGTGATGAAGATCGGGTACGAGGGTTACGGGGAGTTCGGCGGTCAGTACGGCCACATCTTCTGGAAGGACTCCCTGTCGAACTATCGATTGCGCGTGGAGTACCGCTTCCTCGGCGACCAGGCCCAGGGCGGAGCGGGTTGGGCCTTTCGCAACAGCGGTGTGATGCTGCACTGCCAGGACCCCGCGAGCATGAGTTTGGACCAGGAATTTCCGGCTTCGATCGAAGCCCAGATGCTCGGCGGTGGCGGAGAAGGCGAACGCGCCACGGGCAACCTCTGCACTCCGGGCACCAACGTGGTCATGAACGAAGAGTTAGTGACTCGCCACTGCACGAACTCGACTTCCCTGACCTACCACGGCGATCAGTGGGTGACGCTGGAGCTCGAAGTGCGCGGCAATGAGGTCATTCGCCACTGGATGGATGGCAAAGTCGTGCTGGAATACAACCAGCCGCAGCTCGACCCGAACGACAGCGACGCCAAGGCCTTGATCGAAGCAGGCGCCCCTTTGATGTTGGAGGGCGGCTACATCTCCCTGCAGTCGGAGAGTCATCCCCTCGAGTTCCGCAAGGTCGAGTTGCTGTTGCTCGAGGACTAGGTACAAGAAACTAGGTACAAGAAACTAGGTACAAGAGATGAGGTACAGAGGCGGGGGGCACGGATGATCGTCC
>JBLHLB010000385.1:0-3961 GCA_047618505.1 Planctomycetota bacterium
TTGATCGCTTCCAGTCCATTGGACAAGGACCGAGCCGGTCTCTCCGTGTCGGTGGACGGAAACCTGGCCTTTGTAGGCGCCCATTCAGTGGACGGCTCCAACCCCGGACGCGTGCTCGCGTTTACACGTTCAACCAGCGGTAGTTGGGATGAAGCCCAGTCCCTGGAAAGCCCAGCGTCGGTAAATGGGGACAGCTTCGGATACGGCGTGGCTGTTGAAGGCACCCGGGTCTTGGTGGGGGCGCGCACGGAAAACTCGAAGGGCGCCGCCTATGAATACCTTTGGAGTCCAGCCACCACCCAGTCACGCAATGGGGGCGCCAACCCCGCAAGCCTCACGGCCCAAAGCTTGCCGGTTCAGGGTTCGACCCTGATGCTCGACCTAGATCTTGCGGGAACGACAGGCCATAGCCTGGGAGGCATCGTCGCCTACGGCTCGGGTCTCAGCTTACCCCTGAGCGGCGGGCAGTTTCTTTTGGTCAACGTCACCGATCCTTCGGGCGAACTCTTTGGGCAACCCCTGCTCCCGGGACCTGTCGCCAGCTGGAATCTGCCTGTTCCGACCGACATCAGCTTCTGCGGCATTGGCATCTCCGTTCAAGGGATCCACTTCGGCGGCGTGCAGCCCTTCGCACTTTCGAATGCGATCGACCTGGTTGTCGGTGCTTGATCGCGCTTCGCGCTAGGGCTCCGTGGCGGGGCGCTAACGCTGCGCAATGCCTGCGATCGCTTTCGGGTCCAGGTGATAGTCAAATGCTGCGTCGGTGCCCTCGATACGGAGTCGCACACCACCCGGACATCCACCGGGAACCCCACCTCGCTATTCCCACCTCGCTATCCCCACCTCAACATGCAGACCCTCTCCAGCCAACTGCTCAACTCTCCCGTCACAGGCCGCAATCTCGCGGGCGCGACCCTCGGCGACCAGCTTGCCGGCGCGCCCACCCTCGTCGTCTTCCTGCGGCACTTCGGGTGAACGTTCTGCCGGCGTGACCTCGAGGAACTCCAGGAGCGCGCGCGGCGGGGCAACCTGCCGCAGCTGCTCCTGGTGCACCTGGGCACCCCCGCCGAGGGGGACGCCTTCCTTGGGGAGCGCTGGCCGGAGGCGCGTGCCGTCTCCGCTGCGGATCAAGAGCTCTACCGCGCCTTCGGCCTTGGCCGCGGGCGCCTGGGCCAGTTGTTCGGGCCACGAGCGCTCTTAGCCGGCCTCAAGGCGCGGCGCTTCGGCGTCGGCAAGCCGGTTGGGGACCCGCTGGTCATGTCGGGCTGGTTCCTCGTCGTTAACGGGCGCGTGACCTGGAGTCACGTCCACGAGCACGCCGGCGTCGAACGGCGCTACGCCGAGCTGGACGTTGCCCTCGGGCGCGCGGCCCAGGGCTAGGGCGGTGTTCGGAGCGAGCGCAGGGTGTCGCTCGGCTGTCAACTCAGCCGCTCGTCAGTCGCGTGAACGCGGCTCGCCCTTGCGCTCGCCCCCGCCTCGGCTTTCGGGTCGCGTGGTCCTGATTCACGATTTCCCATGGATCTCAAATCCCTTCCCGCTTCTCGCTCGCAGGCTCCCTAGCCCCTCTACGCACGCTCATCCTCGGCAGCCGGCGCCTTCTTGTCTTTTCGAGTCTACTCCTCTTGCTGCCGGCGGCAAGTGACACGGCTTCCGCGCAATCCTTGATTAACGGTGGTGTCGTCAGCGGGAACATCTCCTTACCCGGGGAAGTGGACTCCTATACGTTCAGCGCGAATGCGGGGGAGGGCTTTCAGATCAGACTCGTCGATGTCAATGCAACAGCATTGCTACCGGTGCTCTCCCTCTTTGATCCATCCGGCACCTTCGTTACATCCGGCGCTGGCTTCGACGTGGGAGCAATCGTTGGCGTCGCGGGCATGACGGGCACCTACAGCCTGGTAGTGGCGGATGGTAATTCTGCCCCCACCGGTTCCGGAGCCTACGACATTCACTACGTGAGGCTCCCCGGTGCCAACGAGGGTGGACCGCTTCTTGATGGCATAACCAAGCTCGACTCGATCACCCAAGGAGACCTGGACTCATTTACCTTGGCCGGCGAAACCGGAGATGCTGCTGTAGTGACAGTGACCGATCTGACTGCGGGTTCCTTGCTTCCTGCCGTTTCCCTGTATGGGCCCACAGGACCTTCATTACTTCGGCTGCTGGTCTTACGACAGCCACTCTTTCCCGCACGCTTAGCAGTGACGGAATTTACACCCTGGTCGTGTGGGATGGCAATTCCGCCCCCACGGGAACCGGCTCCTATTCCATCGTCCTGAACGGGTCCGGCGCCAGCTCAGCGGCCAACGAGATTTGTCCGGCGGAATTCCCGACTGATCCGATACTGATCGACAATGGCGGAGACTCTGGCGTTGGGCCGAACATCGGCAACTCCTTCGAACCCTTCAACGTCGCAATCGATTACACCAATGCGAGCTCGCCCGGCATTTATGCCATCGTCGTGTGGAGCGGCAAACAACCGGTCGGGCTGCCTACGCAATTCGGTCTGTTCTACCTGGGGGGAGGCCAGCTGCTCTCTACCATCGGCACCCACACGCAGTCGGTCGAGTCTTGGTTCCCCGTTTCCACGGGCCTGGTCTTAGACAACGACCCTGCCTTGGTGGGAATGACCTTCACCGTGCAAGGGTTCAGCGGCGGCTACAGTCCCAATGGACGCTTGAGTAGCGCAATCCGTCAGACGATCGGAAGCTAAAGCTCTCCGCACTCTGAGTTCTTGGGCGCCCTGCTCTTTCGGAGTGGGGCGCCCTTTTCTCGTTACGGAGTTTCTCGATATGGAGTCGCACGCCCTCTTGTTGCTCATCGACAAGGAGGTGTGACTCCGTATCCGTTTCCCCATGGAGCCTAGGGCTGCAGTCGGTCCATGGCTCGGGCCAAGTCAAAGTCTCTCTCGCTGACACCTGAGACTTCGTGAGTGGTCAAGTGAACCCGCAGCGTGGCGTATACATTGAACCATTCTGGGTGATGGTCGCTCTCCTCTGCCAGTTGGGCCACCTGGGTCATGAATGCAAACGCTTGGGCGAAGTCTTGGAAGCGATAGGACTTGAACAGTTTGCCCTGGTCCAATGACCAGTCCACGAGGGATTCCAGTCCGCTTGCAATCTCGGCTTCGGTGAGTTTTCGAATCATGGTCTTGTTCGCCCACCCCTGTTCCCTACCGAAAGCCTCGCCCGCGCTCCTAGGCGACCGATCACAATGCGAACCTAGCCTGCGGAATCTTCCACCGCAAGTCCCCCTAGTGACCAGTAGGCAGAACTCAGCCGCAAGTTCAACCTCCTGTGGCCTTGGAACAAGGCTCTTCTGAAGTGGGCCCCTTTCCAAAGACTCAAATCAAGCTTACGCCGTTCTCCATCCTGATGTCGCGGCTCCGTATCCCTCTGGTTAGGGTCTATTTCCGCAGCAATGACGCGTGGACGCGCGCCACTCCGCCCATGTAGTGGGAGCGCCCGTGTGTGGTCGCTGCCAGCTCAATGTGCTCGCGTGCCTTGATCGTTTCGCCCAACGCGTCGTGGTAGAGACCTAGATACAGGTGCGCAAAGAAGACTGCGTCGCGTTGCGGGGAGGACGATGCTTTTTCGAGCACGTCCTGTGGCGTCGCACGGCCCGCGAACAGCTCATAGACCCTTCTCATCGGATCGCGCTGATCGGGTCCGACCGGGAGGATCGCCGCACGCGCTTCCTCGACGGTCGTTGCGCGTGCTAGGCAGAGGAAGTGCCACGCTGCGTTCTCGACGTCATCGGGATTGACTGTGCGATGTCGGACGAACTGAGCGGCGCCCTCTTCGTACCGACCCGCGTAGTAGTACGCGATCCCGCGCCGCCAGTGTTGTGGGTCGTACTCGGGCTCCGCTTCCAAGAACGCGTCGAAGTCGGCGATGGCTTCGTCGAATCGACCGGCTAGTAGATGCTCGTCCCCCCGACGATCGCGCTCGCGCGGGGAAAG